>JALOOU010000001.1 GCA_025454255.1 Desulfobacterales bacterium | reverse complement strand
GTGCGCGGGGCGGCGGGGGGATCCCTGGCGGGTCCTCGGCGGCTGCCGGTTCTGCGGCTGCCGTTGACTTGGCTCGAATAGATCGCTATTCTCGCAGCATTAAAATTTCATCGCTTCCGATTTGGAGCATACCAGCCATGCGATGGGAAGACGGAAGGCGCAGCGACCGTGTGGAGGACCGCCGCGGCATGCGGGTCGGCAGAGGCGTTGCCGGCGGCGGCATAGGCACCCTGATCGTAGTGCTCGTTGCTCTTTACTTCGGGGTCGACCCCTCCATCCTCCTTCAGCAGAACCCCCTGCAGCTGCCCGACCCCGCATCCCAGTCTGCGCCCTATTCGGGTACGCCCGAGGAGAACCGCCTGGCCGATTTCGTCGCGGTGGTGCTGGCGGACACCGAGGATGTCTGGAGCGCGCTGTTCAAGGGCATGGGAAAAACCTACGAGGAGCCCAACCTGGTGCTCTTTTCGGGCTCGGTGTCATCCGCCTGCGGGCTGGCATCGGCTGCGGTCGGGCCTTTCTACTGCCCGGCCGACCGCAAGGTCTACATCGACTTGAGCTTCTACCACGACCTTCAGACCCGGTTCGGTGCACCGGGGGATTTCGCCCAAGCCTACGTGATCGCCCATGAGATCGGCCACCATGTCCAGAACCTGCTCGGCATAGCCGATAAGGTCCAGTCGCTGCGCAGTCGCGCCAGCGAGAGCGAGGCCAATAAACTGTCGGTCATGATGGAACTGCAGGCGGACTGCCTCTCCGGCGTTTGGGCCCACCATGCGCACCGGTCCCGCCAGATACTGGAGGAAGGCGACATCGAGGAGGCCTTGAACGCGGCCAGCAGCATCGGGGATGACCGGATCCAGCGCCAGTCGCGGGGGTACGTGACACCGGACTCCTTCACCCACGGCAGCTCCGCGCAGCGCATGCGCTGGTTCCGGCGCGGCTTCGACACCGGCAATGTGGGGCAGTGCAACACCTTTTCAGCGGAAACGCTTTGAGTGGACCGGCACCCGATCCATCCCGCCGGGCCCGGGCTCTCGGCAGCGGCCGCCGGGGGATAGGTGCTCGACCACACGGCTGCGCCACGCAACAAAACCTCTGATATCTCAGGTCGCGGGAGGCTCCGGCCCCTGGCGCTCAACAGAGTCGAGTTCATCCAACAGGCGCCGAATGCTGCTCTCCGTGAAGCCCCGACCGGACAGGAACCGATAGAAACGGCTCTTTTGGGCCGGCCATCCCTCCCCGGCGGCGAGCGCCTTTGATTTTCGTTCAAGCGCCCGGCGGGCCAGACCGAGCTCCTCCTCCGGGCCGAGTCGGCTTGCCAGCAGGCGGGTGAAGGGGTCGCCGGAAAGCCCCCGCTGCCGCAGCTCAAAACGGATGCGTCGGATGCCGCACCCCTTGTGTTTGAAACGCTCGATCAACGCGCAAGCCGCACGCTCATCATTCAGGTAGCCCGCCCGCAGGCACTCGGCGACAACGCGCTGGGCGGCTTCAACCGAAACCCCCTTGGCCTCCAGTTTGCCGCGCAGCTCCCAGACGGAGTGATCCCGGCGTGCAAGGAGGTGCAGGGCTCTGCGCAACGCCTTGCGGTATGCGGCGTCATTTTCGGGTGGCATACCCTTCGATGTTCGCTGGTGGAGTGTTGCGCATGTCGGGGGCCTCTCTGCCACCGGCCTGGGCTGCCGATGGGCCGTTTGAAGCGTTGCACGCCGCCTGCGCCGGCGGTTCGTCGGCAGGCAATTTCGGATTTTTTGGCAGCGGCTTGCAGCCGCGATCCGATCGCGGTCCCGCCCCGGCGGGATTTCCGCAGGAATACGCCTAGCGTGCGTGAAAGGTGCTTTGCTGCCGGAATAATATCGAAAATGTATCCGGAAGGCAATCGCGTGGTTTTTGAAAAATGCAACGAATTGTGAAAAAAAAGCTAAAGTCCAAAACCGAAAGGCCGATATAGGTATCAAACAGCGGCGACGTTTGACTTGCGCCACGCGCTTCGGTAAACGTATGAACATCCCCCTGCGGGCGGTTCGCATGGGGGGCTAAAGGAGATCATCGATGCAGATTACAGATAAAAACCAAACCGTTTCGGTTGATGCGTATGTCAGTCAGGTGCAGGCGAAGCAGAAGGCCGAGCCCGTCGCGGAGCGGGCCGGCCGCCAGCAGGGGATCAATGCGGATACCGTGGTGATCTCCGATGCGGCCCGGCGCATCCAAGAGGCCCAAAAACAGCTTCAGGCGATCCCGGATGTGCGGATCGACAAGGTCGCCGAGCTGAGAGCCCAGATCGAAAACGGAAGCTACGCGATCAAGCCGGATGCGATTGCAGGCAGAATGATTCGGGAATCGTTGCTGAACGACCTGTTGAAATAATCAGATCGCGGCCTTCTTGGAAGGCGGCTTGCCGGCGCAGCGCGAGCCGCCTTTTGCTTTTTTTGAGCCAAACGGTGCGGATGCGACCGCCGATCTCACGCCTCCGAACCGGTCGATTGGAACGCGCCGCCGTCGGGCCCCGGTTCACGGCCCGATTTCTGAACGTCGCCCGAATAGATCAGGTTCTCGCCTTTTTGGGTGAGCCTCAGGTTAAGCCCTGCGCCTTCGACGTTTTCCACGATTCCCACTGCCATCAACTCCTGGACCGCCCGCTTGAAAATTTTCTTGTCGTCGGCGGAGAGCTTTTTGAGGTAGACCAGCTCAAGCCAGTGCGGGGGAAGCATTTCGTCGCTGACCGCGTTCAGGGACCGGAACTTGTCCAGAATTTCGCGCTTGATGGTTTTTTTATCTCTCACTCAACCCTCCTCGGTTTTCAGAGACCCGCGGTTGTGGCCGCTTGTGCGCTGGGCGGCCCGCCTAACTGCCGCGCGCGCCCGAACGCTCAGGTCAAAGGCTGCCGCAGCCCAGGCAGTACGCATACAGTCCGCCGGGGTCCTTCAAGTTCAGCCATTCCGTTTCCGGTAGCGCCAGTTGTCTCTTCAGCCAGCTCAGCTGCTCCGGGATCAGGTATTCCAGCGGGCCGCGCAGGGCAGCGGTCACAAGGTCGCCGAGGTGGCGCAAGAGCCGCTCTCTGCGGGACAATGGCGGCTGGATGATCTCAACCTGGTAGTGCACCAGCCCGGCGCGCTGCGCGGCAGCGGCGATGGCATCCCGGGCGTCTCCGAGCTTGTCGACCAGGCCGATGGCCTGGGCATGTTGGCCCGCCCACACCCGGCCTGCAGCGATTTTTTCGACCTCGCCTGTCGGCATGTTGCGGCCCGTGGCCACGCGTTCGATGAAAACCCGGTAGCCCTGCTGCATGAGTTGGTCAAGGGATTGGGCCAGCAGCGGGTTCATGGGGCGGTTGGGGTTGAACGCGTCGGCCAGTCGGGTGGTGCCGACGCCGTCGTTGCGCACCCCGATGGTGTCCAGGCTTCTTTCGAATGTCGGAAACGCACTGAAAATACCGATCGAGCCGGTGACGGTCGTCGGCGCGGCCCAAATCTCGTCGGCTGCAGCGGCGATCCAGTAGCCGCCCGAGGCTGCCACGGAGCTCATGGAAACCACCACCGGCAAACCGGCCAGGCGCGCGAGCTCCACTTCGCGTCGAATCTGGTCCGAGGCGAACGCGCTGCCTCCCGGGCTGTCGATCCGCAGCACCAGGGCCCGAAGGCGGTTGTCGCTGCGGGCCTGCCGGATCAGCCCGGAGAGAGAATCGCCGCCGATTCTGCCGGCCGGCTGGGACCCTTCCAGGAGCACGCCCTGAGCCACGATCACGCCTATTTTTTCGGCATCCGCCGCCGCTGGCGCCGCCGAGCGCACGTAGCGTATGTAGTCGGCGAAGGCGACCTGGTTGAAGGTCTTCCGGCTGCGGTCCTCGCCCACCAACTGGATCATCTCCTCGCGCAACTGGTCGCGCGTTTTAAGCCCGTCCACCAGCCGGTAATTCTGCGCCAGCACCCCCAGTTGCCCGCCGGACGCGGCCAGGTGGGCCGGAAAGCTGTTGATGTAGTCATCCAGCGATGCCGGCTCAACCCCACGCATACCTGCGACATCTGCGGTGTAGGCGCTCCAGAGCACTCCCAACATCGCCCTGTTGGCTTCGCGGTCGAACTCCGACATGTCGTCGCGCAGAACCGGCTCCAGGGCCGATTTGTATTGGCCGACGCGAAAAACGTGGAATTGGATCCGCAGCTTTTCGAGCGCTGACTTGTAGTAGTTTTGGTACACGCCCAAACCCGTCAACAACACCCCTCCCAGGGGATTGACATAAACGCGGTTGGCATGGGCTGCGAGGTAATAGTGGCGTTGATTGTAGTAGTCCGCCCAGGCGATGACAGGCTTACCCGACCCGCGAAAGCGCTTCAACGCCGAGCCGATCTCCTGCAGCTTGCTGAGCCCGGCGTTTTCCAGCTTGCGCAAATCGAGGTAGATGGCTTGGATGCGCGGGTCGCCGGCGGAGTGATCGACTGCGTCGATGATGTCCTGCAGCAGGGTTTCCGAAGGGCCCTCGTCGTCCAAAAGCTGCTTGCCCAATCGGAACTCGGTTTGCTGCTCGACAATCGTTCCGGACGGAGAGAGCACCAGGGCCGCACGGTCCGGAAGTTTCGGGCTTCTGTCGCTGAAGAGCGCGACCAGGGCGATTGCAACCAGCACGACGAACATCAGGTTGACCGCAGCCGTGCGGCAAAAGGTTAGAAACCGCCAGCCGCCGGCGATGCACCTGCCCACCCATCTGAAGAGCCGTTTCATCGTATCGACATCCGCCCCTGTTGCAAGCTCTGGTGGAAATGGCTGTTAAGATCGTGTTTAAGTTGAAAATATAACAACTGAACGATATTTGTAAACCGGAGGGAAACGCGGCGCGGCTTTTTCCCGGTCGATCAGAAAGGCAGCGGCACCGGGGCTCGGTGCCGCTGGTCATACCGCCATGTTCATCCGCACCCGGCATCCATCGGTTGTGCCGGCGTTCGTGCGCGGCGCATGTCGCCGGCGGCGGAAAAGACCCCCGCGGCTGCGACATCGCTTGAGCGCCGGCCTGAACCGAGATCCGCCGGTTCCCATCGGGTGCTAATTGACGCGTATCTGTTTCGGCCGGTGGCTTTCGGGCTTGGGAACTTCAACCGTCAGGATGCCGTCCTTGAACTCGGCCAGGATCTTTTCTGCGTTCACGCCGCCCGGCAGGGCGAAAGAGCGGACGAAAGCGCCCGAGGCGATCTCTTTGCAGTAAAAGCAATCCTCCTTGACCTCCTCTTCGTGTTTGCGCTCTCCCCGCAGAGTGAGCACGTCGTTCTTGACGTCCAGCTGGATGTCATTTTTGTCCATCCCGGGCAGCTCGGCCTTGATCACCAGTTTGTCGTCCTTTTCGAAAACGTCGACCGCCGGGTTGAGCGCCGCCGGGTGGTTTTCAGCGCCGTCGATGCGGGCCAGAAAAGGATCGGTGAAAAGGCCGTGGGTCCGGTTTCGGAGCAGCGACAGTTCCTTCCAGGGATTCCATCGAATGAGGTCCATCATGTTCATTTCCCCCTTCCATTTTAGATCTTGTTTTTTTTGCTTTTTCCTCTATTATCTTTCTATCCATTCGCCACAATAATAAAATCGTTTATTTTTTTGTCAATACACTCATATTACTAAAATGAATTTTTTTTAAAGATAATAAGTTTGAACAAGAGGCAGGTCGGAAAATGAACAACAAGAAAACTCGCCCGGTCGAGAGTCAAAGATTACGCCAGCCGGAAGCGCAGGATTTGCGCGGCAGGCAGTCTGTTCGCGCGACCTTCAAGCTGTCGAGCCGCGCGATCGAGGCCCTGAGCATCGTTGCCGTTCACCTGGGCATCAAGCAGAAAAGCCTTTTCGACCATCTGATCGAGGACGCCCAGTCGCTGACCCTTATTGCCAAGGATGTGGAGGCCGAGGATTTCAGAGCCCTCCAACGCGTGCAGAAAACGTTTGTGATCAGCCGCCGCACGCTGAATTGCCTCGAGGATATCGCCCGGCAGTCCAGCACGCCGCGTGACGCATTGGTGGAGTACTCCATTCAGCGGCTGCTCCCGGTCATTGAACGGGAGCGCGAAAAGCACCGGCGCCGCAAGAGCCTGCTCGAAGAGCTCCGCAATCAAGCGAAGCGAGGACGCCATCTGCTTGCGCAGGCCAGGGCTCAGCTCGGCGAGGAAGACCCGGTCACGGGTTGGCTGGAAGCGGCCGTGGCCAATTTCGAAGAGACCTGCAGAGGCATCGAGCTCTTCGTGGAGAAAGGGGAAATCATCGAAGCCTTCTAACGTCGCGCGGCTGAATCGGAGGGATCGGGCCTCAAGCGATCTTGACCACCACCATGGTGATGTCGTCCGCGGCCCGCAGGGGGCGGCGGAACGCTTCCAGCTCGTGGGCGACACGCTCCACAATCTGCCGGGCGGCGAGGCTGTGGTGGCGTCGCAGGAGATCGTGCAACCGTTGGCGACCGAAGAGCTGGCCCTCCGGGTCCACGGTTTCCCAGATGCCGTCGGTTCCGACAAACACCACCTGCCCGGGGCGGAGGCCCAGTTTTTCGTTCTCCTCGAAAACCAATCCGGGCGACAGCCCCAGGGCGGCTCCGCGGCCGGAAAGCAGCTCGATGCGGTCGGCCGCAGGGTCATACACTATCGCCGGATCGTGGCCGGCCCGCACCCAGGAGAGCGACTGCCGCCTGGAATCGGCAACCAGATAGAACAGGGTCATGAAGGCGCCGGAATCGGCCACATCCTGGCAGAACCGGCGGTTCACGTCGGCGATCACCAGCGACAGCGTTCCGGGCATGTCGGAGCGCAGCCGCAGGGAGGCTCGGGCCGAGGCCATCAGCAGGGCGGAACACAAACCGTGGCCCGAAACGTCCCCGACCGCAATCCCGATCCTGCCGGGCCGGTCTTCGCGGATGTCAAGAAAATCGAAATAGTCCCCCCCGGTTTCATCGCAATAGAGGCTGATGCCGGAAATGTCTAAACCCGGCACGCAGGGGTCTTTGCCGGGCAGGAGGTTTTGCTGCACTTCGGTGGCCAGTCTGAGCGATTCGGACAATCGTAGATTGTCCTCCAGGCGGGGAACCATTTCGTTGAAGGCCTGGATGACATGGTCGCGCTCGTCGCCGGTGCGAAGGCCGATGCGCGTGGAAAAGTCGCCCCGGCTCAAACGCTCGGCGGCGGCGGCCAGGGCGAGGATGGGTTGGGTGATGTTGCGCGAGCCAAAATAGGCGGCCAGCGTCGCGAGGCCGATCAGCACGAGTGCGGCGAGCGCGGTCGCCACCAGCTCCTCGCGCGTATAGGCTCGAACGAGCTCGAGGTTGTTTTCCTTGAACCCTTCGATCAGCGCGGTGGGGACGACGATCACAAACGATGTTTTCGCGCCGATCGGTGCGAAGGCCCAGAGCGAGTCGACCCCTTTGAAGGGCATTTGCATGAATCCGGACCTGCCGCTGTCGATTTCGCTGGTCAAGCGGGCCAACTGCTCCGGCCGATCCGTGCTCAGCATCTCCGGGCGGATGGCGCCCTCCCAGCAGGGGGCCGATGCCTGGTAATCCATCTGCGCGATGATCAGCAATCCGGGGGAGGAGGGCGGGTCGCTGTTCTGGAGCGTGACCAGGAAGGAGCGCATCTGCGGGGACCAGACCGCCGACAAATCCGCGACCTGCAGCATTTCGCTGATGAGGATGTCGATGGCCGCCGCTCCGGCCAACGTGCCGTCCCCGCGGCGGATCTGCTGGTAGGCGGTCATGATCACCTGGCCGGTGGTGGCGTCGACCATGGGAAAGCTCCACGCAGTTTGGCGCGCGGCCCCCTGGTACCAGGGCCGTCGGCGAGGGTCGTAGCCAGCCGGGTATCCCCCGTGTCCCGGGAAGGCCATGTGCAGCCCGCTTTCCAGGCTGACATAGGACCAAAGCATCTTTTTCCCGAGGCGATCGAAGCTTTTCTGCAGATACCCGGTCAGGGTCGAGAGCCGGCCGATCTCCTCGTCGAACCCCTCCCGCGGCGCCCCGGCGGGGAGCCAAAATGAAGGCTGGCCGAGGCTCACGCGGCCCAAAGAGGCGCGGCTGTCGACGGAGGCAGGGCTGAGTGCGGGGTGGGGTCCGCTATCCGGCGGCGCCGTCGCCGCGTTTTCGAAATCCCGGGCGAAAAAAACCGCCGTCGGCAAGGAAGGCTCGCGTGCCAGCGCGGCCTCGGCCGCTTCGACCAGGCCCATCAGCGCAAACTCGACCGCAAGTTTGCTGCTGGCAAGCGAGGCGGCCGACTTTTGCGCGGTCAGATTGAGGGCGCGGTCGGCGATGTGGGTGAAGGTCTGGCCGACGTTTTCGGAAATGACGGCCCCCATGCGCCGCGTCCCGTATTGGTTGATGAGGGTCACCCCGACGAGCGGAACCAGGCTGAAGACGACAAGGACCAGGAAGAGCTTCGGGCGGATTTTCACCGGTCGGCCTCCATCGCCTTCGGGCCGCGTGCGCCCTCCCCCCCGTCGCGTTGCGCCCGCGGCGTTGAACCTACTCCACCCGGTTGAGGCATGCACTCACCACGGCCAGGTTGTCGGGGGCGGCGACGATGAGGTGGTCGTCGATTTTTTGCCCGTTCAGATACTCATTCAGATAGAACTCGCCGCCGTCGGTCTTGGAAAGCTTGCCGCCGGCGGCTTCGACGATGACCCGTGCGGCGGCAAGCCCCTGAAAGGATTCATTGGCGATCAAGGCGGCGTCGGCCCGGCCCATGGCGACATAGCAGATGTGGGCGGACGTGCAGCCGAGCGAGCGGATCTTGCCGGGGAAAGAGGAGTGGTAGTGCTGGTGAAAACGCGAATAGGTCAACAGGACGCTTTCGTCGTTGATGCCGTCGGAGACGGGAATGGTGATCTCGCGCCGCCCCCAGTAGGCGCAGCAGCCTGCCCGGGCGTGAAACAGATCGCCCGTCGCCGGCATGAAAAAGACCCCGAACACCGGCCAGAAGTTCTCCAGCAGGGCCATCGACAAACCCCAGAGGGGTATCCCCGCCTGAAAATTGGCGACCCCCTCAAGAGGGTCGAAGGCCCACAGATAGCGTTTTCCCTCGTGCGAGTACTCCTCGTTGACCTCGTCCACGCTGAATAGCCTGTGCCCGGGGAAGTGGCGATGGAGCTGTGCTTTGAAAAATTCGGTCAGCTGAATTTCGGCTTCGGTGACCACGGCCTGGTCGAATTTCACTTGCGGCCTGCCTTTGCCGTAGAACATCATGGCTTTTTCGCCGGCCTGGTGGATGAAATCCATACCGAACCCGATCAGGTCGTCGATCCCCGGTTTGTTCCGATCGCTCATGCGAGCCTCCTTGGTCCTGATGGTTTCAACAGCGGCAAGAGAATACCCGGCGCCGGCCGAAGGATCAAGAGCAAAGGTCCTAAGCTCGGCCGGCGCTTGACAAATGCGCGGGACCCCGGCATACCTTCGTGCCGGGGCATCCTGAATGCCCCGGCACGAAGGTGTGCCCGGGAGGGGATGGATGAGTTCTGAGGAACCGACCCGCGAGGACGCGCTGGCGCTCCTGCGGGAGTACAACCGCAGTGAGAGCCTGATCCGGCACGCGCTTTCGGTCGAGGCGGTCATGCGCCACTTCGCCCGGCGGCGGGGCGAGGACGAAGAAAAATGGGCAATCGTGGGCCTCGTCCACGATCTGGACTATGAGCAATTCCCCGACCAGCATTGCCGCAAGAGCGAAGAGATCCTGCGCCGGCGCCGCTGGCCGGAGGAGATCATTCGCGCCGTGGTGAGCCACGGCTGGGGGATCTGCTCGGAGGTCGAACCGCGCAGCGAACTGGAAAAGGTGCTTTTCGCCGTCGATGAGCTCACCGGGCTGGTTGCCACCGCAGCGTTGGTCCGGCCCTCCAAAAGCGTCCTCGACCTGGAGGCGGCATCGGTGAAGAAGAAGTGGAAGGACAAGCGCTTCGCCGCCGGTGTGGACCGCTCCATCATCGAGAAGGGGGCGGCGATGCTGGGGGTGGACCTGACCGAGCTCATCACCGAGACGATCCGCGGGATGCGGACCGCGGCCGGCGAGATTGGCCTCAAGGGAAACGTTGCATAGAAGTGGCTTCATCACCCCGTCTGACGGCGGGGGGGCCCGCCGTGGCGGGATTGCAGGCCTCGCGAACGTGCTCACAACCCGTTAAGGTTGCTGCGCTTTCGATTCGGCCTGCCCTTTGCCCGCAACCGTGATCCGGGGTTGGGAAACCACTTATAGCCTCCAAACGGCGCGCCGGCGACGTCCGGGCGCGGCCGGCTACCTCGCATGCAGGCGCCCCCGCGACAACGAGAAGAAGACCCCGCACAGGCAGAGCCCGAAAAAAACCAAGAGCGCCATGCGCACACTGTGTATGAACGCCGTCTGGTGTGCGGGGGTGATCTGCTCCCGGCCGATAAAAACGGCGAACATCAGCGTCGCTATGGCCATCGACAAAATCTGCCCCAACAGCCGCATCGTGCCGACCGACCCGGAGGCGATCCCGTAGTGCTTGCGCTCCACCGAGCCCATGATGGCGTTCATGTTGGGGGATGAAAACAGGCCGAACCCGCAGCCCAGCGCCGTCAGGCAGCCGACAACAAAGGCGGTGCTCGTGCCCGCGGACACCGTGCACAACAGCAGCAGCCCGGCCGCCGTGATCCCCATGCCGAGGGAGGCGATCACCCGGGGTTCCACCCGGTCGGAGAGCCTGCCGGCGAAGGGCGAGAAGAGGGCCATCATGACCGGCTGGGCGATCAGGGCCAGACCGGCGCCCTGCGGCGAGAGCCCCTGAACGTACTGAAGAAAAAGGCTGATGAGAAACGTCACGCCGAAGGTCGCGCTGTAGTGGACCAGCGCCGCTAGACACGAAAAGGCGAACACGCGGTTGCCAAGGAGCAGGCGCACCTCGAACACGGGGTGCCGCACCCGCAGCTCCCACCACGCGAACGCGCCGAAAGCGAATAGCCCCCCGAGGGCCAGGGCGGCGCCCCGGGGGCGCGGCAGGTCCGAGGCGCCCACCATGAAGGCGACGACCGCGCCCCCGTAGATGAGCGCGCCGGTGAGGTCGAAGGATTCGCCCCGGGCGTCGGCCCACTCGCCCTTCAGCTTCCACAGGATCAATCCGATCGGCACAAGCCCCGTCAGGGCGCTGATCAGGAAGACCGCGCGCCACGAGAACTGCTGGGTCAGCCACCCGCCCGCCAGCGGTCCGCAGGCGAGCCCGGAGTAGACCGCCGCCACGGTGATGCCCAGCACCCGCCCGCGTTCGCCGACCGGAAAGACCGATGCCAAAATGGCGATGCCGGTGGCAAAGATCATGGCGATCCCCGTCCCCTGGAAAACACGGAACAGGATCAGGCTGTGCACCGACCCCGCCAGCCCGGCGAGAAGGGAGGAGAGGGTGAAAAGCGCCATGCCGCACAGCTGCACCCTCTTGCGGCCGTGGATGTCGGCTAGCCTGCCGAACGGCAGAAGCGCCACGGCGGCGGCGAGAAGGTAGGAGGTGGCCACCCAGCTCAGGAGCACGGCGTCGACCTCAAATTCCCGGCCGATGGTCGGCAGCGCGATGTTGACCGATGAGAGCATGAAGGGGGTCAGAAACGAGCCCAGCGAGGCCACCGCCAACGCCGACCAGCGCTCGTCCGCCGTGGAAGCGGTCTCATGTTTCGCTAAAGCAGCCATGCTGACCGCTCCATACCGTATTTGCGGCAGCGGGGCAAACCGGCTCCCGGCGCGGGAGGGGCGTCTTTGAGTTTACTTCGCACGGCTTCGCCGGTATAGTTTCCGTATGCGACTCGATGCCAATGCCCCCCGGCTCATCCTGGCGCCGTTGCAGGGCTTCACCGATGCCGTTTTCCGCACGACCTTTGCGGAGCACTTCACGGGGTTCGACTCGGCGCTGGCGCCCTTTGTGGCGACGATGCCGGCCGAGCGCATCCACGATCGGTATTTCCGTGACCTTCTGCCCGAGCGCAACCAGCGCCTGCGCATCGAGCCTCAGATCCTCGGCAACGACGTCGAGGGTTTCATCCTGGTGGGCCGCCGCCTCGGCGACTTGGGCTACCCGGATGTGAACTGGAACCTCGGCTGCCCGTTCCGCCCGGTGACCAAGAAGCGCCGCGGCGCGGGTTTGCTTCCATTCCCCGAGCAGGTCGGGGATTTTCTGGAGAAGGTCCTGCCCGCCATCCCCGGCCGGCTTTCGGTCAAGCTGCGCCTCGGGCTGAAGTCGCCGCTGGAGATCCTAAAGCTGCTGCCCGTGTTGAACCGCCACCCGCTGCGCGAGATCGTCATCCATCCGCGCACCGCCCGCCAGATGTATGGGGGCCGACCGGACCTCGAGGCCTTCGAGCTCTGCGCGCAAGCCTCCAGGCACCCGGTCGTCTACAACGGGGACATCGTCAGTTTGCGCACGTATAACGAGCTGTCGGCCCGCTTCACGGACGTCGCTGGCTGGATGATCGGCCGCGGCGCCTTGTCCGACCCCTTTCTTCCGGAAGCCATCACCTCCGGCGCGGAGGCCGCCTCGTTCAACGTCCAACGGTTCCAGGCCTTTTACGAGGACCTTTTCGGCCGCTACCGCGAGGCGCTGAGCGGCCCCGGACACCTGCTGGACCGCATGAAGGGGTTCTGGACCTACTTCGGAGTTCATTTCCAAAAGGGCGCCGCGCTCTGCAAGCGCATTCATCGCACCTACCACCTGCCCGCGTATCTCGAGCTGGTGGCGCGCTTTTTCGAGGAGGAGGCCCAATGGGTGGCGGTAACGCCTGGCAGGGCATCCGGCGACGCCGAATGCCCTGCCGCGGATGGTTGACCATCATTTGGTGAGTTTGACGACGATGAACCCGCTGCTGCCCCGCTTGACGAGCAGCTGAAGGGTGTCGCCGGTCTTGGCCTTGCCGAGCTGGGCTCTCAGCTCGGCGGTGGTTTGAACCGGGGTGCGGTTCACCTCCTTGATCACATCTGCCTGCCGCAGGCCGGCCTGCTCGGCTTTGCTGCCGGGCTGGACCGCCGCGACCAGGGCCCCTTTTTCACTCTCGTCGATTCCAAAGCGGCGGGCGGCCTCGGGGGTGAGATCCATCGCCCGGATGCCGAGGTCGGTGGGATCCGCCGCCGGTTCGGACGCCGTCGGTTCTGCCTCCTTGCGTTCCGCGATTCGGACCTTCACCGAAAGCTCCTTGCCGTCGCGGATGAGTTTGACCGGGATCTCTTTGCCCACCGGAAACCCGGCCACGGCGGCGGAGAGCTCCCGCCCGGTAGCCACCGGCTTGCCGTCCACAGCCACGATGACGTCCTTGGGCTTGATGCCGGCTTTGTCGGCCGGGTTGTCGGGAAACACCTGTGTGACGAGCACCCCTTTCTGGTTCTTGATTCCGTAGTACTCGGCGAGCTCCGGGGTCAAATCCTGGATCCCCACACCCATCCACCCGCGGGTGACGCTGCCGTGGTCTTTGAGCTGAGCCGCGATGTCGCGCGCCAGGTTGACGGGTATGGCGAAGCCGATGCCCTGGCCCTGAGCAACGATGGCCGTGTTGATCCCGACGACCTCCCCGTTCATGTTGAGCAGCGGTCCGCCGCTGTTGCCGGGATTGATCGAGGCATCCGTCTGGATGAAATCGTCATAGGGCCCCGCCCCGATGAAGCGCCCCTTGGCGCTGACGATGCCGGCGGTGACGGTCTGCTCCAACCCGAAGGGGCTGCCGACGGCTAACACCCAGCTGCCGACCTCGAGCCGGTCCGAGTCCCCCAGCCTCAGTGGGAAAAGGTCCTTCGCGTCGATTTTGATCAGCGCCAGGTCGGTCTTGGAGTCCCGCCCGATGATGCGGGCGTCGAACTCCCGTTCGTCGGCCAGGCGGACCTTGATCTGGTCGGCGTCTTCGACCACATGGTTGTTGGTGATGATGAACCCCTCGGCGTCCATGATAAACCCGCTGCCCAGGCTGCGTTGCCGCTGTTCGTTGCCGGGCATCCCCTCGCCGAAGGGGGGCGTCGGCCTGCGTGGGTCGAAGGGCCCGAAGAAGTGCCGAAACACCGGGCCGCCTCCCTTGATGGTCTTGACGGTCCTGATGTTGACCACCCCGGGTTGGACCTGTTTGGCCAGTGCCGAGAAGTTGGGAAGCACCAGCTGTTTCGAAGCGTCGCCCGCCGCCTGGGCGTGCGCTTCGATCGGGCCGCCGGCCCAGGTGAAACCGAAAAGGGCCAGCAAGGCCGCCGCCGTCGAAATTTTGCTGAAGATGCCGATGTTCATGGTGTGTCGCCTCCTGATTTTTTTGTAGGTCGTGCGGTTCGCATACGATACACGCACGGATGATAAGCGCTCAAGTTCGCCGCAGGATGACCTGCAGATGATCTTAAGGTTAGATTCCGTGCCGACGGTGAAGGGGAGGGGTCCGTTCGGGGGGCAAGGGCGGTTTTCAGCTGCAGCGCGGGCGGTCAGGGGGCCAGTGCCTCCGCGTTCGACACCGGCCGCTGGCCGATGCTACGGTTTCTGCCCATATTCCAGGGTCACGGATACCGTGCGATTGTAGGCCCGGCCTTCAGGCAGGCGGTTGTCATAAAGCGGGTCGGCCGACCCCTTGCCCTCATGGGAGATGCGTCCCTGCGCGGAGGCGCCCCCGGCCGCCAGCAGGTCGAAGACGGCCTTGGCCCTCCTGGCGGAGAGCGCCAGGTTGTAGTCGCCGCCGCCGATGTGGTCGGTGTGGCCCACGATCTTGACCACGGCCGCAGGCTGCTGCCCCAGCCGCGCGCCGATGCGGTCGACCAGCACCCGGTTGCGCTCCTTGATATCGGCGCGGTTGAAGTCGAAGAGAATGAGCGCATATTTTTCGATCACCCGGTAGCCCTCCCGGCGCGCGCGAAGCTCTTCGCGCCGAACAAGGCGCACTTCGGCCCGGTCCTGCACCTGCAGCCGCCGGCCCGCGGCATCTTCGCCTTCCAGCTCAGCGGTGATCGTCTGGTGCCGGCCGAGATTCAACAGCCCCACGTCCTTCAGCGCCAGAACATAGCTTGGCTCCAGATCCCCCTCGCCGTCGAGGGCTTCGAGGCGGTTTCCATCGCCGTAGATCGCGATGCGCCAGCGCTTCAAGCGCAGGCCCTCTTCCACTGCGGGGATGATCCGGACGCGATCGGTGTCGCTGGCAGCCTCGAGGCGGGTGCTTTGGACGGTGTCGAGGACGGCTGGGTCGTCCGCTGCGATTTCGACCCGCTGGTTTTCGGCCCGCCCCTCCGCGCTACCGGGGGTGCTCGCCGCCGCCGGTAGCCCGCGGGCCTCTATCTGCAACCGCGACGAATCGATGCCCCAGACGGTTTTCAAATAGGCGCTGACCGATTCTGCCCGGCGGCGCGAGAGCCTAAGATCGCCTTTCTCTTCCCCGGAATCGGAGTGGCAGCCGGTGAGCGTGATCCGCGCCCGCGGACGCTCCGCGGCGCGCTTGCCGATGATGTCGAGCACGTGGCGGTACTTATCCATCGTGCCCTGGAGCGTTTTTTCATCAAAGCCGGAGGCGGCTGCGGCTGAGGTGAACCGATGGTAGCGTTCCGGGATGTCGGCGCGGCCGGCTTCGAAATAGACGTGGTGAAGCAGGGGGGAGCTTTCGACCACGGTGATTTCCTCCACCGTCAGAGGGCTCGGCTCCAGCCGGATCGTGCCGTAGGGGGGGTGCCCGATTTCATGGATCAGCTCCCGTGAGGCGGTTTTGAGGTGGCAGAGGTCCGAGGCGGCCTCGTGCACCCGGCCCGATGCGTCCGTGACGCGCAGCACGGCCTCGATCGCATTCAGGGACGCGAGCCGCTCCCGGCCGATGGCATCCAGCGGAATGGAATAGGCGGGCTGGGGTCCGGCGGCGGCAGCCAGGGTGTGCAGCACCCGCTCTTCGCCCCGCAGCGTGACTTCGAAGCCGGCGATCCCCGGCAGAGGGTGAAGGTCGAGTCTCACGGAGAGTGCGCGTTGATTTTCGGCCTCTGCGATCAGGCCGCCGAGAACGCGCGCGCGGGCGGCCTCCGAGCTGAAGATGAACTCGACCCGCTGGTTTTCCAGCCGCCCTGCGCGGGTGTCGGAGGGTGATGGATCGGCCGGCAGACCGCGGGCTTCAACCCGCATGCGCTCCGGGGCGATGCCCCAAATGCGCTCAAGGTAGGTTTTCACGGCCTCGGCGCGGCCTTGGGCCAGCGCAAGGTTGTTTTTTTCGGGCCCGGTGTCCGACGTGCAGCCGATGATCCCTATCCGTGACCCCGGCGCCTCGCGCAACGTTTTGCCGATGATGTTCAGGACATTGAAATAGCGTTCCAGGGCGCCCTTCAGGTCGTCGGGCCGGAAGGCGTCCGCCGCGGCGGGAGAGCCGAGCAGGGCATAGGCCTCAGGAAGTTGATCGCGATGGGTATGGAAAAACACCATGGCGGCCGCCGGGCGGCCCGTGGAGGTGGTGAGCCGCTCGAAGCTCAGGCGCTTGGGCTCCAGCGCGACCGGGTTCAGCAGTTCATAGGTCAGCAGGTAGTTGTGTCGCACGGCGGTCTTGAATGAGCGAAAGATCGGGCTCAGCTCAGCGGCGGAGCGAGCTTTCCAGATCCGTCCGCCATGGCTTGCGGCAAAGCTCGATAAAAAAGCGTCCGTCTTCTCCCCGGGCATATAGTCGATGGCAAACGCCCAAAATTTTTTGAGGTCGGGCAGGCCGGCGGCGACCGCCGCCGCGCCGATCTTGCTGTTCAGATCCTCCCCGTCCGAAAAGACCATCATCAGCTTCTGCTCGTCGGCCGGCATGGTTTTAACGATCTCCAAACCGGCCGCGACGGCCTCATAGAGGAAGGTCCGGCGCGTGATGCCCTTGTCGAAGGCCTCGGCGAAAAAGCGGCTCCATTCCGATGCCCTGCTGGAGGTGAAGGTGCGCACGTTCAGGCTGCGTCCCGCGACGCTCATCCCCCGCTCGCTGAAGACAACCGCGTGGATGTTGTCGATCGGCCGCACATCCTTCAAAAGGTCATCCAGCCCAGCCAGCAGGGGCGGGATCGCCCCCCGCTCCTGCATGGAAAAGGAGTTGTCGATCACCAGCACCAGGTTGACGGGAAGGGCTTGGTCGGCTTGAATCGGTTCGGCGGAAAGCACCCGCGCCTTGCGGATTCCATGCCCCAGCGCGAAGCTCCGGGGGCCGAGCCCCACTATCGGTTCGCCGTTCGGGTCGCGCACCGACAGAACCGCCTGCTGCGGGCCCGCCAGGCGCTCGACGCTGATCGCCGATGGCAGGCCGGGGGTCGAAACCTGGATGAGGTCCGAGGCCGGCGCCGGAGCGGCCGCCATAACGAAAAGACCCGCGCACAGGCCTATCCAAGAACGCCTTCGCATGTGCCATCCTCGATGGGTAGAAGTGATCTCAATCTCGGATCACGGTTGCTGGCAAAACGGGAGGCCGAATCGAACGCGCCGCGACCTTGATCGGTGGTGCGCACGTTCGCGGGGCCCGCCATCCCGCCGGGGCGGGACCCCCAGCCGCTAGACGGGGTTTTGAAGCCACTTTTCGCGTATGTACCCGGCAACCTGCGATCGTCGCCGGCCTCGCCGCCGATGCACGGGTCGGTGCATGCCGGGGGGCAAGACCGCACGCAAAAAGAGGCTGGATCGAACGATCCGGCCTCTTTTTATCGATCAGCGGGTTCTGCGCGAATGGGATTACTTGGCGGGGACGTACGGGATTTCCTTGCCCCACCAGCCCTGCTCGGCCGACATCTTGGCATGATCGGCATTGACGCTCTTGTAGCCCCACCAGCTGAAAGCGGCGTGGGAGTTTGTTTTGAAGAGCGAGTCGTGTTTGTAGAATTCAGAGGTGCAACCGGCGATCAGCAAGACAGCCATCAAAACCAACATCAGTCTTTTCATTCTCAAAATCCTCCTTTTTGAATTTTAAGTTCGACCCCGCTTTAATTATCTGCCGTATTATAACCATGCGCCGGCGTTTGTCCACAAAAAAAGAATCATCCGGCTGCGGGTTGTCGCCGGCGGCGGACCGGCCGAAATTCCGCTAAAGTTCCCGGCCGGTTTCTCCGATATGGATTGCGGCGCGGGAGGTTTTCCGGCTGATCCTTGACACGGTTGCCGATGCCTTCTATGATCGCCAATTGAGATTGAAATATTAATCAATTCAATAAAGTAAGCTTATCGCTGCAAGGAGAACACCCATGACGACCCGCTTTTGGACCTTTGTCGTGTTGTCGGTAGTACTGATATCCTGCGCGCATGGAGGCGGCAAGCCGGCCTACAACTTCAACGCGGCGCTCCCCGAGGGCTGGAAAACGATCGACTCGGACGACCCCATGCTGTTTATGACCAAGGACGGCGGCTACAAGCAGTTCGTGCTCATTCGGGAGCGCCCTTTGTCCGAACCGTTTCAGTTCACGCAGCGCTCGATGCGCAAAGGCATGATGCCGGAGGAGGCGGCCGAGATCGTCGTCAGCGAGATCATCTCCGACACCAACATCCGCAATTTCAGCCTGCTGGAGAGGACCCCCGCCCGCGTGGCCGGCCTCAGCGGCTTCCGGCTCACCTTTATCTACACGGATGCGGACGGTTTCAATTTCAAGACCATCTATTACGGAGTCATCAGCGGCGACAGTTTCTTCAACATCCGGTATGCGGCCACCCAGGAGGAGTATTTCGAGAAGGACCTGAAGACCTTCGAGATGGTGTTGGAGAGCTTCAAACTACGCCCGGCCAAGCCCTCTTGATGCCGGCGAAGAGGAAGGTTCACTTTTTGGCTTCGCCGAAAAAATGCCCGATGTGGTTGCGGTATTGGGCGGCGACGTCCCGGTTGTGAACCACGAACATGTTTCCGTCGAGCGATGTGGCCGGCTGCTCCGTGGCGGTGAAGATCTCAAACGTGCGATTGATGATCTCGTCGGCCGACATGATCTGGTGATTGTAGCCGAGCACGAAATGCAAATCCACGCGCCGCTTATGCCGGCCCCAGGCGAGGTGGCGCAGATGCTCCCGCAGATCGTCGATCTTTTCGCGCATGACGCCCACCGACATCCGGCTGAACTGCTCATCGAAGGCTGAAAAGAAGATGTTGGCCGGGAAGACCGGCTGCATCCCCATGACCTGCTCGAACGTCTCGCGGGCGCAGGCGTGCGCGGCGAACTTGATTTTCGCGCCGAGGACATCGCCGCGCATGGGCTTGGTGTCGACTTTGCGGGGCACCGTGAACTTGATAGAGAGGTCCGCCTTGCGTTTGTCCTCCAGAAAGCGGTTGACCACGTATCCGAGGTCCTTCAGGTAAATCTCCTGCGGGTCGGCGCCGGCTTCATGCAGGCGGGTCAGTTCCTGGAAATTGTCGTCCTCGAGCACGCGCTCGTAGGCGACGTTGACCCCGACGATGTAGACGTCGATGCCGGTGTCCAGCGACGCCTCGATGTCCATTTGAAACGGCAGGTGGTGAAACCCGTCGATCTTGCCCGTGTAGGATCGGCCGGTTTTCACGCTGTCCATCTTGAGCAGGTCGAGCAGGCCCGAGCGCACGGTGGAGAAGCCGGGAAACGTCAGATACATCTCTTTTCCCATGACCAGCTGCTGGCGGTAGGCGCGGGCGAGGGAGAGGATCTCCTTGCGGCCGAGCTTGATCTCCTCCCCGTTCGGCTGCGTCAGGCTGACGGGGTTGCGAAACACCTTGAAGGCCCCGCGCTGGGAGAGGTATTGCGCCACCGTGAGGCGCCGGCTCTGCGCCAAGGTGCGAAAGGAGGGGCCGAGCAGCTTGGGCAGAAGGTCCTCGAAAATGTCGATGTTCTCCAAAAAAAGGTTGCTCCCGCCCTCGATCAGAAGACGCAGTCCGTGGTCCCGGAAGAGCACCGCCAGCAGCACGAAATCGGCTTCGCTCAGGTGGTTGGACTTGAAGGTGATGGCGCAATCGGGATTGTCGCGGCGAAAGCGCTTGATGCCCTCCAGCCCCACCACGCGCATGTTGTAGGTGTTGCCCCTTGCCAGCCGGTAGATCAGCATTTCCAGGGGGCTGATCTCCTGGTAGTCGTGCTCCATCAGGTGGAACATCGACTTCATTTTTTCGAACAGGGGTTTCTTCATGGGATGCGCCTGCGCAGGAGTTGATGCCGGAGGCCGTTCCGCACCCCCGATAAAAATCCAATATCATTCCATTATGTTGAAATCAATGCCGGGTGTCATCCCGCTTAACTGGGGCAGAATCTATCTTCGGCTTTTCCATCGGAATCAGCGGGTTAAATAAAAAAAGCGGCGATGCGCGCAACAGCGGCACGCGCTGTTGCGCTGCAAGGGGATCTGCTGGCAGCTGCCGCTCCAGAGATCCAAAACGAGGAGGTTCGGGTTCACCTGCGCCGGTTCGAGCAGGAGTTTGACGGCCTCGGTCGCCTGCAGGCAGGCGACGGCGACGGGGGCAGGGGGAAAGATCGGCAGGGGCTCCTCCGCAGCCGACTCGGCCGCCGTCTCCGGGAAAAGGCAGACCAGGCAGGGCCCATTGTCGGGCCGCACCGCGAGCACCATGCCCTGCGCATGCGCGACAGCGCCGTACACCCACGGGACGCCACTGGCGACACTCCACTCGTTGACCAAAAGGCGGGTGTCAAGATTGTCCGTTCCGTCGAGAATCACCTCGTGGTCGGCCAGGAGCCGATCGGCATTCGCCGCCTCCAGCCGCTCGGCCCTCCCCGCGACCTCGACCAGGGCGTTGATCCGGCGGAGCTTTTCACAGGCCGCCAGGGCTTTGGGTTTTCCAGCGGCGACGTCATCCTCGTCATAGAGTATCTGCCGATGCAGGTTGGAGGCCTCGGGCCGGTCGCCGTCGATCACGGTGACCCGCCCGACGCCCATGCGCACCATGACGTGGGCCAGGACCGAGCCCAATCCGCCGCAGCCCACCACCGCCACGCGCGAGCGGCCCAAGCGGTCCTGACCCGCGGGGCCGATGGCGGGCAGCCGGATCTGGCGGCTGTAGCGTTTCTCCTGTTCAGCGGTCGGCATCGGCAGCTTCAGCGGCCGCCGCCGGCGAAAGGCGCTGCTTTCGCCGGCGGCGGCGAGCGGCTAGAGGTGCAGCCTGGCGGCGCAGACCACGCCGATGCCGGCCTTGACCAGCGCCTGGGCGGTCAGCCCCACCGACCGGTGCTTTTCCATGTAGTTTTTCTCCAGCGCCGGCATCAGGCCGGCCTTCTCCGCATCGGCCTTGGCGAGAAAGTAGTCGAGGATGTCCGAGGGATGCGGCAGCCCCTGTTCGATTTCCGGCTCCCCGCCCTCGTGCTTGGCGGAGATGTTGGGCACCTCCTTGGCGATTTCCACCAGCTCGGCGCGGCGGTTGTAGGGTTGGCGCACGATGGATTTCCAGGTCTCGGTGATGTGGTGCTCGAAACGGACGACCTCCTCGAGGCCCAGGGCCCGGCGCAGATAAGAGGCCTGGCGCAGGGTGTCGTTGTCGGCGGAGTTGGACAGATTGAAGCCGATCAGCGAGGTCTTGCCGTCCTCGCGCGCGAAGAGCCTTGCCGCCAACAGCGTCCACAGAATGGCAAAGGGGTTGTCGTTGCCCATGAAGACCGAAATCTTGAACTCGTTGTCGATCCCGAGGCGGTGCATGAGATAGCCGACCAGCACCGTGCCCGGGTTGATGTTGAGCACCTGGCGCACGCCGTACGTGGTGTAGTATTTCAAAAACTCATCGGCCCATTTCAGGGGGTAGTGGTTGGGCTGGCCGATGCCGCCGAAGTATCCGGTGATGGTCTCGGGTCCGCCCAGGTGGACGTTGGAGCCGTCCGTGCCCTTGGTGTCCAACGTCTCCACGTAGCTGGCGCCGATGATCTGCATGGCCGCCGCCACTGCCATGATGTCCCCGTTGTCGGTTTCCTGTTCGACCATTTTGCGAACGCGGATGAACCGGCCCGGCATCAACTCGCCCTGCGCAAGGCAGTGTTTGGCCTCGGTGATCAGCCAGGGGAAATACTGCAGGGCGCTGATCTCAAGCGTGACGGCGTTCTTCTGATCCAGCGCCGTCGAAGCCCCCGCGACCTTTTGGACGTAGTCCTGGATCGAAATGAAGGCCTTTTTGTCGCGCTGTTCGATCAGCCAGTGAAGGTCCTTAAGGTAGGGGGACTTCGCCTTCTCCAGGCGGGCCATGAGGTTCTCGAGCGTGGCGGCTTCGGCCGCCTTGCGGTTGATCTCCTGCGGCCCGCCGTGGCGCTCGACCACCTTGAGCAGGGCGGCGACGGTCTCGTTCTTGGGGTCGGTCAAGAGCGCATTGATCTCATCCAGGCGCCGGGACGAAATTTTAAGAAGCTCGTGCAAATTTGTCATGCCTATCTCCTTTTCGGGTGGGGGACCGTCACCCGGCTATTTGTATTCGGACTGGAATTTTTCGAGCTCGCCGGGCAGCATGTGATAGCAGTGCTCATCCTCCGGGAACGCTCCGCCTCGCACCTCGGCCACATATTGCCTCATGGCGCTGGTGACCACCTCGGCCACGTTGCAGTATTTCTTGACGAACTTGGGGGTGAAGGCCTGGAACTGGCCGATCATGTCCGAGACGATCAGAAGCTGCCCGTCGCAGTCCAGCCCCGCGCCGATGGAAAGCGCCGGGATGGCCAGCTTGCGGCGGATATAGCCGGCGACCTCCGGCGGGATCGCCTCGAGCAGGATCATGTGGGCGCCGGCCGACTGCACCGCGAGCGCATCCTCCACGACCGCCCGGGCCGACTCAACCGTCCGGCCCTGGGCCTTGTGGCCGCCCAGCTGCCCGGAGCTCTGCGGGGTGAGCCCGATGTGGCCCATGACGATGATGCCCGCATCCACGATCGCCCTGATTTGCGGCGCCACCCGCACCCCGCCCTCGAGCTTGATGGCGTCGCAGCCGGCCTGCTTGAGGAAACGGCCGGCATTTTCCACGGCCTTTTCAATCGAGCTCTGATAGGACATGAAGGGCATGTCGCCCACGACGAAGGTGTTCGGCGCCCCGCGGCGCACGGCCTCGGCATGGCAAATGCACTGGTCCATGGTGACCGGCACCGTGCCGGGGTAGCCGTAGACGCACATCCCCAGGGAGTCGCCCACGAGCAGCATGTCCATGCCGGCGGCCTCGGCGAACTGCGCCGTGGGGTAGTCGTAGGAGGTGAGAAAGGTGATCTTTTCCCCGTCCTTTTTCATTCGGTAAAAGTCGTGAATCATCAATTTCTTCTTGGCCATTCGCAGTTCTCCTTGTGGTGGTGACGTTCGCATCCGCAGTCAGGGTTCACCCGCCGAAGAAGGGGTGAACATAGCGCAGGTCGTCGCCTTCCTGCATCTCGATCGTGGGGTGGTCTTCGGCTTTGACGACCGTTCCGTTGAGAATGTAGAGCAGGTGGCTCCTGCCGGTCTTCTGGATCAGGCTGACGATCATCGGGTCGTTTTTGACCCGCGCCTCCAATTGGTTGACCAGGGCGATCAGCCGAGTGCCCGGCGCGATCTCCTGGGGTTTGCCGCTGACGGTGATTTTCATGACCAAACCGCCTCGCCTCGATGCGCCGGCCGGGTCTGGGGCGGCGTTGCAAGCCGGCGCTTGAATTGCATCCACGCCTGGGGGCGAATGTCAGCCCGGGACGCTCTCCAGCCCGAGCTCCCTGAGCTTGGCCGCGGTGGGGTAGCCCTTGTCGTCCCATCCCCGGTGCCGGTAATAGTCGACGATGGCCTCATCGAGCCCGGCCGGGATCTTGCCGGCCGCCACCCCCTCGCTCACGGGTTCCATGAACCGTTTGGGGTAGTTGAAATCGTCGGCCGTTTTCCAGCCGTAGCGGATGTTGAGCAGCTTCTGCAGGTTGGTGATGCGCTCCCCGCAGCGGCGCAGCTCCTCCTGGCTCCAGTTCAGGCCCGTGCAGGTGTTGATGGTGGCGAGCAGGTCGGTCAGGTTGTAGCTTGCGAACTCCTGGAACTTGCAGTGCACGGCCGAGTTGATGACGTTGCAGTAGTCGTGGAATTTGGCGTTGCGCTCCGCCGCCTTCTCCCAGGACCAGCGCTCGGCGTTTTCCACGTGGTCGATGCCCCACTCCGGCAGCAGGATGTGGCCGACCCAGATGTGCTGGGAGTTGCCGCGCTCGTGGTTGGGGCCGGAAGCAACGCCGGTGCAGTAGTTCAGCGCGGAGATGTACTGGGCGCGCCAGTTGTGGGCGGCGATCTCCTGGCCCTTCATCTGGATGGCCCACTGCTCGGAGCCCTGCCCGATGCGCTCGGAGGCGATCTTGCAGCCCTCTCCCAGGAGATACCCCAGGCCCGGGGCCCGCTCGCCGATTTTTCTCACCATCTCCACCATGGCCGCCGCATTGCCCCAGGCGAGATCGATGCCGTAGGTGTCCTCCTGGGTGAGTACGCCCTTTTCATAAGATTCCATCGCCCAGGCTAGGACGCCGCCCAAAGAGATCGTGTCCATCGAGTAGCGGTTGGCCAGCTCGCCGGCATAGGCCACCGCCTCTTGGTCCGCAATCAAGAGGTTGAAGCCCATCATGGCGAAGGACTCGTACTCCGGCCCCTTGCCCTTGTAGGCATACGGGCCGTTTTTGACCTCGCACTTGTTGTGGCACTTGATGACGCAGTAGCGGCAGGCCCACGGCTTGGCGTTCAATTTTTCGACATAGGACTGCCCCCCCAGATTGGTCTCTCCCTCGGGGTGCGAGGCCAGTTGGTAGTTTTTGACGGGCAGATTGCCTTGGGGCGCGAAAAGCGCGGTCGCCATCGCCGTGCCGAGGTGGGAGATCCGGAACAGCTCGGGCTTGGAGGCATTGACCTCCGCCAGGCGCTTGTTGATCGCCTTGTTGAGCGCGTCGTTGGCCATGGGGTCGGCGATCGGGCAGGTCTGGCTGCCGCGCACGGCGATGCCCTTCAGCAGTTTGGAGCCCATGACCGCTCCGAACCCGCAGCGGCCGGCGAAGGATTTGTGCGCGGTCTGGATGTTGGCGTACCGGACCAGGCGTTCCCCGGCCTGGCCGGTGGTGACCACCTCAAACCCGTCGCCTTCCTTCTCCTGGATGAGGTCGTGGGCGTCGTAGGAGTCTTTGCCCCACAGCCGCGCGGCATCCTTGACACGGACCTTGTCGTCGTCGATCACGATGTAAACGGGCTTTTCCGCACGCCCGTGGACCACCACCGCATCATAGCCGGCCTGCTTCATTTCGATGCCGAAGGCATGGGTGATGGCCGAGCCGGCGTTCATGTTGATGGACGGCGAGATCCCGCCGACCGCCCACTTGGCGGCGCCGCTTTGCTTGATGCCTTGCATCGGCCCGACGGCCAAGGTCAGCCGGTTGGCCGGGTCGAAGGCGCTGGTGCCGCGCGGGCACTCCTTGTTCAGCACCCAGGCGGCCAGACCCTCGCCGCCGAGGAAATAGGCGTAAACCTCATCCGGTACGTGCTCGGTGGCCGCTTTCTTCGCGGTGAGATCGACCTTGAGGATCTTGTTCCATACCCCTTTCATGTCCACGTTCCTCCGTTTTTACGGGTTAAGGCTCCGACAGCTCGATCGGTATGCCGTTCAGCAAATCAGGGGAGATGAAGGCGATGCGCTTGCCGCGCACCCCCATCCGCGGCCGGCGGTCCATCAGCGGGACCCCCTTCCGTTCCAGGCCCTCCAAGTCTGCATCGAGGTCGTCGCTGAGAAGGCAGAAATGGTGGATGGCGTTGCCGTGCGCCGCGGTGTGGCGGGCGATGAAGCCCTCGGCGGAGGTGTCCTCCAGGATTTCGAGCTGTAGGTTGCCGACCTCCACCAGCGCCACTTTCACCTTGCGCTCCGGCAGGTCTCGAATCGGCGGCAGTGGAATTCCGAGCGCCCCGCAGAGCGCCGCCACCACCTCCTCGATTTTGCGCACCGTGAGTGCGATGTGGCCGATCCCTTTGAGCATCGAGTCTTCCTCAGTCGGATTCCATCGGTCTGAAGATGAGCACCAGCGCCATGACGATGAACACCATGGTGGTGGCCGCCTGGGACCAGAGGCGTCCGGTGACGGCCATGACCATGCCGAGCACCATGGCGGCCGCGAAGGTGCCGTTGATGTTGCCCATTCCGCCCACGATCACCACGGCGAAGGCCAAGAGCAGGATGTGGAAGCCCATGTAGGGCTCCGCCGTCGATATCGGCGCATAGAGGATGCCCCCCAGGACGGCCAGGGCGCTTCCAAGCACGAAGATGATGCTGAAATAGCGGTTGACGTCGAGCCCCAGACAGCGCACCCCGTCGCTGTCCTCCAGGGAGGCGATGACGATCTGGCCGATGATCGACCGCTTGAAAAAGAGCCGCAGCGCCAGAAACAGCAGCACGGCGCTGACGACGATGAGAATGCGGTAGACCGGCAGGTCCAGCCCGGCCAGCGGAACGGAGAGGCCGATCGGGTCGTTCACCGGATGGGGGGTGGTTCCCCAGACCAGTTTGATGAGGTCGGTGCCGATGAGAAGGACCCCGTAGGTGGCGATGATGGCATAGTCGAGGCTCTCGCCGTAGAGCCGGCGAATCACGAAGCGCTCCACGATGTAGGCCACCGGCAGCATGCAGACTACGCTCGCGACCAGCGAAACGAGGAAGGAGTTGCCGAAAGCTTTCAAGAAGCTGATGAACAGGTAGACCCCCAAGGCATAGACCATGCCGTGGGCGAAGTTGATGATGTGCATGGTGCCGAAGGTCAGGGCCAGCCCGATCGAAAAAAAATAGAGGATGGCGCCGATGGTGAAGCCGTAGACGATGGTCTGGATCATGCCGGACTCCCTGAAGGCCGCCGGGCCTGCCACTGGGCGCGGATCGCACCCACGATGCCCTTCCGAACCGAGAAGACAATGATCAGCAGCACGATCCCCAGCCACATCTCCCACTGAGGCAGCTTGACGTTCAGCAGCTTCGACAGCTCCGGGATCATCACGGGCAGAAAGTTTTTGATCAACATGAACACCATGCCGCCGATCAGCGCGCCGTAGAGCCCTCCGGCCCCGCCGATCAGGACCGCGAAAATAACGTCCACGTTGCCGAAGGGGCTGATCACCCGCGGGCTGACGAATCCCTGCACCAGGGTGAACATCCCGCCGGCAAGTGCGGCCACCGTGGAGGCGATGATGAAGGTGGCCCACTTATAGCGCAGGGTGCTGAAGCCCAGGAATTTGACCCGCTTCTCGTTTTCCTTGATCGAGCGCACCAAAAGTCCGTAAGGAGAGCCCGTCAGCACCCGCAGCAGAGCGAACACGGCCAGAAGGGTGGCCGCCGTGACGGCGAAGGCCCACTCGTCCTTGTAGAAATTGATCACGCCGAAAAGCTTGCCGGCCGAGCAGCTCAAACCGTCCTCGCCGTGGGTGACGCCGGCCAGCGGCGACTGGACCATGAAATGGCCGATTTCATTGAACGCCATGTTGATCAAGGCGAAAGAGGCCCCGTGCGTGCGCATGACGATCATCCCCAGCACCGCCGCCAGGCCCGCTGCGGCCATCAACCCCACCGCCAAGGCGGCCAGCGGGTCTTTTCCGCCGTAGACCAGCCACAACGCCGTGCCATAGGCGCCGGTTCCGAAGTAAAGCATGTGCCCGAAGCTGAGGTGGCCCATGTAGCCGTAGAGCAGGTCGAAGCTGAGCACAAAAATGATGAAGATCATGAAGTCCGTCATCCAGTGAACTTTGATGACGAGGCTCAACAGCGTCAGGGCGGCGGCGATGAGCGCGAGCTCCCCACCCAGTCCCCACGGAGATGCGGGCCGGATGCCGCGGCAGTTGGATCCATCGGAG
This sequence comes from Desulfobacterales bacterium, assembly GCA_025454255.1. Classification (GTDB taxonomy): domain Bacteria; phylum Desulfobacterota; class Desulfobacteria; order Desulfobacterales; family SpSt-501; genus SpSt-501. The sequence goes on along the minus strand of JALOOU010000001.1, from coordinate 95,823 downwards.
GGATTCACAGATAAGCCTCCAATTGGGCGGTGTCGGTGAGTTCACCCCGGTGGGTGATCTCGCGGATGATCTGACCCTCCTTCATCACGTAGATCCGGTCGGCCAACCGGGTTACGACCGACAGGTTCTGTTCGACGATGATGAAGGAGAGCGTGTGGCGCATGCCGTTCAGAATCCTGAAAATGTCCTCGATGACGATGGCGGCGAGACCCTCGGTCGGCTCGTCGATGAGCAGCAGCCGCGGGGTGCCGGTCAGCGCCCGGCCGATCAGCAGAATTTCCCGCTGGCCGCCGGAGAGCCGGCCGGCGGGAAGCTCGCGAAATTCATCCAGCTTCGGGTAGAGCTGCACCGCCTTGGACCAGGCCTGCTCCACGGGGGTTCCGGACCCGTGGGCGGCGAGCGCGATGTTGGCGCGGACCGATAGGTTGCTGAACACCTTTTTGTCCTGGGCCACGAAGCGAAAGCCGCTGCGGGCCAGTTTTTCGGGCGCTTCGCCGACCACCGAGCGGCCCTCGAAGCGAATCCCGCCGCTGGCCGGTTTGATCAGGCCGGCGATGGTTTTGAGCAGGGTGCTCTTTCCGGCGCCGTTGCGGCCGACGATGAAGACCATCTCCCCGGGTTTCACCACGAGGTCGATTCCGTGGATGACGTGGGCGTGACCATAGGCTACGTGCAACTGGCTGATCTCTAGCACGCCTCGCCCTCCTTGCCCCAATAGCACTCTCGGACCTGGGGGTTGCAGAGCACCTCCTCCGGCGTGCCCTCGCAGATCAGCCGGCCCTCGTTCATCACGCTCAGACGCTCCACCACGTCCACGATTTTCGATATTTTGTGCTCGATGATCACCACGGTGACCCGCTTGCGGATTCCCTCGATCATCTCCACCACGCGGTTGATCTCATGGTCGCTCAGGCCGGCAAGCGGCTCGTCCAAGAGCAGCAGGCGGGGTTTGAGAGAGGCGACGATGCCGATCTCCAGCATGCGCTTGTCGCCATAGGAGAGCTCATCCACTCCCGCGCCCGCCTGGTCGGCCAACCCGACCCACTCGAGCGCCCGGGCGCAATCCGCGAGGACCCGGGCGCGGCGCGCCGTGCGGAAAAAAAAACGGCCAAGCGAGGTTTCGCCGGGCTGGAAGCGCAAATTGGCCAGGACCAGGTTTTCCCACACCGTGAGGGAGGTGAACACCGAAACCAGCTGGAAGGTTCGCCCGATCCCCAAGGCGACCCGGGCATGAGGCTGCGTGCGGGTGATGTCGCGGCCTTGAAAGGATATGGCGCCTTCCGTCGGCGCGAAATATCCCGAGAGAAGGTTGAAGAGAGTGGTCTTGCCCGAGCCGTTCGGTCCGATGATTCCGGAGGTCTGACCGGCGTTGACCCGGAAATCGACCTGATGGACGGCGGTAAGGCCGTTGAAGCGCTTGGTTAGACCGTGGGTGGCGATCAACTCGGTCATGTGCCCGACTCTCTGCGCGCAGCGGGGTGCGCGTGCCGCCGGCGCCCGAGGGGCCCGGCGGCACGCATCCCCGGAAGGAGCTGCTAGTACCCCAACGCACTCAGCGGCGGAACGAAGGCGTCGCCGGCATAGACATCGACAATCTTGGCGAAGTCGAATTTGGCCGGGTAGCGGTCGCTCGTGCGCTCGGCCTCCCCCTTGCCTTCCACGATCCATGTCGAGTACTTGTAGATGCAGGCCCCGTCCTGGCGCCACTTGGCCGGCCCCTTTGCGCCCTTCCACTCCGGGTGGGCCATCAGGGCGGCGACCATCTTTTCGGGGTCCGTCGACTTGGACAGCTCCATCGCGCGGACGGTCTCCATGACGCCGTAATAGGTGCTCATGGCGTAGGGATCGGGCGGTTCGCTGCGGCCCGCCATCCATTTTTTTACGAACTCCTCGGAAGCGGCGACCACCTCGGCGTCCTTGAACCCGCGCATGTCGTGGTACCAGAACATCTGGCCTTTCACCCCCTGCATGGCGTTGGCCGGGATGCCGGTGGCAAAGGCGTTCATCAGCCAGAAATGAAAGAGGGGCGCCTTCTTGGCGACCCCCGTTTCCAGGGCCTGCTTCAGGGCGTTGACGGCGTCCCCGCCCCAGGAGCCCACAAAAACGACGCCGGGGTTGAACTCAAGGGCCTTGATGAGATAGCTGGTCATGTCCGGGCTCTGGACCGGGTGCCAGATCGCGGTGTACTCGACCCCCGGGCGGGCCTTGATCACCTCTTCGAATCCTTTCATCGTCCCCTTGCCGATGGCGTAGTCGGGCATGAAGCAGGCGATGCGTTTGGCTTTCATCTGGTCGGCCATGTAGGCGGCAGCGCCGCGGCCGGCCCACTCGGAGGCGGCGACGATGCATAGCGAAGTGGGCGCCTTCACGTCCTTCTTAAAAAAACCCTCCGGAACGCCGTTGGTGGCCATGAAAAAAGTGCCCGATTTCTTGGCCTCCTCATTGAGGGCCATCGAGACGTTGCCGAAGGTCCCGCCGACCAGCGCGGAGGCGCCCTGGTCCTTCACGATCTCCTTGAAACGGCCCACCGCCACCTGGGGGTTGGTCTCGTCGTCGCGGAAAACGCCCTCGAGCTTCATCTTTTTGCCGCCGATGGAAACCCCCCCGGCCTTGTTGACCTCCTCGATGGCCATTTTGGCCCCTTCCATCTGGCCCACGCCGATGACGGCCCCGGGGCCGGTCGTGGAAAACATGACGCCGATTTTCACCGTGTCGGCAGCCCCTGCGGGAGCGGCAACGGCGAGGACTCCCATGAGCAGCATCGCCATGGCCAGCGACTTCAGTCCGTTTCGTTTCATACCTGCCTCCTGTCGTGATGATGGGTTGGGTGGTGGGTGGGTGCGGACCCGCGGGCGGCTATAGATCGTTGCGGAACTCCAGCAGCCCGGTGACCTCGCTCTTCTTTTTCCTGACCTTCGAATTTTTCACGTGCGCGATGAAGATTTCGGTGGTGGTGAACACCTTGGCGGAAATCATGTGGCCGCCGGTCAGCTCGCCCGTGCCGTGCGAGAGGAGACAGTGCACGTGCAGCACCGGGTCGCCGTGCTTCATGGCCCCGAATTCGCCCACCAGGGGCACGATGTTGCCCTCGACGCTCATCAGCTCGAAGGGCCCCTTCATTTCGATTTTGTTCAAGTTCTCCGCCGGCTGGACCGGTATCTTGAAGGCGGGCTTGGGGGCGACGAAGACGACCTCCTCGAGGCTGCCGATGCCCGAGAGGATCACGGCCCGCTCCCACCCCCGGTCCCTGACGGTTTTGACCAGTGTGGGGAACAGATCGTCTCCGGGGTGGAACCGGGTGAGAATCACCTCGGAGAGGTCGACGTTTTCAAAAAAGCGTGGGTCTGCGTTCATGGGAAAATTCCTTTCTCTGGCAATCAATAGGTCAGGTTGACGGTAACGCTTTTTCGTTGGGTGAACGAATCCAGCATGCCCTCGAGCGACCACTCGCGGCCGATGCCGCTGGTCTTGAACCCGCCGTAGGACTGGCCGGGTAGGATGCCGCCGCCCTGGTTGACCTGCACGAAGCCGGACTCGATTTCGTGGGCCGTCCGCAGGGCCTTGGCGATGTCGTGGGTGTAGATGAAGGCCGCCAGCCCGTAGTGGCTGTCGTTGGCCATGCGAATGGCCTCGGCCTCGTCCGTCCAGGGGATGGCGACGAGCACGGGCCCGAACACCTCTTCGCGAGCGATGCGCCAGCCGGGATCGACTCCGGCAAATACGGTCGGCTCCACGAAAAAGCCCTCGGAGAAGGGCGGGGTTGCAGGCGGCAGGCCGCCGCAGAGGATTTTCGCGCCGGGCTGCTTGAGGCCGTCGGCAATGAAGCCCACCACGGTGCGGTACTGTTTTTCGTTGACGATGGCCCCCACCTGGGTCGCTTCGTCCAGGGGCTCGCCGATCTTGAAGGCCTTGAGCTTGGCCACCAGCTTCGCCATAAACGCGTCGAAGATCGAGGCATGGAGCAACAACCGCGAACCGGCCGTGCAGGACTGGCCCTGGCGCACGAAGCGCATGCCGTTGATGACGTTGGCCACGGTGGCGTCGTCGTTCGCGTCCGGGAAGACGATTTGGGGGCTCTTGCCGCCCAACTCCAAAGAGACGGGTATGATGCGGTTGGCTGCGGCCCGCATGATGCTGCGCCCCACCTCGGTGGAGCCGGTGAAGGAGAGCTTGGCCACCCGCGGATGGTCGATCAGCGCCTGGCCGCACTCCGACCCGTTTCCGGTGACCACGTTGAGCACCCCCTTGGGCAGGAAACGGTTGCAGAGCTCCACCAGCTTGACGGCGGTGAGCGGGGCCTCCACGGAGGGTTTGAGTACCAGCGTGTTGCCGGAGGTGAGCGCCATGGAGATCTTGAGCGCGCTCAAGGCGAGCGGCGCGTTCCAGGGCACGATGCCGCCCACCACCCCCAAGGGCTCGCGGCGGGTGTAGCTGAAGAGCTGCTCGCCCATCGGAATGACCTCGCCTTTGATTTCGCTCGCCACCCCGCCGAAGTAGCGGATCATGTCCGCGGTCAGCATGACCTCGCCGCGCGACTGGGTGGCGATGGCATTGCCGGTTTCAAGGGAGTAGAGCCGTGCGAACTCCTCCTTCTCTGTTTCCAGGGCGTCGGCAACTTTCAGAAGGGCCTTGCCGCGTTCTCTGGCCGGCACCTTCTTCCAGGAGGCGAAGGCCGCCAGCGCGGCTGCGACCGCCCGATCGACTTCGGCAGCCCCGCCTTGGGGGACCTGGCCGGCATCGGTGCCCTTGTGGGCGGGGTTTTCCACCGCCAGCCAGCGGCCGGAAGCCGCCTCGGCCCCCTCGCCGTCGATGATCATCTTGACCCGGCCCACGCCCTCTTTCCAGCCCTTCACGGGGGTAATGGTTTCCGTCATGCGTTCGCCTCCTTCGCGTCAACAGGGGTTTGGCCGCAGCGCCGGTCGGGCGCGGCAGAAGATCGTTCAGCTCAACTCCATCAGCAGCCGCTCGGCTCTCTCGACGTTGAAAATGCCGCACATGCAGGGTTTGGCGAGGTCGGCGGCCGCCTCGGCGAGGCTTTTCTTGCCCTTCTTGACCTGGGTTGCCATCTTCTGCACCAGGTTCGCCGACACCAGCCCGTGGCCGCACATCGTCGTGATCGCCAGCACCGGGCCCTCCGGCAGGCGCTCGGTCTTGCCCATGACCCCGCCGGAATACTCCACCGTGTGCATCTTCAGGCCGGCCTGGCGGCAGAGCTCCTCCACCCGGTCGAAGACCCCGCTGACAATCACGGAGACGCCCAGATCGGCCTGTTTGAGCTCCTTGAGGATCTCACCCACCGCGGCGGCGTCGGAAAAAACATAATGGGCGACCGACTGGTCCTTGTAGCCGTCATGGATGGTCTGCCAATCGGAGTTGAACCGGCTGCCGGTCTTTACATCCCCGAAATTGACGGCGGGGTATTTCCTGAGGATTTCGAAAAACCGTCTCATCTTGGCGCCGGAGCCCTTAACATTGACGGTTTTGGCGGACATGCAGAAGACGACGAAGTCGTTTTTGAGGTCGTCGTGTTTTCCGCAGCGATGCAGTGTGTGCGACATGAATCCTCCTAATGATATCGTTAAAACGGGAACGACGGCCGCCCCAGGCCCACGTTGACCTTGCCGTTGATGGAGGGCGTCAGCCCGGCCTTCTGCATTTCCTGCGCGGCCGGGATCGAGCCGTCCGGCGCCACTTTTCCGATCACATCGAAGCTGAAGACCGTGTCCACCTCGGCGGCGATTTCGCGCACCGCGGCCATCACCTGCTGGAACTTATCCAGCGGAATGATGGCCTCGACGATGGTGGAGAGCACCCGCTCGTCCAGGATCTCCGGTTTGAGCTCCCCGGTGTGCGGGTTGGCGATGAGTTGGGTCAGGGGGTTGTTCGGCTCGAGGTGAACGCCGAGGGGGACCAGTTTTTTGATCGCTTTTTCGGCTTCGCGGAAGCGGGTGCCGATGCCCGGCCGGCCGAACTCCAGGCCGATGCCGACGTAGCCGTCCTTGAAGCGGCCGGTGACGTCGTTGGTTTTCATCTCCTCGGTGCCCCGGCCGGGGATGTCGGTGCCCTCGTGCGTGTAGACCGGGTCGGAAAAGGCCTTGCGCAGGATGCGCGGCCATGCGAGCGCTTCCTCCGCGATGGCGTTTTCCGGACAGATGTTGTAGCGGAAGCATGCCCCGCACTCCACGCACTCGTCGCGCTCGATTTCCGCAACCGCTTTGGCGCCGGTGGCTTTATCCTTTTTGCGCAGCCGGATGGCTCCGACCGGGCAGACGGCGATGCATTCCCCGCAGCACACGCAGCGGTCTTTTTCAATCCGCATGATGCCAGTCCTCCTGGGTCTTGGGCGTAGTCCTCGGTTTTAGGTTCGCAGCCGCAACGGGCCCGTCCGGCGGTGTCTGTTCCGGCGGGCCCTGGGTGTAGAGATTCTCCATGGCTTTGCGGATGTTCTCCATGTGCCGCTTCATTTCCGTCACCGCGCGGGCCTCGTCTTTGCGCAGCAGGGCTGCGTGGATGCGCTGGTGGTCCGACAGGGAGCGGCCCAGCATGCGCGGGAGCGCGCTGAAGGATTCGGTGATGAACTGTTCCATGATGCGCCGGATGGTCAGAAACAGGTGCACCATGAAGCGGTTGCCGGTCGCTTTGGCCAGGAGGTGGTGGAAATCGGCGTCCTTGCGCACATAGTCGGCCAGGCGGTCTTCCGCCACCGCCGTTTGCATGGACTCGACGATCCGGCCCATCTCCGCGAGGTCCTCAGCGGTGATGTTTTTTACGGCGAGTTCCACGTTGGAGATTTCGATGAAACGGCGGGCCTCGACCAGTTCGATGGTTTCCTTGGCGTCGGAGATCAAGGGCAGGTTCAGAAAGTCGGAAAAATTGGCGGGCATCCGACCGCGCACCACGGTCCCGAAACCCGGCCGCTGCTCGAGAACCCCCATCAGGGCGAGAGTGTGCAGGGACTCCCTCAGGGATGCGCGCGAAACCCCGAGTTGAGCGGCCAGCTCGTTCTGGTTGGGCAGCTTGTCGCCCTCCTTGAGCTCGCCGCGGTCGAACATGCGCGCGATTTCGTCCAGCACGGAGTCGGAGAGTCTTCTTTTGACGACCCGGTTCATCGGATCTCCCGCGAAGCAGATAGAGATGATGATCAGATGGTTAGATTGTCATACAAACTTGCCCCGGGCATGTCAATGCTTTTTTTCAGAAGGCCGCAAACACGGGATGCAGGCAGAGAGGGAGGCTGGACGAGCGGGGTCAGAAGAGCGTCAGCTGGATCAGATAACCGATCCCGCTGAAGACGCCGATGTAAAAAACCATCGAAAAAATCGTTTTGAACCAGCCTTCGAGGCTCTTACGGGTCAAGATGGTCGCTCCGCGGGCGAGATTGGCACTGCTTTAGTGTAACCCGGTTCGGCCGGAATGTAAATGCGCCGCGGACGCACCTGCGGCTGGCGGCAGCTCCCGGCAGAGGGCTTGGATCAACTCGGCGCTGAGGGCGCGGCCCGCCAGCGTTTCCAAAATCGACAGCGCCTCCTCCGGGCGTTTGCCCTTCTGGTAGGGTCGGTCGGTGGTCAGCGCGTCGAAACAGTCGGCCACGCTGATGATCTGGGCCCCCAGGGGGATCCGGTCGGCCGCAAGTCCGCAGGGGTATCCCGACCCATCCAGGCGCTCGTGGTGGTAGTGCACGCACTCGACCACCGGGCGGGCGACATGCAGCGTTTCCAGAATGGCTCGCCCGATTTCCGGGTGGCGGCGGATCTCGGCGCGCATGGCCGCCGAAAGCGTCGTTTGGGTGTTGCACACCAGGTTGGGGCTGAAGGCGATCTTGCCGATGTCATGCAGCAGGCCGCCGCAGCGCACGGCCTCGACATCCGCCTGCGCAAGACCGAGCTGCCGGGCGATCCGCTCGGCGTAGGCGGCGACCCGGCGCCCGTGCTCGCGGGTGTAGGCGTCCTGGGACTCCACGAAAAGGGTGAGGGCGGCCGCGCTGAGCGCGGTTTTCGTGTCTGTCGGACGAAGGCCCGGGACGCCGGCACGGGTTGCGGGGTAGAGCAGTAGGTTGTGGGGGTGGGGCATTTTCATTATGGCTCGGTCCGGGTCGGGCCTCGGCCGCGACTCGCCTCTCGAAAATCGGACGCGCCGGTTTATAGGAGAAAGGCAGGGGGGTGTCAAGGGGAAAGGGCGGCCGTCGCTCTTATAAAGGACAGGGGGTTGACGTTGACGGAGTTGACCTTCACCCCCCAGTGCAGGTGCGGTCCGGTGGCGCGGCCGGTGGCGCCGATCAGGCCGACGCGCTGGCCGCGCTCCACGCGCTGGCCGACGCCGACCTGGATGCGGCTGAGGTGGGAGTAGGAGGAGAACACGCCGGCGCCATGGTCGACGATCACGGCGTTGCCGGAATAGAAAAGCTCCTCGGCCAGCTTCACCACCCCGGCGCCGGAGGCGTGCACGGGCTCCCCGGTTTGCGAACGGAAATCGAGCCCGGAGTGCTGGCTGCGCAGCTCGCCGTTGAAAACCCGGCGGGTGCCGAACGGGCCGCTCACCTCCCCGGGCACCGGGAGTTGGAACCCCTCGCTCCACAAGCGCGAGGGGCTGCCGGAGGCGTAGACCCGCTTGAGCTTCTCCTGCTCGCGCCGGATGCGTTCAAGATCCGGCGGGCTCGGCTGCACATGGCGGGGGTCCACCCTGAGACGCTCCTCGCCGTAGGCGCCGGCGGTGATGTGAAACGGGATGCGGCGCGATTGCGGCCGCCCGCCGTCGACCCAGGCCACGGTCAGCGAGGCTGTTCCCGGGGGGGCGCTGAGCGGGACGGCGGCGAGCCCGACATGGACGCCGCGACCCTTGACGGGGTGCGCAAAAAGCGCGAGCCGCTGCTCGGCGAAAGAGACCGTATACTCCTGGGCCGCGCGTTGCAGCGGCCGGCCGTCGATCTCGACCACCAACGCATCCCCGGTCTCAACGCTGGCGGGAAAGAGGGTTATCCGGGGCGGGGCCGCCTCGGCGCGCAGCCGCTCCGGGAGGGCCGCGGCCAGAGCGAGGGTAAGCAGGCTCGCTAAAAGCGCCGCACGGAGCAGGGGCAAGCGGCCGGCGGGGATTGCGGCCGATCGCAGGACGATGGCCGGCAGCGGGCCGTTTCTGGGGGTCGGGGGACGCATCGCGATGGGTCGAAGGCGTGCAGGGGCGCCGGCCTTCACCGGCGCCCGGCGGCGCATCAGCCTTTGATGATCCTGGGCAGCATCATCTGATGCTGCGGGCAGATCGAGCGCGGGTTCTGGTAGGCGGCGCCGGCAAAGGCCTTCAGGTAGTCGCGGATGGCCGTCATCCGGGCCACCTCGTCCACCAGTCCGTGCTGGGCGCAATAGACCGGACGGGAGTTGTCGTTGTAGCTCTTGACCAGCCGGTTCATCTCCTCGATGACCGGCTCGAGCGGTTTGCCGCTCTCCTTTTCTTTCACCAGCCGGCGCGAATAGCTCGCCGCGGCCGCCGTCTCGCCGTGCATGACGTAGATCTCGGTGGTGGCGGTGCCCAGCGTGAAGGCGTTGTGGCGGTTGGCGGTCGGCCCGCCCATGATGTAGTGGGCGGCGGCCGTGCCCTTGCGCAGCACCACGAGCATCATCGGGACATCGGTCTGCTGGATCGAGTAAATGAGCGATTGGCCCAGCCCGAGGAGCTCCGCCTTCTCGGCGATGTCGCCGACGTCGATGCCGCTGGTGTCCTGGAACCAGACGACCGGCACGCGGTCGCGGCCGCAGTGCACGACGAACTCGTTCATCTTGATGAGCCCCTGGCGGTAGAGCTTGCCGCCGATTCCGGGGTAGGGGGCGTACTCGGGGTAGTCCTCGCCCAGAAACCCCTGGCGGTTGGCGATGACACCCAGCAGAAAGCCGTCGACCTTGACCAGCCCCGTGTAGACCTCGGGGCCGTAGCCAGGCCGGTACTCCATGTGCTCGCTGCCGTCCACCAGGCGCGCGAGCACCTCGTCGAAGTTGTACATCTGCTTCTGATTGAAGGGTACCAGATAATAGATATCCTCGGCCGGGAAGCGCGGTTCGGCCGGCGGCGCCACGCGGAAGAACTTGGAGTGGTAGGCCGGCATGTCTTTCATGTAGTCCTTGATGCCGTCGAGCACCCCCTGTTCGGTGTCGAAGACGTAGCGGAAGAACCCCGTGGCGTCATGATGGATCTTGACCGACCCGGGGGGCTCGGCCTTGAATTGTTTGGCGGCCGCGATCAACTGTTCGGCGCCCTCCAGGTCGAAAAAGCCCTTGGGGGACATGCCGCTCAGGATGCCGCCGCCGCCCACCGCGATGTTGGCGTCCTTGTGGGCGAAGAGGATGGTGGGGCTGATGCCCTGGTAGCCGCCGCCCGCGGGGTTGGTGCCGTAAATGCCGGCCAGGATCGGGATCCCGGCCTGCTCGAGCTCGGCATGCCGGAAAAACGTGGTCCCGGAACCGCGGCGGTCCCCGTAGAACTTCTCCTGCTCGGGCAGCTTGACGCCGCTGCAGTTCACCAGCCAGACGAGCGGGATGTTCAGCCGCTTGGAGAGGTTGGTGGCCCGGAAAACCTCCTCGGCCTGCCCCGGGAGCCAGGCTCCGGCGATCACCTTGTTGTCGAAGCCGATCACCACGGCCCACTTGCCCGAAATCTTGGCCAGGCCGTGGCAGACGTTGTTGGTCCCCTCCACGTTGTCGTTGGGATTGTAGAGCGTGTTGAGCGGGCTCCACGTTCCGGGGTCGACCAGATACGCGATCCGCTGCCACACCGTGAGCTGGCCGCGCTGGTTGATCACCTTCTCCGGCAGGCCGGCATTTTTGACCTTGGCGACGGCCTCGTCCACATCGGCCTCCGCCGTCTTGATCCGCTGGACGTTGGGTTCGCCGCTCTTGATTTTTCCGGCGGGAAGCGTGCTTCCGAAGGGGCTCATTTTTTCAAAGTACGGTTTCATCTGTGCTCCTCTCCCTCCTCGATGGGTCCGCTGCGATTGGCTGGATGCGATACTTCCTACGGTGCCGTGCGACCGATCTCCAGCGCATCTATTATCGGAAAGGCGCCTGGCGCGTCAAGGACCGATTCGCGGATGCCGGCGCTTTCGGCAGCCTTGACATTCGCGGCGGCATCCAGTATCAAACGCACTCCGTCCGTTTGCCGCCATTCGCGCCGTGCGAGTGCAATCCAGCGCTATCTTTCAAGGAGGTTCGACGTTATGGCCAAACAGATCATGGCACCGATGCCGGGGAAGGTGATCGACATCCTGGTGAAGGAAGGCGAGGAGGTTTTGGAGTATCAGGATGTGCTGGTGCTGGAGGCGATGAAAATGGAGAATGCCATCCCTGCGCCGGAGGCCGGAAAGATCAAGAAGATCAACGTCAAGAAAGACGACACGGTGGTCACCCAGCAGGTGTTGATCGAACTGGAGTAGCCCGCTGCCGGCCGTTTTTCCCGCTGCTTTTTTTAAAGATCGACAGACGAATGCGCCTGCCAGTGCGGGGTCGTTGCCCTGGGCGGCCGACTATGCGTTGGCCCACTGGCCGGGCGCGACCCGCCGCACCAGCTCCAATGCCCCCGCCAGGCTCGCCCCGCGCAGCCGCGACCCCAGCGCAGCCTCCAGCATCTCCGGCCGAATCACAAGACCCAGCTTGGCCAGCACGCCTAAGCTCGCCAGGGCCCAGTCCGGCGGTTTGATCCCCTGGGCCTTGAAGTCCACCCGGTGGATTCGGGCCGGACCGGGGGCGACCTCGACGCCGGCGGCTTGGATGACGACGCTGCCGGAGCTCAGGGCTTCGAACGCCTTCCGGCGCCGGGCTACCCCTTCGGGCGCCAGGGCCACCACCAGCGAGGGCTGGGCGATCCCGCTGAAATCGATCGGCTCCGGGGAGAGGATCAGCTCGCTGATCGAAGGGCCCCTCAGCACGGTGATGTCGTAGTCGTTTTTCTGGGTGGCGTTGAGGCCGGCGTGGAGGGCGGCCAGGCACAGGATCTCTCCGGCCGTGATGATGCGCTGGCCGGCGCTGCCCAGCATGATGACCTCCTCGCGGGCGCCGCCGGGCGGGGCGAAGCGGGGCTCGATGGCGGCCGGCTCCGGTACCGGGTTCAGCGCTGCGGCCGTTTGGCGGTAAAGCTCCCCGTATTCCGGGCGGCGGTTCTCGACCACCTCGCCCTCCATCGCCGGCAGCCGGGCGAGCATCTCCTCGATGAGCTTCGGGGTGAGCCGGTTGCGTTTCGAAAAGCGTCCCGGGCAAATTCCCCAGATGTCCACCACCGCAAACCCCTTGAACGCCACGGCGCGAGCGATCACATCGGGCAGGTCGCTGCGGTAGGCCGAGCAGCGCACCACGTAGGGAGCTCCGGCCGCCCGCGCCACCCCGCCGATGTCGAGCGGCCGCTCCAGGCGGTTCAAAAAACCCGAACCCACCTCGGCTTCCGGCGGCGTGGTGGCGGAGTACTGGCCGCCGGTCATGCCGAAGTTGAAATTGTTCAGCACCAGCAGCGTCAGGTCCAGATTGCGCCGGCAGGCCGCCAGCAGGTGGGCCCCGCCGATGCCCTGGCCCCCGTCGCCCATGGTCACCACCACGTTGAGCTCCGGACGGGCGAGTTTGACCCCGGCCGCATAGGTCAGAGCCCGGCCGTGCAGGCCGTGCAGGGCGTGGGTGTTGAAAAAGGTGTCGAAAAGACCCGAGCAGCCGATGTCGCTCACCATGCAGATATCGGCCCCCGCCAGGCCCATCTTGTGGAAGGCCTGGTCCAGGGTGTGGGTGATGCGCTCGTGGGAGCAGCCCGGGCAGAAGACCGGCGGCCGCGTTGCGTTCAACAGGCTATCCATGGGTAATCGCCTCCATGATCGTCTCCGGGGTGATCAACCGCCCGTCCATCTGGCCGACCAGGGCGATCGCGACGCCCGGCAGCACCCGCGCGATTTCGTGGACGTACTGGCCCAGGTTCATCTCCACCACCAGGACGCGTCGGATGCCGGCGGCGGCGCGGCGGATGGCCGCCTCCGGAACGGGCCAGAGGGTCTTGAGCACGAGCGAGGAGACGGGCCGCCCCTGGCGGGTGAGCCGGCCGGCCGCCACGTCGGCGGCCCGGGCGCTGACCCCGTAGGAGAGCACCAGGGTGTCGGCGCCGGGTGCGGGCCGGTGTGCGACGAAGGAAAAGCGCTCGACGGCGCCCTCGATCTTGCGCTGCATGCGCGCGAGCATGGCCGCGATGGCGGCCGGGTCGGTGGCGATGTAGCCGTCGGGCCCGTGGGTGGAGGAGGTCTGCCGCACCAGGGTCCGGCCGCCGATGGGCAGAAACCCCGGGACCTCATCGCCGGGTGCGGCCTGAAACGGCAGATACGGGCCGGAGGAGGACGGCGGCTTGCGCTCGACCAGCGCCGGCGGCTGCAACGCATCGAGCGGCACCGTCTCGCGGGTCATGGCGATCTCCTTGTTGGAGGCCACGAACACCGGGCAGCGGTAGTGTTCGGCCAGGTTGAAGGCCTGCACGGTCAGGGTGAAGCAATCGTGCACGTCGGTCGGGGCGAGCACGATCACCGGCATTCCGCCGCTGTTGCCCCAGCGCAGAAATTGGACGTCGCCGTCGGCACCGCGGGTGGCCGAGCCCGTGGAGGGGCCCAGCCGCTGGATGTCGACGATCACGATGGGGATTTCACTGCCGACGGCAAAGGAGATCTGCTCGCTGTAGAGGCTGATGCCGGGGCCCGAGGTGGCCGTCATCACCTTCATTCCCGCCATGGAAGCGCCCAGGCAAAACCCGATGGAGGCGATTTCGTCCTCGCCCTGGATGCAGACCCCGCCCAGGGGCGGCAGCATGGCCAGCATGTGGTTGAGGATGGTGGTGGCCGGGGTGATCGGATAACCCGCAAAAAAACGGCAGCCGGCTGCCACCGCGCCGCGGGCGATGGCCTCGTTGCCCTCCATCAAGGTCAGTGGCATTTGCATTCCTTTCGAGCGCTGAGGATGATGGGGTAGTGACGACGGTTTTCGGCACCCGCCTCGGGCGAGGCGCCTTTATGCATCCGGCTCTTTAGCAGGGCTCGCCGCGCTCCGCAAGCCCAAACATGAACCAAGCTAATGGGCTTGCCTTTTTTGCCACGGGTAGCGAATGCGGGAGTGGAACATGGCCTCCAGGCAGTCGACCAGGGCCGCGGTGATCTTCTCGATCTCGCGGGTGTCCAGATCGCACTCGCTGAACTGGCCGTCCGCGATGCGCTTGACGATGATCATGCGAACCAGCTTGTCGAAGGCGGCGCGGGAGGGGTCTTTTAGGGTTCGGGCGGCGGCTTCCACCGCATCGGCGATCATCAGAACGGCGGCCTCCAGGCTCTGGGGTCTGGGGCCGGGGTAGCGGAAGTCGATCTCCCGGGCAGGGGGCTCGGATTTAGCCTTCAGCGCCTTGTCGTAGAAATACTCGACCAGCTGAGTCCCGTGATGCTGGGGGATGAGGTCGAGCACCATTTTGGGAATCCGCAGTTCCGCCGCGAGCCTCGCCCCGTCGCCGACGTGCCGGATGATGCGGCTCACGCTCTCTGCGGGGTCGAGGCGGTCGTGGGGGTTGGGCCCGTTGAACTGGTTTTCGGCGAATTCCCCGGGGCTCAGTACTTTGCCGATGTCGTGGTAGTAGCCGCCGATTCTGAGCAGCAGGGCGTCCGCGCCGGTGGCATCTCCGGCGGATTGGGCCAGATAGGCCACCCCCAGCGAGTGCTGGTAGGTCCCGGGGGCCTCGTTGAACAGTTTTTTCAGGCTGGGGTGGTCCAAATCCGCGAAGCGTCTGAGCTTGAGGGTGGTCGACAAATACCGGGTCGTGCGCAGCAGCGGCAGGAGAACCAGGGCCAAAAGCACCGCCAGGAAGGCCCCGCCGAACGTCAGCGCCGTTGCGGCGACCACCGGCTGGGTTGCGATCGCACTGAGGCTGGAGAGCCGCAGCGGGCCTTCGAGCGGGTCGGCCACGGCCTGCCAGGCCGAAAAATTCGCAACGGAAAAAAACGCCGCGCCGGCGAGGCCGATCAACAGTCCGGGCAGGACCGCGTCGCCCGCGCGGGTCATGGCGTTGGCCGCCAGCGCTGCCGTCAACCCGGCCACCAGCAGGCCGATCAGGCTTGTAAAGGTCGGGTCGACGAAAAGCGCCGACAGAATGGCCGCTGAGACAGCGGCGCCCACCGCCAGCGCTCGGCTCTGGTTCAAACCCACCATCAGCAGCGGCAAGAGCCCGTAGGGGAGCATGTGCGCGGGCAGCGGAGTAAACAGAAGCAGCGCCTTCATCAGGGCCAGGTGCAGGATCAGGAGCGCCAGCACCAGGTTTTGCGAACCGGTGCGCCGGGATCGGGTCTGGGGCAGAGCGGCGCGAAACACGGCCAGGAACCCCGCCACGAAGACCATGGTGAACAGGAGCAGGGGGCCGCTTAAGTAATGATGGGCCGCCGCCCCGTCGGATCGGTAGGCGCTTTGGATCAGCCGGACGTCCTGCTCGTCCAAGAGCCTCAAAAACGGAATGATCGTCTCGCCGGGGGCGATCACCCAGGGGCCCGAGGGCGGCCAGCGGGCCGAGAGCGACGCGGGGGCGGGCGGCGGTCTCGGCGTGGCTTCGTCGTCCACCCCGCCCGGGGCGACGGAGGGTTGGCCCGGGGGCGCCGGGTTCAGATACCGCAGCGTGAACAGGGCCCGCTGACCCTCCCGCGGCGGCCGGAAAGAGAGGACGACATCCTCGAGGTAGCATGCGATGAAGACGGTGAGGATCAGACTGACGTTGAGGAAAAGCCGTATCATTCGAGCCTGTGTTGGCGCCGGGTGTATGACCCGAGGCATTCTTGGGCCGAAGGCTCAAGTTTTCACGCGGACGGCCGATGATCGATCTCAGGGGCAGGATCATATAAGCCTTCGCGCGGTGAGTCAAATTGCACCGGCGCCTCCGATCGCCGGCCGCCGCCGGTGTCGCCCATCTCCATTTATTTGAGGATGCAGGAATCGCACGGGTATGCTGTTTAGATCCTTGAGCAAGTTGTCCGGACGCAGCGAGCCGGCTGAAGCGAACGCCCAGAAGCGCGGCGAGGATAGGGTCCCGCCCGCCGGTGGGGTGGCGAAACTGGTCAATTCCTCGGGGCGGATCGGGTTGCCGCTGCTGCAGCGGATGGTCGCCGCCACAGGCCGGGAGGAGTTTCTCCGGTTCATGCAGCGGCCGGTGCTGGCCGGTTCGGGGATCCGCCTCGGCAGCTTGGCGGCGGCTTCCGCCGCGGGGAGGCGCGAGCTGAACCGGACGGTCCTCTTCGAGCCGGTCGAGGAGGGATCGGACGGCGCCTCGGCCTCAGAGAGCCTGCAGCATGCCATCTACCCGTTGGTGAAGGGCGAGTTTGCCGCCTCCGCCGGCATGCTCTTTTCGATCGGTCGCAGCGACTCCAACGACCTCATCATACCCGACTACGCCATATCCAAGAAGCATGCGCTGATTGAAATCCGCGGCGGGGACTATCTGCTGAGAGACTGCGGGTCCACCAACGGGACGACGCTGAATGGGGAGCGGTTGGAGGGCAAGCCGGTGAGGCTTCACGACGGGGCGCTCATCAGTTTTGCCCGCTACGAATTCAGCTTTCTGTCACCGGAGGCTCTGTACGCGACCCTCCAACCGGCCTGACGGGACACCGTTGCCCCGCAAGACGGTTTAGCCCCGCGAGGGCGCCATGCCCGGCAGCTGCCGGCCGTTTCGGGAGGGGCGCTTCTCATCATGCCGCCGCGGGACTTCCGCCGTTTCCCCCAATCCGCTCAACCCGCGCTCTACCCGACCGGCCGGGTCAGGCTCGAGGCGGGCACGAGCTCCAGCTGCTCGCGTAGCGCCGGCAGCTCCTCCTTGAGGACCTGATAGGTGTTCGGGTGCGGATGGCCGATCCCCAGCGCCTCGCCCCTGCGCAGGGCGATGCGCACCAGCTCCCGGAGCTGTTTGCGAATGGATGCCGGGTCTTGGGCGTGGTCCAGGAACACATCCCGCTGGGCGAAGGGCAGCTGAAACAGCCGCGCCGACGGCCGGCAGACGCTCTCCTCGGTGGTGCGGCTGTCCACGAAATAAAGCCCGTGGCGCTTTAGCACCGTAAAGACCTGGTACATCTGCTCGGAGTTGGCCGTCAGCCGGGAGCCCATGTGGTTGTTGACGCCTTTGATGTGAGGCACCGCCTTGAGGTTCTTCTCGAGTACGCGCAGCAGCTCGTCCGGATCCATCGATGTCAGAAGCGCGCCCGGCCCGGGGTTGACCTCCGGGTATTCGATAGGTTCCATGGGCAGGTGCAGCATGACCTCCAGGCCGCGTTCATACGCCAGGCGGGCGATCGCCTCCTGGTAGGGGCTGTGCGGCAGAATGGCGAAGGTGACCGGCGCATGGAGTCCGACAAATTTTTCGGCCATCTGCCGGTCATGGCCCATATCGTCGATGATGATCGCCACGCGCGGACGCTTCTTGACCGGCGGCAGATCCGGTGCCGGCGGTGGCAGCGCAGCGCGCAGGCCATCCGGTTCGGTCGACGGCGCAGGGGGCGGCTTCGCCGTCGGGGTTTCGGAAGCCGGCCTTTGTGGCGGGGCCGGCTGCTCGGTCGGGCGGGAGGGTGCCGCAGGGGCCTTCGGCTGTTTTTCGGCGGGCTGAACCCGGGCCGCGGCGGCAGGCTCTCTGAGCGGCGGTTTGGCGCGCTCGGCCGCGGCCGGCCGGCGCTCCGCGGGAGCCCACATGCGCATCAGCGCCACCGCGCCGAGGACCAGCAGGCCGACAACGGCGATCGCCCCCAGCGCCTTCCAGCTCAGCCCGGGGGCCTTCTTGCTGCGGCCTTTCGCGGGGCGGCGTTTACCCTTGCGGGTGGGCGTGGACTTGGCCATGGCGATGCGCCGGCAGAGGGATGCCCGCCGGGATCAGCCTTTGACATGGCGGAGCACCTCGAACCCGGTCAGGATTTCGAGCGCGCGCATGATCTGATTGTCGGTTTGCAGCGCTTCCAGTTTAAGCGGTCCGACCCGGGATTCGGCATCCTTGATGCTGTCGGTTTTTTTCGCGTCCGGTTTCGGCGGCGTCTGCGGGGCGGTCTTGTCCCCGTCGCCCTCGGCTTCGAGGTGGTTCTCCAGGTCCTTCTCCTTGAAGAAGCCGTCGTCCTTTTCGGGGGCCTCCGCCGTGTCCAGGCGTTTGAACTTGAGAACGATGTCGGGCTCGATCCCCTTGGCCTGGATGGAGCGCCCGCTGGGCGTGTAGTAGCGCGCGATGGTGAGCTTCAAGCCCGAGCCGTCGCGCAGGGTCTCCACGGTTTGCACCGACCCCTTGCCGAAGGATGCGGCGCCTAAAACGAGCGCGCGTTTGTGGTCCTGAAGGGCGCCGGCGACAATCTCCGATGCGCTGGCGGTGCCGCCGTTGATGAGCACCACGATCGGGTAGCTGCGTTGCACGGCCGAGGGCGTCGCGTTGAACACCTTGGTGTTCTTCTTCTCCCGGCCCTTGATGGAAAGGATCTGCCCCTTGTCGATGAAAATATCCGCGATGCTGATCGCCTGGTTGAGCAGCCCGCCCCCGTTGTTGCGCAGGTCCAATATCAACCCCTTCATCGGGGCGGCCTCCGCCTCGAGTTTTTCGAGCGCCTTTTCGAACTCCTGGGTCGTGGTCCCCGTAAAATTGGACAGGCGCACATAGGCATACCCCGGTTTGAGCACGATGGATTTTACGC
Source organism: Desulfobacterales bacterium (assembly GCA_025454255.1). Lineage (GTDB taxonomy): Bacteria > Desulfobacterota > Desulfobacteria > Desulfobacterales > SpSt-501 > SpSt-501. Next base: position 77,147 of record JALOOU010000001.1, on the reverse strand, counting down.
TCAGAATCGGGATTTCATCCCGCACCAGTTCGAATTCGAGGGGTTTTTTGATGCCTTCGCGCATGATCGTGACCGCCACCTTGGAGCCCTTCGGCCCCCGCATCATCCGCACGGCCTCCCGCAGGTCCTTGGCTAACTGGCCGTCCACCTTGATGATGCGGTCCCCGGCTTCGATCCCTGCTTTGTGCGCCGGCGTGTCCTCGATCGGCGAGATGACGGTGACGAAACCGTTGCGCATGGTGATGTGGATGCCGATGCCGGTGAACTTCCCCTTGGTGTCGATCTGGAGATCCTCGAAGGCGTCCTGCGGCAGCAGCGAGGAGTGGGGGTCCAGGCCCTGCACCATGCCCTGAATGGCCTTTTGGATGAGCTCCTTGGGATCGACATCGTCCACATACTCCCGCTGGATCAGCTCAATGACATCGGAAAACAGTTTCAGCCCCTCGTATAGATCCTCAGGGTTGGCCGAGTTGGCTTTTTGAAGCCCCGCGCCCATCATCCAAAAGACGACGGCGGTCACCATGACAAGCCAGATTTTTACGGGCCGGTTGACAATGCCCTTCATGGGGTTGCTCCTTTGACTTGATCTCCCTCGCCGGCGGGGCTTGCTGCCGCCCCATTTCTCCGGCGTTTCGATCATTCGAGAATTTGGTTTCGAAGAGAAGGTCAGCGCTGTTTGAACCACTCCAGCGGGTCGAGCGGAGTGTCGCGATGGCGCAGCTCAAAATAGAATACGGAGCTCCCCATGGTTCCGGAGTCCCCGACTGTCGCAACCACATCGCCGGCGTCCACGGGGCTGCCGACCGGTATGAAGAGGTCTTCCAGAAAGGCGTGCACGGTGTAGTAGTGCTGCCCGTGGTCGATAATGAGGACGTTGCCGTATCCCTTGAACCAGCCGGCGTACACCACCCGCCCGGCATGCACGGCCCTGACCGGCTCTCCCCGGTCCGCGGCGATTTCGACACCGCCGCGGTAGGCCTGAACATGGGGTGCGGAATGGTTGAACGGCCCGAACTTTTTTACAATCTTACCCTTTACGGGAAAGATAAGCAAGCCTTTCGCCTCCGCAAAGGGGATCGGGGGACGATGGGTCTCGGAGCGTGCGTGCAGGCTCAGCCCATCGATGGCCTGGTCCAATTCCGCCGCGGCCTGCTTCAGGTTTTCGAGCACGGCCCTCTGGAGTTCCTTGCGGCTGCGAATCTGGGCCAGAAGATGCTCCCGGTTGGCCGATTCGCGTGCGGCGCCGGCGAACTGGGCCTCTTGTTCCTGCAAACGCTGCCGGAGAAGACCCCGCTGCCGCTCCAGCCGGTCCTGCACCCGCTGCAGGTCGGCGTGGTGGGCCAGCAGCGCCCGCAGGAGCCGCTCGTCGTAGGCTGAAATCTGCTCGAGGGCCCTGCGGCGCTGAAGCCACGCATGCAGCGAATCCGCCGGGAAGGGATGCAGCGCGATTCCCAGGGCATGGGTCTTGTAGAGCGCGACCAGCCGCTGGGCGCGGTTCGCCTCGCCGGTGCGGATCCGGTGCTGCAGGTCTTCTGCAACGACCTCGGTGCTGGCGATGTTCCGGCCGATTTCGGCGATCTCCCGCTGCAGGGCCGCGGCCTGGCGGCGATAGCGTTGGAGCGCCCGGCCGGCGCTCTCCAGTGCGGCGGCGATATCGCTCTCGTCGCGCTCAAAGAGGTCGACTTCCGCCTCCTGCCGGCGGATGTCCTGCCTCAGCGCCTCCGCCTCCTGCCGCGCCAGGGGGGGGGCGGTGTCCGATCGGGGGGCATGCGGCGGAACTTGTCCGGCGGCGCCCGCAGACAGAGCGATCCAGGCTGCCGCCGTCCAACACCCTATGAAGTTGATCCGTGGCATCTGCTCCGTGCCGGTGGGCCCGTGGCGATCGGCGCGACCCGTTCGGCCGGTCAATTCCGGCGCAGGGACAGGTGAGACCCCAGCGCGCCCACGACCATGCTGGCCGCGATGATGGCACCCATCATCGCGGGAGACAAAAAGCGAAGCTGGACGAGCTCCGTCAGCCACCCGAGTTCGGCGCGCGCGGCAAGCGCATCGAACAGCGCAAACAGCCCCGCGAGCCCGATCGCCGCGCCCGCCAGCGCCTGGATCATACCCGAAATGTAGAACGGGGCCCGAATGAACCCCTCCGAAGCCCCGACCAGCCGCATGATGTCCACCTCTTCCCGGCGGGAGGCGACGACCAGGCGGATGGTGTTGGCGACGATGGCGAGCGCGGCGATGAAAAACAGCCCGGTCATCACGAGGCTCGCCGTCCGCAGCAGGCGGGCGAGGTCCCGCAGCGCCCCGAACCACTGCTGCCCGTATTCGACCTCCTCGATCCCCGGCAGCAAGCGGATGCGGCCGGCCACGCCCTCCAGGCGCTCCCAGCCTTCCTCGTCGGGGCGCAGGCTGATCTCAAACGCATCCGGCAGAGGGTTCTCGGCAAGGTTCGCGAGCAGCGATGCGCCATGGGCCATCCGGGCCTTGAGATCGGACAGGGCCTCGTCGCGCGCGATGAAGCGGGCCGAATCGACGCCCGGGACGGCCCGGATCGACCGGGCGAGCTCCGCTGCACCCGCGCTGCCGTCGGCATTGAGATAGGCCATGATCCGCGCGCTTTTCTGCCATTGCCTCAAGGCGCGATCCGTGTTCAGCGCTATCAGGGCCGCCAGGCTGACCATCAGAACGGAGAGGGCGATGGTGGCGACGGCGAGGAGGCTGAGAATGCGGTTGGCCGACAGGTCATCGAGCGCGCGCTTAATGTGCCCTGCGATCATGGCGCTTTTCCACGTGTTCCGAGTGCGCCAGCCTCCCCCGGTCCAAGCGCAGCACTCGTCCGCCGGTCTCTCGGATGAGCCCCTGGTCGTGGGTGGCGATCACGACGGTGGCGCCGCGGATGAAGGCCGTGCGCAGCAATTCGAGGACGGCCCGGGCGGACACCTCGTCCAGGCTGCCGGTCGGCTCATCCGCCAGGATGATCGTGGGGTCGCCGACGAGCGCCCGCGCCACGGCCACCCGCTGCTGTTCCCCGCCCGAGAGCCGGGGGGGCAGGCTGTCCGCCTGCGCCTCCATGCCCACCAGGCGCAGCACCGCGCGCACTTTCTGGGGGATCAGGGATCGTCGGTAGCCGCCCGCCTCCAGCACCAGGGCGACGTTGTCGAAAACACTGCGGCCGGGGATCAATTTGTAATCCTGGAAGATCACCCCGCACCGGCGGCGCAGCAGGGGAATGCGGCGGGGCGCAAGCCGTGCCGGATTGACGCCGTCGATGAGCACCTCGCCGGCGGTCGCCTTCGCTCCGAAATAGAGCAGCTTGAGCAACGTGCTCTTGCCGGCCCCGCTCGGGCCGGTGATGAACACCCATTCGTTTTTGGCGATGTCGACGTTCAGGTCGGCAAGGGCCTGGTGGCGACCGTAGGCGTGCTGCACGCGGACCAGGCGGATGATCGGCGCTTCCGCATCGGCGTCGGTCATTCCAGCGTTTCCTGGCCGATCGCCCGCAGCAAGAAGGCCTTGGCGATTTTGAAATCGAACAGCGCGTTGGTGAAGTTGGTCTCGGTCTGGGTCAGCAGGGTCTGGGCGACCAGGACATCGGTCTGGGTGGCCACCTGCTCCTTGTACTGCTCCTCGGTGATGCGCAGGTTCTCCTTGGCCTGTTCGACCGCCTGCTCGACGGTGGCGATGTTCTGTTCGGCCTCCTTGGTCCGCAGGTAGGCCTGCTTGACCTGGAGATTGATGGTGTCCAGCAGTTCGGATCGGCGGTATCGGGATTGGGCCATGCGGGAGAGCTTCTCCTTGCGGCCGTACCCGGTCCGTCCCCACTCCCAGAGGCTCCAGGTGGCGGTGGCCTGGATGTTCCAGCCGGCGGCGTCGCTGATGCCGACGCCCCCGTCCACCTGCCAGTCGTCGCCGATGCGGACGTAGGAGCCGACCAGATCCACGGAGGGGAAATAGTCCTTTTCGGTGAGCTTGACCTGCCGCTCGGCGATGTCGACGTCGAGGTTGGCCACCCGGATCTCCAAGCGGTTTTTCTGGGCCTCTTCGAGGCACTCCTCCAAGCTTGGACGGTACGTGGCATGCGCGGCATCGTCGACCAAGGCCACGGGGGTGTTCACCGGGCGGCGCAGCACGGTGTTGAGCTGGGCCCGGGCGATTTCTAAATCGTTTATGGCCACGGTCCGCCGTTGGACGGCGTTGGCCAGTTGAACCTGGGCCTGGAGAAGGTCGTTGAGGGGGCTCAACCCCACCTTGTAGAAATTCTCGGCCACGTCCCGCTGGGCGGCGATCGAAGTCACCTGCTGCTCAGCAACGTCCAGGAGTTTCAGGGTTTTCAGTACCGTGTAATAGGCGTTCTTGGCATCGAGGATCACGTCCTGGCGGGTCAGCTTCGCCTCGACTTCGGCCCGGTCGAGCCCGAGCTCGGAGAGCCGGTACTCGTTGAGCAGCTTGAAGCCGGTGAAAATCGGCTGGCGCAGGGAGGTGTTCCAGGTGTACTGGTCCTGGGGCAGGGCGACGGTGGCCAGCCCCGTTACGGGGCTGCGGGTGGTCCGCTCGTCGTTGCGGTGCAGGTAGGTGTAGCTGGTGCCGAGGCTCGGCAGGAAGCCGGTCCGACTGGCGTTGCGGGCTGCCTCGGCGGCGTTGATCTCTTCCTGGGAGCGTTTGATCCCGAGGTTGGCCGTCAGCGCGAGTTCAACGGCATCCGGAAGCGTGAGCGGCGGGGAGGAAGGTTGCGCGAAGACGATGGCGGTGCCGGCAATAACGGTGAGGAGTGCAATCTGAAACCCAATACCCAGCTGTTTCATGGCGGCCTTTCAGAGAGACGCCTACCGGTGAACCGGTTGACCCAGGCGCCCTAACCTGCTATGGTTCGGCCGAGTTCAAGGAGGGCCGACCGCGGTTTTTCTTGCTCAAGCCTCCACCCAATCCCGGTTAAACCTGGCTTCTTCCAATCCGGTGGAGGCTTTTTTTATACCCGATCACCCGATTGAAATCAACCTTTTCGACTCCGGAAACGCTCTGCGGCGGGGGCTTGCCGGAAGGGGGGATCATGAAGCGCGAACTGATCGACATGCTTTGCCGCAAGTCCTTCCAATTCAGCGAAGAGGCCGTCTTCAAGCTCGTCTCCGGCCGCATGAGCAACTACTATGTCAACTGCAAACCGACCACCTTGCATCCCCGGGGCATGTTCCTGGTCGGACACCTGCTCTTCGAGCACCTCCGGGACGAAAGCGTGTCGGCGGTCGGCGGCCTCACCTTCGGGGCCGACCCGGTGGCCATGGCGGCGTCCTTTGCCTCGGAGCTCGGGGGGCGTCCCATCAAGGCGTTTTCAATCCGCAAAACCCAGAAGGACCACGGCATCGTGCGCTGGGTGGAAGGCGACATCCAGCCCGGAGAGCGGGTGGCCATCGTGGACGATGTGGCCACCACCGGCGGCTCCACCATCACGGCGATCGAGCGCGCGCGGGCCGAAGGGCTCGATGTCGTCAGGGCCGTCGTCTTGGTGGATCGGCAGGAGGGCGGGCTCGATGCCATCCGCGGCCGGGTGGCGGAGGCCTCCGCGATCGTCACGCGCGATGAGCTGCTCGCCCGCTGGCGGGAGATTCACCGATGAAGCGGCAAGCGGGGGGGCAGGAGAGGGTTCAGCCTACCACATAGGTCGCACAGGAGTCCTCGGATTCCCAGGCGCTGACCCGGCTGACCCGCACGGCGGGGGTGGCGATCGCCTGCTGCAGCTCGCCGGCGATGAAGGCGGCGATGCGTTCGGATGAGGGCTGCCGTCCCTGGAACATCTCCAACTCGTTCAGAAACTGGTGGTCCACGCGGGCGATGATCTCGCGCAGGCGGGCCTTGATCTCGCCGAAATCCATCAGCACCCCGGCATCATCCAACTCCGGGCCGACCAGGCAGACCTCGATTTTCCAGTTGTGCCCGTGCATGTTTTCGCACTTGGCGCCCACCATCGTCAGCCGGTGGGCGGCCGCAAACCGGGTCACCACCTTGAGTTCATACATGCAAGCCACCTGCGCGCATCGGGCGCGGCTGCCAAACGGGACGCGAGAGCGCTCCTAATGGAGGGCGCTCGAGGAGCCCCCCTTGAGCATATTCTTGAGCTTGGTTGAAAACTTGCTTTTTTCGAGCTTGGCAAACTCCCGAAGGAGCTCCTCCTGCTTCTTGGAGAGGTTGGTCGGGGTCTTGATCATGACCTGGATGATCTGCTCGCCGCGCTTGCGGGTGCGCAGCGACGGGATGCCCTCGCCGTGGAAGTAGAACACATCGCCGGGCTGAGTCCCCTTGGGGATCTCCAGCTGCCGCTCACCCTCCAGGGTGGGCACCATGATCGCGCCGCCGAGGGCGGCCTGGACGAATGAGATGGTGACCTGGCAGATGATGTCGTTGTCGCGGCGCTCGAAGAAATCATGAGGCTGGACGTGGATGAAGACATAAAGATCGCCGGACGGCCCGCCCTGGTGGCCGGGTTCGCCCTCGCCGTTCAGCCGCAGCCGCGAGCCGTTGTCGACGCCGGCGGGGATCTTGACGGAGACGCGCTTGCTGACCCGCACCCGGCCGTTTCCGGCGCATGTCGGGCAGGGATGCGCGATGACCTGGCCGTTGCCGCGGCAGACATGGCAGGTGGTCCGCACCGTGAAGAACCCCTGGGAGCGCGACAGCTGGCCGGACCCCCCGCACTGCCGGCAGGTTTCGGGCGGGTGGCCCTTTTCGCCCCCGTTGCCGCCGCACTCGGCGCAGGCCTCGTATTTGGCGACGTCGATCTCCGTTTCGGTCCCGAATGCGGCCTGCATGAAGCTTAGGTTCAAGTCAAAGCGCAGATCCGAGCCCCGCTGGGCCCGCGAGCGCGAGCGGCCGCGGCCGCCGAAGCCGAAGAAGTCCTCGAAGATGTCGCCGAAGCTCGAAAAAATGTCCTCGAAGCCGCCGAACCCGGAGAAGCCCGCGCCCTCGAGGCCGGCGTGGCCGAACTGGTCGTAGAGGGCCCGCTTCTCGCGGTCCCGCAGCACCTCGTAGGCTTCCGCGGCCTCCTTGAATTTCTCCTCGGCCTCTTTGTCGCCGGGGTTGCGGTCGGGGTGGAACTTCAGCGCGAGTTTGCGGTAGTTGGATTTGAGTTCGTCCTCGGAGGCGTTGCGGTTGACCCCGAGGACGTCGTAGTAGTCCCGTTTGGCAGCCATGGCATCCCGTTGATCGTTGAAATCACCGATGGGCATCGGTGCACGTCGACTTTATCATTCTAACTCAAGCATGCTGAAAGTCAATTTGCCCCTGCGATCCGCCGCGGGGTCAGCCCAGCTCTGTTACGTTGCCCGTTAAACGCGTGCGGTAGCCTCCCAGCGATTCCACCCGACTCTTGAAATCGGCGCAGCGGACGACCCCCATGAGCGCCTGGATGGCCTCGGTTTCGAAATGCTCGGCCGGGATGACCAGGTCGTACTGCTCGGTGACCACGGGAATGAAGTCCAGGCCCAGTGCCTTGGCGGCGGCATAGATGCCGAGGCCGGCGTCGGCGCTGCCGGTGAGCACGGCGACCGCCACGGCCATGTGGGTGAACTCCTCGACGCCGTAGCCGCGGATGCGTGCGGGGTCGAGCCCCAGCGCCTTCAACCGGTAGTCGAGCAGGATGCGGGTCCCGGAGCCGGCCTGGCGGTTGATGAAGGTGACCTCCGGGCGCATCAAATCCTCGATGCCGCGGATGGATTTGGGGTTGCCGCGCGGCACGATCAACCCGTTTTCGCGCAGCACCAGGTTGACGAGACGCACGGCGCGGCCGGGCAGATACTTGCGGATGTAGGCGACGTTGTAGGAGCCGTCCTCGCTGTCGAGCAGGTGGGAGCCGGCCAGATGGCATCCCCCGCGCCGGATGGCCATCAGCCCCCCCATGCTGCCGACGTGGGAGGAGGAGAGCGAGATGCCCCCGTGGGCGGCCTTGAGCTGGTCGGCGAGCACATCCAGCGTGTTGTCGTGGCTGCCCACGATGACGATGGTCCGGTCCAGCTCCTCGGGGGCGCGCATCAGCTCGGCCGCGACCGGCTCGTTTTCGCGCAGCCCCTCGGTGTCGGCGGGGATGCGGATGATGCCGTCGGCCCTGGTGAGCGAGGTGATCTGGCCCGCCCCCCGCGGCAGCGGGGTGGCGACGATGCGCTCGCCCACCCGGCCGAGCTTGACGCGCACGAACTCCTCCACCCCCAGCTTGGAGGCGATTTTGCGGGTCGGCTCCACCCGGACGGTCGCCGGCGCCTGCGGCACCTGGCCCTGGAGGGCGAACAGCAGCGGTTTGACCAGCTGCTCGAAGACGATGAAGGCCGAAACCGGGTAGCCCGGAATTCCGAAGAGAGCCGTCCGGCCTGCCCGCCCGATGACGACCGGTTTGCCAGGCATGATGGTGACCCCGTGCACGAGGACCTCGCCGATTTCGGCGATCGCGGCGCGCGCAAAGTCCTCGGAGCCGGCCGATGAGCCGCCTAAGATCAAGGCGACCTGGAAGCCTTCGGCCGGGGCGGACTCGACGGCGGCCCGAATGCGGGCGATGTCGTCGCTGAGCCTGGCATGTCGGGTGAAGGCCCCGCCGCAGGACTCCACGAGGGCCCCCAGCACGTAGGAGTTGGTCTCCAGGACCTGGCCGGGCTTGAGATCCTCGAGGCGGCCCCGGCGCCAGTCGACGAGCTCCGAGCCGGTGGGGATGATCAGCACCCGCGGTTTGCGTTTGACCGGCACGGAGAAAATGCCCGCGGTCAGCATCGCCCCGATGCAGGGGGCCGTGACCCGGTGGTTGCGGGGAAAGAGCAGCTCGGTGGCGACGATGTCCTCCCCGATCCGGCGCACGTGCTGCCAGGGAAACGCCGGGGCCTCGATGCGGACGCGCTCGCCGTCCAAGACCTGGACCGCCTCGATCATGATGACCGCATCCGTCCCGTCGGGCAGCACATTGCCGGTGTTCACGAAAAAGGCCTCCCGGCCCACGGCCAGGTCTCTCGGGCGCGATTCGCTGGCGCCGAAGGTGCTCTCGGCCCTGACCGCAACTCCGTCCATGGCGGCCGCATGGTAGTTGGGCGCGGAGATGGCCGCAAAGACCGGCTCCGCCAGCACCCGCCCGCACGACTCCGGCACCGACAGCGTTTCGCTCTCCAGCGATTGAAGCGGCGCCAGCTGCTCGAGCACGATGCGGCGGGCCGCCTCCAGGCTTCTCATCTTCAGATACACGTTGCGCGGCATTTTTTCCTTCCAATCCTAAAATAAAGTTGGGTTCGCGGGGTCGCTTGCGGCGGGGCGCGCCGCAGACGGCGGCCGGGGGGCGTCATCCGGCGGTCAAAACAAGATCACCTCGACCCGTGCGCCGGCCTCCAACCCTTCGACGTTTTTCCCGATCTCGATCACCCCGTCGCCCTTCACCATGGTGTTGAGAAGCCCCGATTTGCCCAAAACCGGCTCGGCCCACAGGCCCTCCTCACCGCCGACCACGCGCACGCGCACGAAATCGGTGCGGCCCTGGGCCGAGGCCAGGTTGCGGCTCAAGCGGGCGGGCAGCCGGATCTCCTGCGCCAGCGGGTCCCGGATGCCCCCGATGTGGAGCAGGAACGGCCTCACGATGCGCGCGAACACGATCATCGCCGAGGCGACGTGGCCGGGCAGGCCCCAGAACGGGCGGTCCAGAACGCGGGCGAGGATCGTGGGCTTGCCGGGGCTGATGCTGATGCCGTGGGCCAGGATCCGCGAATCGGCGAAGGAGGAGATGACCTCGACGGTGAAATCCCGCGCCCCGACGGAGCTGCCGCCGGAGATTAGCACCATGTCGCACGCCGCGAGCGCCCGGGCGGAGGCCGCGCGCAGCGCCTCGAAATCGTCCGGGACGATCCCCAGCGCCACCGGCGTCGCACCGGCGGCGGCGACCAGCCCGGCCAGGGTGAAGCTGTTGACATCGCGGATCTGGCCGTGGGCCGGGACGGCATCGACGGGGACGATTTCATCGCCGGTGGAGATGATGGCCACTCGCGGCCGACGGTGGACATCGACCCGGGCGGTTCCGATGGCGGCGAGCACGCCGGTGTCCTGGGGCCGCAGCCTGCGGCCGGCCGCGGCCACGACGGCCCCCGCCGGGTAATCCTCGTCGGCCGCGATGACGTGCTGGCCGGGCGCGACGCTGCGGAAGACCTCGATGGTCCGCTCGTCGAGCACATCTGCATGCTCGAGCATGACGACACTGTCGGCGCCGGGGGGCAGGGCCCCGCCGGTGGCGATGCGGGCCGCTTGGGCCGGCGCGACCGCGACCCCGGCCTCCTCGCCCATGGCGACGGTCCCGATCACGTCGAAAAGGGCGGGGCTGCCCTCGCTGGCGCCGAAGCTCGAGGCGGCCTGCACGGCATAGCCGTCCACGGTGGAGCGGGCAAAACCGGGCAGGTCGCAGCCGGCGAGGACCGCTTCGGCCAGCACCCGGCCCGTCGCCTCCTGCAGGCCGACGGCTTCGGCAGGCGCCCGGGAAAACCCCTCCACCAGCGCCAGAACCTGATCGACATCCATGACGGTAAAAAATTCCTTCATCATTTCCCCTGCATACCAGAAAGGCATTGGCGATACAAAGTCAATCTCAACGCTTGCAAAATCTCGAAACCAGGATATAATCTAACGTCACGCGCAGCTTGGCAAGGTCGCGGCTGCCCTATTTTCCCCCGATCACGGAAGGTCATTGAACCATATGCTGGATGATTCCGGGGCGCCTGGAGCGCCTGAAGATAGCTATCGCGCCGAGAAACCGGACTTTCTGACCGCAAAGCGCTTCGACGACTTCGGCCTGCCGGGCGAGGTGCTGGCCGGGCTGAAGGATGCCGGCTTCGAATATTGCACGCCGATCCAGGCTCAAGCCCTGCCGGTGCTGTTGCAGGGCCGGGACGTGGCGGGCCAGGCCCAGACCGGGACAGGAAAGACCGCGGCGTTTCTCGTCACCGTCCTCTCACGCCTGCTGGCGGTGCCGGAGCGCAAGAGCGGCCGGCCCCAGGCCCTTATTATGGCCCCCACCCGCGAACTGTCGCGCCAGATCTACGAAGAGGCCCTGGCGCTTGGCCGGCACACCGACATATCGTTTCTGGAGGTGGTCGGGGGCATCGATTACCGCGAGCAGGCCGACAGTCTCTCCAAAGGGGTGGACATCGTCATCGGCACCCCGGGCCGGATCATCGACTACTATAAACAGGGCGTGTTCAAGACCCAGGACATCAAGTTCCTGGTGATCGACGAAGCCGACCGGCTCCTGGACCTGGGCTTCGAAAAGGACATGCGCTTCATTCTGCGCAAGCTGCCGCACTTCGAAAAGCGCCAGTCCATGCTCTTCTCGGCGACCCTCTCCCACCGGGTGCTGGAGCTGACCTACGAATTCATGAACCTGCCGGAGTTCATCGCGGTGACCCCGGAGACGGTCGCGGTCGAGGGGATCGAGCAGTCGCTGTTCCACATCGAGAAAGTACGCAAATTTTCGCTGCTGCTGGGCATCCTCAAGCGCGAGGAGTGGAGCCGGATCCTGATTTTCGTCAACATGAAAATGGCCGCGGAGCGGCTCGCGCGCAAACTCAAGGCCAACGGCCTGCCGGCTGAAGGTATCACCGGGGATTTGCCCCAGCGCAAGCGCTTTCAGCTGATGGAGCGTTTCAAAAGCGGCCATCTCAAGATCCTGGTCGCAACCGACGTTGCCTCCCGGGGCATCCACGTGGAGGACATCAGCCACGTCGTCAACTACGACCTGCCCCAGGACGCCGAAAACTACGTCCACCGCATCGGTCGCACGGCGCGTGCCGGCAAGTCCGGAAAGTCCATCTCCTTCGCCTGCGAAGAGTACGTTTACCACCTTGAACCGCTCGAGGAGATGCTGGGCTACAAGATCCCCGTGGTCTGGCCCGAGGAGGATTGGTTTGCGGAGGACCGGTCGCCGCGCGAAGAGAGCGAGCGGCGCGAGCGCCGCGGTCGACGCGAAAGACCGGAACGGCCCGATGGCCGCCGTGGCCGGGAGCGCGGTCGCGAACGCCCGGCACGGGAGCGCCCCGGACGCGCAACCGCACCGGAAAAGCCCAAAAAGAAGCGGGTCCCCGGCGCTTTCTTCGGCTTCGGCCCACCGGAGGTCGAGGAGGATGTGCCGCAGGCGCCGGAAGGCGTTCAGGCGGTTGCGGCCCCGCCCGACCCGGTGCCTCCTTCTGCCGCCGCAAGTGAGAAAGCGGCCCCGGCGGAAAACGGCACCCCCGACGCGGAGCGCCCGAAAAAACGCCGGCGCCGACGGCGCAAGAAGAAGCCCGCCGCGGCGGAGGCCGGCAATGCGGAGGCGGGTGCACCGGCCACCGCAGCGGAGCCGCTGCTGCCTCCGGAGCCGCCGGCAGAGGTTTCGGGTTGAGCCGACCGCCCCGATCTTCGTTTGGCTCGCGCCGTGACGGGGCCTTGTCACCCTGCGGCCGTATGACCGGCCGCGCACCGAACCTGAGCCGCCTCCGCCGGCGCCAGCCGGCTCCCCGAGCTGACCGCCATGGGGCATGTGTTTGATTTCCACGACGCCACGGCGTACGAAGAGTCCATGCAGCAGCCGGAAAACCGGCTGGCGTTCGAGATGGAGATTCAGCTGCTGCGGGAGTTGCTCCAGCCGCGCCCCGGCGAGTCGGTTCTGGACATCGGCTGCGGCACCGGCGCCTGCCTGAACGCCTTCGTTGAGATGGGGTTGAGGGTGACCGGCATCGACCCGTCAACGACCATGCTCGACCTCGCGCTGCACCGGGTCGGCAACCGGGTCGACCTCTACCGCGGCGTGGCCGAGGACCTGCCCTTCGAGGACAACTCCTTCAACCACGCCTGCCTCTTCACCAGCCTGGAATTCGTGGAAGACCCCAAAAAAGCCTTGGCCGAAGCCTGCCGCGTGGCGCGGGACCGGTTGTTCATCGGGGTGCTGAACCGGTACGCCATCAAGGGGCTGGAGCGCTGGGTGAAGGGGATGTTCACGCACTCCATCTACAACCACGCCCGCTTTTTCAGCGTCTGGGAGCTCAAGCACATGATCTACGACCTGGTGGGGCATGTGCCCATCTCCTGGCGCAGCGTCTGCCAACTGCCCCTGCCCTCGGGCAAATTCGCGGCCAGCCTGGAGCAGACGCTCCTGCAGCGCTGCCCGTTCGGGGCCTTTGTGGGGATGGTCGTGGTACTGGTGCCGCGGTTTCGCACCCGGCCGCTGACCGTGCGCTACCAGGCCAGCGGGGCCCCGGGGACCGTGCCGGGATAAAGGAGGTGGCCGCCATGGAGGCGCTCCTTTACGAGAAGCGCAGCGACCGCAGGGTCGAGTGCGCCCTGTGCTGCCACCGCTGCCTGATCCCAGCCGGCAAGCGCGGGATCTGCGGGGTGCGCGAGAACCGGGACGGTACGCTCCACACCCTGGTCTACGGCCGCCTCATCGCCGGCCACATCGACCCGATCGAAAAAAAGCCGCTGTTCCACTTCATGCCTGGATCGCTCTCCTATTCGATCGCCACCGTGGGCTGCAACTTTCGCTGCCGCTTCTGCCAGAACGCGGACATCGCCCAGATGCCGGCCGACCGCGGGGGGCGGATCCTGGGCGAGGCCACCGATGCCCGGGCGGTGGTGGCGGCGGCCGCCCGCGGCGGGTGCCGCAGCATCGCCTACACCTACACCGAGCCGACCGTCTTCTTCGAATTCGCCCTGGAGACCGCCCGCCTGGCCCATGCCCAGGGCATCCACAACGTCTTTGTCACCAACGGCTACATGACGCGCGAGGCGCTCGAGACGATCGCCCCCGTTTTGGACGCCGCCAACGTGGATTTAAAGGCCTTCAACCGCAGCTACTACACGGAGGTCTGCGGGGCGAAGCTCGAGCACGTCCAGGAGACCCTGCGGGGCATGAAGTCCCTGGGGGTGTTCGTGGAGGTGACGACCCTCATCGTGCCGGGCTTGAACGACGACCCTGCCGAACTGAAATCCCTCGCGGAGTTTCTGGTGCGGGACCTGGGCCCCGACACGCCGTGGCACATCAGCCGCTTCCACCCCACCTACCGGTTGACCGATCGGCCGCCCACCCCGGTCGAGACGCTGAGCGCTGCGCGCCGGATCGGGCGGAAGGCCGGCCTCGCGCACGTCTACACCGGCAACGTTCCCGGCGACGAGGGCGAGAACACCTTCTGCCCGGCCTGCGGCGAGGCGCTCATCGAGCGCTGGGGGTTCCGGGTGGCGAACGTGCGGCTCGAGGAGGGCCGCTGCGTGAAATGCGGGACGCCGATAACAGGGGTGTGGACCTGAATTTATCAACGCGCCGCCGAATTTCCGATGCGTCGTTGCGATTGAAAATCCCGCTCGCCTTTTTGGCATAAAGCGAATGAAACCGATCAGCTACACCAAAACTTTCAAAATATGCGCCCCCATCGACACGCTGTTCCCGTTGTTTACTCCCGAGGGCGAAAAGAAATGGGTTCCGGGCTGGGATTACGAGAGCATGATGGGAACACCCGAGCTGTCCGAGGATTATGTGTTCTCGACGAGAAAACACGATCATGGAAGTTCAAATGCCATTTGGATCGTAAAGCGATATGACCCCGCTTCCCATTTCGTGCAGTACTACAAGATCGAACCGGAAGCTAAAATCGGCGTGGTATCAGTCAAGTGTGTCGAACTGGAAACGGGCAGAACGGATGTCCGGGTGACATACCGATACATCCCGCTCTCCAAAGATGGGGAGCGGTTTGTTTCCGAATTCACCGAAAAGGTGTTCGAGGAATATATCGGCGCATGGGAAAACTTGTTGGTGAACTATTTCATGACCGATGTTTGACGACCGCAGCGGCCGAATCTGGCGCCCCGCCAGCTGTAATAAAGAGTGAGATATTCGCGCTGATGTGGCTGATGGATGGCGGGCATCAAAAACAACCCCCGGCGCATCCCCAAGCGTATCGGCTTGGAATATGGATGAAGTTGAACGTCCTGCTGCCTGCGAGGAGCTGAATCTTGAAGAAACTATCTGCACCCATTTTAATTTTCCTGGCGCTGGCGTCTGATTGTTTCCTGCCGGCGGAAGGTTCTTCGGATGAAAAAGGGCTTAGGGACGTTTCAACAACCGTATCAGAGACGTTGGCATCATACCAGGACGCTCTGCATGCCTGGAAAACCCCGGAGGAGATCAACGCCTGGATCGCCTCGAATTTTTCATATGACATGAACCGGTCAATGCGTCTTTCCGAAACGCAGGTGACGCGGCAAGGGCAGCCCACTATCTACCCACCGTCTAAGCTATTTGATACTAAATCAGGCACGTGTGTCGATCTGTCGCGTTTTGCAGTGGAAACGTTGAGGGTGGTCGATCCGCAGTGTGATGCAACCTACCTGATGATCGAGTTTAATCCCATAACCATCGATGGAAATGTGCTGCGCCGGCATTGGCTTGTGAGCTTCGAACGCGACGGCCAGAAATACTTTTTCGCCGACTCAAACCGGCCTGGACACATCTTCGGGCCATTCATTGCGACTGAAGAATTCATTCGGGAATATGAGCGAGATCGGGGGCGGAGGATTGTGGAGTTCCGACAGCTGGAGTCCTACCAAAAGAGCCTTCGCGCTCGAACAGCGAAGCTGAAAGCATCGCAGAAGCCCTGATGCAAACCTGGCGCCGATAGCGGTAATCGTACAATCGTTTGTTGGGGGCCCAGCTCCCCTGCTGCCGGGGACAGCGTCGACATAAGACTCGTTTCCGAGGAGAAACTAAAATGGCGCACCGTCCACTACTGAGCCGTCGCGAATTCATACGGACCCTGACCGCAACCGGGGCTCTGGTCGTTGCCGGCAGATGGGCGGGGGGCGATCCGGCCTCTGCGGGTGAGGACCGGTCCGCGGTCTACCTGGTTGAGGATTGCCCGGTTCACGACGGCCGACTTCGCCACTGCGGAATCGACGCCCTGTTCGATCTTCTTGCGGCCACCGGCCTCAGGCTGTACCGCAGCGAATCAGAGCACCCATGGGCCGGACCGGCGGGAATCGTCGCCCGCGACGATGTCGTGCTCATAAAAGTTAATTGCCAGTGGAAATGCCGCGGCACCACCAATACAGACGTATTGCAGGGGTTGATTTACCGCATGCTGCAGCATCCGGACGGGTTCTCGGGCGAAGTCGTGATCTTCGAGAACGGCCAGGGCCAGGGCAGCTTCGACGGCCGCCCGCATGCCTGGGGGAGCTATTCCGCCTGGCCTGAGATCGACAACGGCATTCACGTGAATGCGGAGAAAGAGACGCTTCTGACGGTAGACTATCTGGTGAATACGATTTTCAAGAACGACCCGGTCTCTGCCTGCCTGCTGGATCCGATTCGCGGCACTTTCATTTCGGGTTCGGACCACACGACGGACGGATACCGCCGTGTAGCGGATGTTTCGTACCCATGTTTTACTTCGGCCGGCGGACACCGCATCGAGCTGCGCGAGGGGCTCTGGAACGGGTCCGGATTCGATGGCAACCTGAAGCTGATAAATCTGCCCGTTTTGAAAACCCATGGCGGCACCGGCATTACCGGCGCTCTGAAGCACTGCTACGGGATTCTCTCCATGGCCGACGGTTACACCGATATTCGCCACTACAGCCAAGCGGGCGTGCAATGCGGGAAAATGATCAGCCTTGTGCGGGCGCCGGATTTGAACATTCTCGACTGCATCTGGGTAAGCCCGAAGAGTTTGAGCGGGTACCCCCCCTCCGCGACCTATCGCGCCGATACGCTGCTGGCCGGAACCGACCCGGTGGCCCTCGACTATTTTGCCGCCAAGCACGTACTGCTGCCGCTCGGCGGGAGTCCCGCCGGCGAACACGATCCCGACCGTTTCGCCGGGTTGCGCGATCATCTGAGGGGGGCGTCCGACTTCATCAATCTGAACGGGGGCATCAACGGCCAGATGACCGCTACGGGGGACGATAGAATTGAGCTTTTCTCGGCCTCGGCCGCAATGCCGGCCGACACCCCTGGCTCTTCGGCCGGAGGCGGCGGAGGTTGTTTTATCGGCACCGCTGCGGGATCGCTGTAAGCGGCCTTCGCCCGATGCCCTCGAGTCAAGCGCCCCCTAAAAGATGCGGCGGCCATCCCGTCAACCCCACCCATGCCCCCCGAACAGCCTTGTGGCTGGCGCACGGCAGCCGGTGCAGACGATGGCACGCGTTCGGCCGCATGCCTCGAGCAGGCGGACATCCCATGGTGCGCGATTTGCGGCGTGGCGGTCAATCATCGGGCGGCGGGGACCTTTGCCCGGGAAATCAGCGCCATCCCGGGTTGCGAGGTGACCGCTTTTCCGGTGAAGGCGATCTTGGCATTTCCTTGGGAGATGACGTTACGCGGACGGCCTTTTCGGCTGTGTCGTGCTTGCACCCTTTTGATGATCCCTTTCTCGCGGGTCGACCACGGTTAATTACTCAGGATCATCTTTAAAGGGTGCTTTTTGGGGTCAATACCTGATCGCGGCGCAATATCCGGGTTGAATATAGAGCCAATCCATAATCGATCCTTTCACCATCATTCCGTGGTCAGTCGACGTTGATCACGACCGAGAATGCGTTGAAAACCGCCCAAACCGTATCGCCTTCCATAATTTTTAAATCGGTTCGGCTTTTCTCGGTCAGGATCGAACACAACTCGGTATGCTCGGAAATCTGGACGACAACCTCCGAGTTGATCTTGCCCCTGGAGATCCTGAGGACTAATCCAATAATCTTGTTTTCCGCCGTGCAGTTAGGTGCTTCCGTCCCCTTGTAGAGCAACACCCAGGGCGCCTTGACCTCGGCACCGATCAGGCTGCCGGGTTTTAAGCCAAGTTGTTTCTGGCTGTGCTTCGTAATAACGGAAATGATCCGATGGCCTTCAACCGAGACCAACTCGATGCTGGCCTGCACATCCCCGACGTGAACCTTTTCGATTTTGCCGTAAAACCGGTTGCGGGCGCTCGTCTTCCGCTTGGTTTCTCTTTCGAGGTGGAAACGCTCCACCCTGCGAATCTCCTCCTCGGAGAATTTGACATAGGATGCGGCAAGGCTTGGAGTGGAGTGCCCCATGATTCTCTGAACCACTGGCAGCGGCACGTTGCTCTGCATCAGCTCAACCGCTCTTGATTTTCGGATGGCTTCAGGGGTGCCCAATTCGCGCGGAATGCCGGCCAGATCGGCGCAGTCATAAAACTTGCGCCTGACATGAGCCGGATCGATTTTGAAAGTCTCACCCGGAAAATTCTGAGACCGCAGTAAGTCCATAGCTGAAATCAGCTCATTGGCAAGTTGCTCCGGTATCTGGACTTCTCTACCACCCTCTTGCCCTTCTTTTCGGAATCGAATTCGTTGATTTTTTAAATCGATATCCGCTTGGTTTAACGTCAGGACCTCGTTCAGCCGTGCGCCAGTGTACCGAATTATCAAGAATATTATGACAATACGCAGCCTTGATAGTTGTCGCTTTCCACCGGATGGTGGTCCTGCCCATGTCCGGAAGGACTGTTCAAGCTGTTGGAGCTGGACCAGATCGATGACTTTTTCGGGTCTGCCGGACAGAATGGATGCGTGGCTGGATGGAAAAATCACGAGTCTGGCCTCCTTTTCCCATTCATGCTGGGTAAACTTCCATTTTTAAAATTGCCCTTGACACAGAACATTCAGATAGGATAAATTCTTAACAGACACGATATTTTCAAAATACGTGCTATTTGTCAACAGAAACTTTTAACCCCCTGACGGCGAGGTGTTTATGAAAAACAGCGGGAATGTAATAGTCGATGCGGCCGCGAGTACTGCTGATCAAACAGAGAGCAACTTGCCTGCCAACAGCTCGATCTGGGACAATTTCCGCTTCGACCGAGTCGAATTGGCAGGTTCGTTTGGGGATCTAGGCACCCTGCTTCCGATTGTGGTGGGCATGATCCTGATTAACAAACTGAGCCCCACAACAGTTTTCTTGTCGTTTGGTGTTTTCTACTTGTTTACAGGGTTTTTCTTCCGCTTGCCAGTACCTGTCCAGCCGTTAAAGGCGGTTGGAGCGATCGCTATCGCCTTTCCGAATCAGATCACCGAGTCGGTTATTGGCGCAGCGGGCGTTATTTTCGGTGTGCTGTTGCTGTTGTTCTCGCTAACCGGGTTCGTGGACAAACTGGCCAAGCTGTTTACCCAGCCTGTGGTCAGGGGAATCCAGCTCGCCCTTGGGCTCGTTTTTTTGAAAAAAGGCATAGAGCTGATAGTGGACCGGAACTTGTTCCTATCTGGTGTTGCAGGAATGTTTCCGGATTCCGCCGTCAATTTAATCCTCGGATTGGCAGTGTTCGCGATGGTGCTGCTGCTGCTCGACAATAAAAAGCTGCCTGCCGCAATAGCGGCCGTCGCCGTCGGCATCCTCGGGGGGTTGGCGTTAGGGGGTTTAGGGGACCAGAGTTTCAAGTTCGGCCCGACGGACGTCCGGCTTATGTCATTTTCCCTAAACGACCTCTGGGTCGCTTTCGTCATGCTCATCCTTCCGCAGATCCCGCTCACTATCGGAAACGCCTGCGTCGGAACGGCAGATACCTGCGCAATGCTGTTCAAGGAGAATCCGCTTCTTTCAAAAGCAACGGCCGGGAAGTTCGCGCTGACGATGGGAATAGCTAACCTTCCTGCCGGGCTATTTGGTGCAGTCCCCATGTGCCATGGAACCGGCGGGCTTGCCGCCCACTACCGTTTCGGCGCGCGCACGGGCGGAGCCCCGCTGATGGTCGGAGCGATCTTCGTGGTTATGGCGCTTGCGTTCGGGGATGCCGGTTTTGTGGTCCTCACTCTTCTCCCGAACTCGGTTCTCGGCGTCCTCTTGATCTTTGCCGGCCTGGAGTTGTGCCCTTTGATCCGCAGCCTCAAAGCCAACGAAGAATACTTTGTCGCACTGCTGATCAGCGGCATTGCACTTACAGTCCCCAACATGGCTTGGGCGTTTGGGATCGGAATAGTGGTCGACATTTTTATTCGAAAAGCCAAAATCAAAATTTGAAACGAATCTTCGGGACCATCGCTAAGGATAAAGCAACTTTTCTGCGGTAATTTTTATCGTGGGTCAGCTACTCATCCAGGTTCAAGCAGGTTTTTCCGGTCTCCCGTTCTTCGCTGATCTCCATCAGCACGGCGCTTACCAGTCGCAGCAGCGGCGGCCTCTTGGGAGAACAAGGCGGCAAGGCGGGTTCGGCGTTTGACTTCTTTGTAGAACTGGCTTCACAACCTCGGATCACGGTTGCGGGCAAGGCGCAGGCCGAATCGATAGCGCAGCAACCTCAACAGGTTGTGAGCATGTTCGAGAGGCCTGCAATCCCGCCCTGGCGGGGCCCCCGGCCGTCAGGCGGGGTTATGAAACCAGTTTTAGACTCCTGCGAGCATGTTGGTGGTTTGCAGTTGTCGCCGCTGCCGTTGCGGCAGCTTGAAGATCGTGAAGCCTTCCGGCAGAGCGTTTTGCATTCAATCGGCCGGGCGGGCGGCAGAGCCACGAAACCTATCCACGGCCAGGTCCAACAGCCGCTCGGCCTGTTCACGATCCGGGGCATTGAAGATGTTGCGGATCTCCCCGGCCACCGCGGCGCGCATGTGCAGCTTGGGCACGTACGCGATGGCGTTGCGTCGCAGGTGGCAATGGCAGCGGTTCCAGGCGACGCCGTTGAAGGTAGCCTTCAGCGCGGCTTTGAGCCCTTAAATCCCCCCGGCCGGTCGCCACCTCTACCCAGATGGCTCGCAAAAAAATACAGAAAGAACGTCCCACTAACCGTTAAAATGGGTACTGCAAGCTACAATTTGCAATTTTCGAAAATCTGCAAATAGATGAGCTAAACCCCAAGTGGGCCATTCAGGGTGCGCGACGCGAGTCCGGCAGGGTCGTTCAGCTTTTGGGCGTGCGGATTTTTTGGACCGCCAGCAGGGAAATGATGCCCATGGCCGCGCCCGCGAAGAAGGGGATGCGGTAGTCGATCATCCAGACCAGCCCGCCGACCGCCGGCAGGAAAACGGCCGCCAGGTGGTTGATGGTGAAGCCGACGGCCATGCTGGGGGCGATGTCGCGCGGGTCGCCCACTTTTTGAAAATAGGTGCGAATGGCGATCGCGAAGGTGAAAAAGACCTGGTCCAGGATGTAGATGAAGGCCACCAGCAGCTTCGAGTCGACCGTGGCATAGGCCGTGAACAGAAAGATGACGCTGATGTACTCGAGCGACAGGACCTTGCGCTCGCCGAAGCGGATGATGCTTTTGCCGACGATGGGGCTCAGAAAAAAATTGATCGAGTTGTTGATGACAAAGAGGATCGTCACCTCCTGGACCGTATACTGGAACTTCTGGACCAGCAGCAGCACGGAAAAGGCGATGAAGATCTGGCGCCGCGCGCCGGCCATGAAGGTCAGGAAGTAAAACAGCCAGTATTTCCGGCGCAGGACCATCTGACGACGCTGCGCGATGAGGTTGACGTCCGTCGGGTCGCGGGTCAGGGCCCACATGGCGGCGGCCGCGATCAGGCAGCCTACCACAAAGTAGATCTGGGTGAAGTCGAGAAACGAGGTCATGACCCAGATGAGCAGCCCGATCCCGATGCTGCTTGCGGCGGCGAGGCTGGTGAGTTTTCCGAAGACCCAGGGCGACTCGTCCTTTTTGAAGTACTGCAGGGTCAGGGACATGTTGGTGGTTTCATAATAGTGAAACCCGAAGCTGCTGATGAGGGTGGTGATGGCGATGCCGGCAAAGGTCGGGAAAAACCCGGTGGCCGCGAGCCCCGCCCCGAGGATCAGGATGGAAAGGGCCGAGAGCCGGTGCTCGCGGATGATCAGCATCACGTAGACGGCCAAAAGAGCCAGGAAGCCCGGGATTTCGCGAATCGACTGGATCATGCCCACGTGGCTGCCCTGCAGTCCGGCTACATCCACTGCAAAATTGTTGAACAGGGTGCTCCAGGTCTGAAGCCCGACCGTGGAGCTGATGGTCAACACCACGAGGTACCAGAACATCGGGTTGCCTTTGATGGACTTCGGGTCGAGCATGGCAGGTCGCCTTTTTTCGCGTTGGCCGGGGGAGGCCAGCCGCTCGTTCAGTAACGTGAATATGCTTTTTCGATTATGATTTTGGAAGGTTGCCTTTGATTCTCCGTAGGGCCGGAGGGGTGGTTCAAAATTTTGAACTTCTGCGCATAATAGAAAAGTCCCATAAAAACAACATTCTTTTTCAAAAACAGCGGCGTGCGCGACCCGTACCGGTTCATAATTGTGAACCGGCACACCCCTTTCACTGGTGAACGAAGGCCCCAGGCCTTCGCGAAAGGTTTTCCGAACACAACTATAATCTATCGCAATTTAACGTTTTATTTTGTTTTTAGCTAAATAAAGGGCGATTTGAAATAGTTTGGCAAGCACTTTGCTTATACACTGGACAAGCCTAATAGTTTCTTCATCTGTTCTCCTCCTTAACGGCTGACCGCACGACCCGGTCGGCCGTTAACATTTTGCGCCGATGAAACCCCGCCGCCGGCGGGGTTTCGCGCTGAAAGGCCTCGGCGTATCGTGGGGGCTTTTTTTGTGATATAACACACGGCCATGATCATCGATTTCCACACGCACCTGTTTCCCGATGCCGTCTGCTCCGGCAGGCAGTGCTTCTGCGATTCCGAGCCGGCTTTCGACATGCTCTACCGCTCGCCCAAATCCCGCCTGGTGAGCACAGCGGCGCTGTTGGCCGCCATGGATGCGAACGGCGTCGAGCGCTCCGTTGTCTTCGGGTTTCCCTGGCAAAACCCCGAGCTTTTCAGGATGCACAACGACTGCATCATGGAGGCGGTGCAACGGCACCCCGGGCGGCTGACCGGATTCGGGTGCTTCGATCCGCTGGCCCGGGATTCGGCCCGCGAGGCGCAGCGGTGCCTGGACGGGGGGCTCTCAGGGATCGGCGAGCTTGCGTTTTACCGCTCCGGGATCGACGCGGAGGCCCTCGATCGACTGGCGCCGGTCATGGAGCTCTGCCGCGACCGGGGCCGGCCGGTGCTGATCCACGCCAACGAGCCCGTCGGCCATGCCTACCCGGGGAAAGCCCCGGTCACCCTGGCCCAGCTCTACCGCCTGGTCCAGCGCTTTCCCGGCACCACCATCGTCCTGGCCCACTGGGGCGGCGGCCTCTTCTTCTACAACCTCCTCAAAAAAGAGGTCAAGGAGGCGCTCAGCAACGTCTACGTCGACACGGCCGCATCGCCTTTTCTTTACGATCCCGCAATCTATCGCGTTGCGATCGATGTGATCGGGCCGGGCAAGATTCTCTTTGGGAGCGACTACCCGCTCCTGCCTCCGCGCCGCTACTTCAAGGAGATGGAGGAGGGCGGCCTCTCGCCTCAGGATCGCGCCGCGATCTGCGGCGTGAATGCCGCGCGGATTCTCGGTGTGTCGCAATGATGTCCTCTTTGCGGGCGCAGCCATCATCGCTGCTTCGGGGCCGGCTGTCCGCCGAAACCACCGGAGCAGCCTGTCGTGACCTTTTGCGCCGGGGATAGGCAAAGGGAGTTCCTCCGCCCCCTTTCAGCTCACACCCGGATCTCTCTCAGCTTTCTGAGGAACGGCTCCATTCGAGCCCGGTGCTCGGGGGGCAGCATGAGCACCCTCATCGGCCGGTTGCCGATCAAGCCGGCCGCGCCGCAGGCCAGGGTGCCTGCGGCGTAGGCCGCCCGCTTCCGCTCATCGTCCATCACCGCCAGCACATCCAGCAGGTTGCCGCTGCACCCATCGGAATCGAGATGTTCGATGGTTTGCAGGCAAACCGTGTTGAGCGAGAGGGCAAACTCCTCCACCTCGGCGGTCCCCTCTCGGGCGCAGGGCACACGCGAAGTGAAGCAGCGGCAGTTGAAGGGCCGCAGGGCGTAGATCGAACAGAGTTCCTCGGTCAGCAGCGGGCACGGTATCGGGGGGGCCTCTTCGTTTTCGGGCGGCGGCTGCCCGCCCTCGGCGCAGAGGGCGGCCAGGGTGTTGGTCGTCAGCCTGGGCCGGAAGCGCTTGATTCCGGCATGCGCCGACAGCCTTTCGCTGAGGCGGCTCCACTCGCCCGGAAAGAGCGCCGTGCGGACCTTGAATGCCTCTATCGTCGTCACCGTGACGCGGGTGGTACAGCAGGTCGTGCAGCGCGGCGAGCAGGCCTTGGCCTGGGTGCGCGCGAACTCATCGTAAACGGCGTAGACGGCCTCGAGGGCTTTTATCTTGCGTTCTACCTCCACGAGTCAGCCTCCTTCTGTCGCCTGATGGTCGCCTCCGGCCGAAGCGCACGGTTCGTTGCGTTTGCAGGCCGCTGCAGGCCCCGCCAAGGCCCCGTCGCTTATCGGCCCGCGCGGCCGGGTGCCGCTGAAACGACCCGGTCGAATGCCAGCAGGACGCCTTCGATCCGGATGTGGTCGAGGCAGTCTGCGGACGTGCACTCCGCCCCCCCCCGTTCGAAGCAGGGCGCGCAGGCCGGTGCAGCCCGGACGACTTCGACGCGGTGGCCGCGCGGCCGCCAGCGCTCAGGGTCGCTCGGCCCGAAGATCACGACGCTCGGCACCCCCGCCCACGCCGCCAGGTGGCTGACCCCCGAGTCGTTGCCGATGTAAGCCGAGGCGCCCCGCAGCCGGGCGATCAGTTCAACGGCATCCCGCGGCTGGAGGATGGCCTCCCCCCGGTGCTTCAGTAGCGGCAGGATGTCCTCCTCGGCCGGGCCGACCACGAACTGCGGCTGCCAGCAGCGGTGTTTGAGGCGCTCGGCGGTCGCCAGAAACCCCTCGAGCGGCCAGCGCTTGCGCGGGCTGCCGGCGCCGGCGTGCAGGAGCGCCAAGGCGGGGTTTCCTCCCCCCGCGCGTGGAAAGGAGACCGGGCCCTCCTCCTGGCCGCAGGGGGCCGCCTCGGTCGGCCAGCCGCAGGCCCGAAGATGGCTCTGGGCGTGGTCGGTTACATGCACGCGCTCGGCCGGGGGCGGGCGCGGCGGAACGCGGCAGACCGTAGCGCCGGAGATGGCCTGCAGCGAGCGGGCCAGGGGCTCGGAGGCGGAGAAGCACAGGATGTGCGTAAAGGGCGCCAGCCGTCGCCGGGCCTCCGGGTGGGCCTGCCCCGTGAAGAGGGAGGCGGTCCAGGCCGCCTCGATCGGAAAGCTCGCCTCGACCAGCCCTTCGGCCGCGGCCAGCCTTCCTAAACTCCCCTGGCACATCAGCCCGATGGGGCGGAAACTACGCCGCAGGGCGGCGATGATCGGAAAGATGCAGACGAGGTCCCCCATGGCCCCCTGGTGCACGATGAGCAGCGCGGGAGGCCTCGTCATCGCCTATTTTCGCGTCGGTCGCGGGGCCGCTGCGTCGCCGCTGCCTGCCGGGTCCGGTTTGGGCTGCGCCACGTGGTTGCGCTCGATGGTCAGGGGCTCGGCCCGCCAGATGTCCCGGTTGTACTCGAGGATGGTGCGGTCCGAGGAGAATTTTCCGATGCGCGCCACGTTCAGGATCGATTTTTGGGTCCACTCCTCGGGGCTGCGGTAGAGGGCGTCGATCTGCATCTGGGCCCGGTGGTAGGCTGCAAAGTCGGCCAGCACCATGTAGCGGTCCTCGTTTAAAATCAGATCGACCAGCGGCCGGAACAGGGCATGGTCGTCCGGGCTGAAGAATCCGTTGCGAATGAAGTCGATCGCCTGCTTGAGGAGCGGGTCGGCCTGGTAGTAATCCATCGGGTTGTAGGTGGGCTTTTGCGCCGCCACCTCCTCGGCCGTCAGGCCGAAAATGAAGATGTTCTCCCGGCCGATCTCCTCCATGATCTCGATGTTCGCCCCGTCCAAGGTTCCGACGGTGAGGGCGCCGTTCAGCGCGAATTTCATGTTGCTGGTGCCGGAGGCCTCGAAGCCGGCGGTGGAGATCTGCTCGGAGACATCCGCGCCGGGATAGATGATCTCGGCCAGGCTCACCCGGTAGTTGGGCAGGAAGACCACCCGGAGGTGCCGGCGGGTGGAGGTGTCGCGGTTGACCATGTCGGCCACGTGGCAGATCAACCGGATGATCATCTTGGCGGTGTGGTAGGCCGGGGCCGCCTTGCCGCCGAAGAAGAAGGTGCGCGGGTGCATCTGAAACTCCCGCTCCTCTTTGAGCTTCAGCCAGAGGTAGACCACGTGCAGGATGTTGAGCATCTGGCGCTTGTATTCGTGGATGCGCTTGACCTGGACATCGAAGATGGAGTCAGGGTCCAGCCGCTCGCCGGTCAGTTTTTGGACCTGGCCGGCCAGCCGCTGCTTGTTGGCGTGCTTGATCTCGCGCCACTCCCGGCGGCAGTCGGCGTCCTCGGTGAAGGCCTCGATTTTGCGCAGCTCCTGCAGGTCGGTGACCCAGCGGTCGCCGATGTACTGGCTGATCAGGTCCGAGAGCCCCGGGTTGGCCGCCAGCAGCCAGCGGCGGGGCGTGATGCCGTTGGTCTTGTTGTTGAAGCGGTCCGGGTACATGTCGGCGAAATCCCGCAGCGCGCGTTCCTGCAGCAGACGGCTGTGGAGCTCCGCCACCCCGTTGACGGAGTGCGAGCCGACGATCGCCAGGTGCGCCATGCGCACCCGCTTTTCCGCCCCCTCCTCGATCAGGGACATGGCGCGCTGTTTGTCCCCGTTGTGCATGAAGCGGATAGAGACGTCCTTCAAAAAGCGGCGGTTGATTTCGTAAATGATCTCCATGTGCCGGGGCAGCAGCCGTTCGAACATGGGCACGGGCCACTTCTCCATGGCCTCGGCCAGCAGGGTGTGGTTGGTGTAGGCGCAGGTGCGGGTGGTGAGATCCCAGGCCTTTTCCCAGCTCAGGCCGTGGCTGTCGATCAACAGGCGCATCAGCTCGGGCACGGCCAGCGAGGGGTGGGTGTCGTTCATCTGGATGGCGACCTTGTCCGGGAAGGCCTCGAAGTCCTGGTGGTTGACGAGGTAGCGGCGGATGATGTCCTTGATCGAGCAGGAGACGAAAAAATACTGTTGCTTGAGCCGCAGCTCCCGGCCCTCGTAGAAATCGTCGCTGGGGTAGAGCACCTTGGAGATGTTCTCGGAGATATTTTTTTCTTCGACCGCTTTGAGGTAGTCTCCGTGCTGGAAGTAGTTCAGGTCGAACTCCTTGGAGGCCCGTGCCGACCAGAGCCGCAGCGTGTTGACCGTGGTGTTGCCGTAGCCGGCGATGGGGATGTCGTGGGGGATCCCGACCACGTCGCTGGTGTCGACCCATTCGCTTTTGAGGCTGCCGTCCGGCAGCCGGGTCTGCTTGACCCGGCCGTAGAAGTGCACCGTGAAGATGACCTCCGGGTGGGCGATTTCCCAGGGCGTGCCGTAGCGCAGCCAGTTCTCGGGCAGCTCCACCTGCTGCAGGTTTCGGATCTCCTGGTCGAAAATCCCGAACTCGTAGCGGATCCCATATCCCATGGCCGGGATCTCAAGCGTTGCGAGCGAATCCAGGAAGCAGGCGGCCAGGCGGCCGAGCCCGCCGTTGCCGAGCCCCATGTCCGGCTCTTCCCCGGCCGCCGTTTCCAGGTCGACCGAAAGCTCCGCCATGGCCCGGCGGGTCTCTTCGTACATGCCCAGGTTGATCAGGTTGCTGGTCAGCACCCGGCCCATCAGGTATTCGGCCGACAGGTAATAGACGCGCTTGACGTCTTCCTTGTAATATTTCTGCTGCGTCTTGATCCAGCGCTCGATCAGCCGGTCGCGGGCGGAAAGGGCCAGGGAGAGGTAAAGGTCGCGCTCGGTGGCCGTGTACTGGTCCTTGCAAAGCGAATACTCCAGGTGACTGGCAAAGGAGAGCTGGATGCTCTGGGCATCCACCCCCTTGCGGAAGGTCCCCCAGGACTGGAAGAGCTTGCTTTTCTTCATGCGCGTCTCCTAGTGGCTCGTAAACAGTGAATTGCCGTTTCAGGTCGGGGTGTCGGCGCGGCAGGAGTGAGCATCGGATTATAAATGACAAATCCTATCACGGACCACGGTGCCAGTCAAACCGCCGCCGGCAGGGGTCGCAGCCGATCCGGCCGGCCAAGACGCTTGTGCGGGGCCGGCGCATGCGCTAACATCGAACCATGGCGAACCGCATTCTAAAAGCGGATGCCGCTTTGCCCGAGGTCGGGATCACCCGCCGCGCGGCGCAGCGCATCGCCGCCGGGGTGCTCTGGGTCTTTTCGAACGAGGTCGAACGGTGCGATGCGGACCTGCCCGCGGTGCATCTTTGCCGTTTCACGCACGGTGGCCGGGTGGCGGCCAGCGGCTATTTCAACCGCCACAGCCTGATCGCCGGCCGGGTGCTGGCCCGCGGCGCCGAGCCGGACCTCGAGGCGCTGATCCTCAAACGGCTGGCGGAGGCCTTCCGGCGCCGCAGCTCCATGGCCCCGGCCGGTGCGGTGCGGCTGGTCTTCTCCGAGGCGGATCTTCTGCCCGGCCTGGTGGTCGACTTATATCCGCCTCACGCCGTGGTCCAGAGCAACACCGCCGGCATGGACCTGCTGGTCCCG
This sequence comes from Desulfobacterales bacterium, assembly GCA_025454255.1. Lineage (GTDB taxonomy): Bacteria > Desulfobacterota > Desulfobacteria > Desulfobacterales > SpSt-501 > SpSt-501. The sequence goes on along the minus strand of JALOOU010000001.1, from coordinate 48,673 downwards.
GTCCTCCTCGAGCGGTTGCCGGGCATGATCGCGGATGTGTTCGGGGTTCGCCTGCAGGGGCTGGTCCTGCGCTGCGACGCGGATGTGCGCCGGCTGGAGGCGGTCGAGCTGTTCAACCGAGTCTGCCGCGGCGAGCCCGAGCACCTGGCGGCGGCGGCGTTGGAGGAGGACGGGGTCCGCTATGCCGCCGACCTCATCGACGGGCAGAAGACGGGCTTTTTCCTGGACCAGCGCGAAAACCGTCGTTTCCTCGCAAGCCGGGTGGCGGAGCGGGCGGGCGCCCGCGTCTTGGACCTGTGCTGCTACTCCGGGGGCTGGGGGCTGCGGGCGCTCGCGGCGGGCGCCGGCCACGTGACCTTTGTCGACCAGAGCCGGAAGGCCCTGGATCTGCTGCAGCGGGGGCTCGCGGCCAACCGCGTGGCGCCCGGCCGGGCGGAGGCGGTCCAACAGGACCTCTTCGACTTTCTCGCCGCGGATCCGGCGACCTATGACGTGGTGGTGGCCGACCCCCCGGCCTTCGTCAAAGCGCGCCGCAATCTGGCCCCGGCGGCCAAGGCCTACCAAAAACTCAATCGGCTGGCCTGGCGGCGGCTCACGCCCGGGGGCGTGTTGATCACCTGCAGCTGCAGCCAACACCTCTCCGCGGCCGACTTCATTGCGCTGCTCTCCGCGGCCGTCGCCAAGGAGCAGGGGTTGGCCCAGGTCATTTACCGGGGGGGCCAGGCCGAAGACCACCCGCTGCTGCTCTCCATGCCGGAAACGGGCTACCTCAAGTGTGTCGGACTGCGCCGCCTTTGACCCGCGGCCTGCCGATTTTTGTTGCTTTTGACCCGCGCATGCACTAAAACGCCCCAGAATCAGCGCGCCCGGGAAACCGAAGCCCGGGCCCGCATGCACGAATCCGATTGAAACCGCAACCACAAGGACGTTCGGATGCAAGACGGAGACCCTGGCAGTAGTCCCTGCCACCGAAGCCGATTCGGCGTAATCACCATCCCGCCGTCTCGGGTCTCGCGCCTCGATGACCGCAACGCCTGCCGGAGAACGCCTCACCCCTGACCACGGGCGTGCTCCTGCGCGTTTTGGCCTCGACCCGATGGACCCAAGACGTGGAGGAGAAGCCCATGAGCGCCGCTACGCGCCCCGACCCAGAGACCGCCTCGACCTGCCGGATGATCGAGCCCCACGACGTGGAGTCGCTGCGGGAACTCCACCCGGCCGATATCGCCGAACAGCTCGAAAACAGCGGGCTGAGCCCGCTGGACATCATCGAGACCCTCGTTCGCATCGGCAACCACAAGGCCCTGGAGACCTTCGAGCAGCTGTCCATCGAAACCCAGGAGGCCTGCCTGGAGGCCGGCAACACCCGCACGATGCTCAAGTTCATCGAGAACATGGAGCCCGACGACCGGGTCGATCTGCTCAAAGCGGTCGACACCGACATCCGCGAGGCCATCATGCCCCTGATCGCCCAGGCCGAGCGCAACGAAATCCGGCGGCTGTGGGACTACGAGGAGGGGACGGCCGGGGCGGTCATGACCACGGAGTACTGCTCCCTTGCGGCCGACATCAGCGTGCGCGAGGCGCTCGAAGGGCTGCGCCTGCAGGCGCCGAACAAGGAGACCATCTACTACGTCTACATCACCGACGGCACCCGCCACCTGCTCGGGATGGTCTCCCTGCGCGATCTGATCATGTCCAAGCCCCAGGCCCGGCTCGCGGACGTTATGGAGGTGAACGTCATCTCGATCCGCCACGACCAGGATGTCGAGTCCGCCGCCGCGCAGATCCAAAAATACGACTTCCTGGCGATGCCCGTGGTGGACCATGAGAACCGGCTGTTGGGCATCATCACCGTCGATGACGTGATCGACATCATCGAGGCAGAGAACACCGAGGACTTTCAGCGCATTTCGGCCGTGGTGCCCTTCGAGGAGGAGTATTTCCGTCGGCCGATGCCGCGGCTGTTCTGGAGCCGCTTCTGCTGGCTGGCGATCCTGCTCTTCACCTCGCTGCTCTCCACGACCATCATGGAGTGGAACGCCCCGCAACTGCAGCAGATGGTGGCGCTCGCCTTTTTCATCCCCATGGTGGTGGGCACCTGCGGCAACGCCGCCACCCAGTCCGCCACCATGGTGGTACGCGCCCTCGCCCTGGGTGAGGTCTGCCCGCGGGATTCCCTGCGGGTCTTCGGCCGGGAGCTGCTCATGGGGCTCGCCTTGGGTGTGGCCCTGGGGCTCATGGCCTACTTCCGCGTCTTTTTGCAGGACCGCCACCTGCTGCTGGCCGGGATCGTCGGCATTTCGCTGCTGGCGACCATGCTGCTGGCCAACCTGGGCGGCGCCCTCATCCCTCTGGTGCTCAAGCGGATCAACCTGGACCCGGCCCTCACGGCCGGCCCCGTCATGGCGACCATCATCGACGCCCTCGGGATCACGATCTACTTCCAGGTGGCCGCGAGCATGATGCGGGCGTTCCACTGAGCCGCCTGCGGGAGCCCCGTCGCAGGGGGGCTACCTGAACAGCTTGGCCCACCGGCGGCGCTTGCGCTTCTTCCAGGAGTTGCGGTGATAGAGGGCGCTGGCGATCAGTGGCACCACGGTGGTGGCCTCGGCATAGACCATCTGCTCGTAGGTGGTCTCCACCTTGCCCCATGAGGAGGCCTCTTTGAGGGTCGAGCTCGAGCAGGCGCCGTCGCGCACGTCGGCCACGGTGATCTGCACCGCGTATTGGTGCATGGGGACATCCCGGCCCAGGATCTCGGCGCAGATGACGGTGTCCTGGACGAAGTTCTTGGGCACCCCGCCCCCGATCATGAAGAGGCCGCTCGTCTTCGCCTCCATTTTGATGCGGGTCAGCTCGTAAAAATCCCTTACCGAGTCGATGCTCAGGTGCCGCTCGGGGCGCTCCACCTGGTGCTTGACGAGGCCGAAACCGGCGCTGGAGTCGGTGAAGGCCGGGCAAAAGATCGGCACCTCGTGCCGGAAGGCCAATTCGACCAGCGAATCCGGCTTGACCGCGTGCGCGGCCAGGTGGCGGCCCATTTCGTAGATGAACTCCCGCGACGAGTAGGGGCGGGGCGCAAGGCTGTCGGCAATGGCCTTTACGGCCATGTCGCAGGCCTGGAGCTGCTCCTCGTCGATGTAGGTGTCGTAGATCCGGTCGATGTAGTTGCGGCGCAGTTCGCGGTCGTCCGCATACGGGCTGCCCTGGTAGTGCTTGAATCCCAGCGCCTCGAAAAAGTCCATGTCCACGATGGAGGCGCCGGTTGCCACCACCGCGTCCACCATGTTGTATTTCACCATGTCTGCATAGACCTGCATGCAGCCCCCGGCGCTGGTGCTTCCGGCCAGCGTCAGGAAGACGGTGCAGCCCGGGTCCCGGAGCATGCGCTCGAAGATGTCGGCCGCGGCCGCGGTGTCGCGCGAGCTGAAGGACATTCCGCGCATGGCGTCGATGATGGGGGTGGCGTCGAAGCGGGTGATGTCTACGTGCCGGACGGGTTTGCGGAGGAGGCGTTTTTTGGCCATGGTGGATTCCCTTCGTGCCGGTGGGCGTCCGCATCGGGGGACGTCAGCCCTCGAAGCGGTAGCTCAACAGCTTGTAGATCAGTTTGGCGGCCAGAAAATCCGGCGCCTTGTTGTGGGCGGCGGGGCAGAGCTCGACGACGTCGCCGCCGACGATGCGCCGGCGGCGGCTGACCTCCCGCAGGAGACCGAGGACATCGTACCAGGACAACCCGCCCGGCTCGGGCGTGCCCGTGGAGGGCATGATCGCGGGGTCGAAGACGTCCAGGTCGATGGTGACATAGCACTCCGCGCTGAGCCGATCCACCACCGCCCCGATCCAGCCCGGGGTGCGGACGATCTCGTGCGCCCAGAAGACGTTTGCGGGCTGGAGGCGGCTGCGCTCGCCGGCATCCATGCTGCGGATGCCGACCTGCACGATCGCCGAGGTCTCGCGCGCGCGCGCCATGACGCAGGCGTGGTTGAAGGCGCTGCCTTCATAGGTCTCGCGCAGGTCCGCGTGGGCGTCCAGCTGCAGCACGCTCATGTGCGGCCAGCGGGCGGCGTGGGCCTGGATGGCGCCGATGCTGACCGAGTGCTCGCCGCCCACGGTGAGGACGAACTTGCCCCCCTCGATGAATGCGGCGGCCCGCTCGCGCACGGCGGCCACCATCGCCTCCGGAGAGCGCTTTTCGACGATCGGCGGGGCGGTGAAAATGCCGCGCCGATAGACCTCGCTCTCTGTTTCGATGTCGTATAGCTCCATGTTGGCGGAAGCCGCGAGGATGGCCTCCGGGCCTCGGTCGGCGCCCTTCAGCCAGGTCGAGGTCTCATCGTAGGGCACCGGCAACACGACGGCCGCCGCAGCGGCCTCCGCTGCAAACTCGGCAGGGATCGCACCGAAATCGGTCATCAGGCCTTCACGTAGACCCACCGGAATGGGTGGCGGAAGTTAACGAACCAGGTTGCCGCGAGCGCTTCGAACGCAGGCTGCTCCGGCCGAAAAAACTGCAACACCATAGCACCAAAAATCTTATTTGCAAGATGATGTTCGCCGCATTTTCGGCAGGCGGGTCGAGACCGAGGCTTGCGCGGCCGCCCGCATTCGGGTGCCAACCGCAAGAAGGAGAACGTCGGAGGCTTTCGTGAGCCGGTCGGGTCGACACCGAGCGCACTCGGCCCGAGCGCGCGTTTTTTTTCGCCACCATTCTCCGGGATCAACGGTGCAGCCTCGGGCGCCCGGCAGGGAACGTGTTTTTGGCACCCGGGAACGGATTTTAACGGTTGACAAGAACTTGAGCTGATGCTACTGATTTTACTGAGGTTATTGGCAAAGTGCGAGCGCCCTTACTCTAAACAGCCGAGCGGTTTACCCGCAACTGCACCTTCAGGCAACGATTACCCCCCAAAGCGGGTTCTAACTTCATGTTTTACGAGCGGGCACTTCCCACGTTCGCATCGGAAAAGTTCCCATTTTGGGTCGGCTCGCGATGGAATCACACCCTCAAACGCGCGCAGGGGTGAGGGCCGAAAAATCACGCAGCGTATCACCCTGAGCGGATTCCGTTTCCCGCAGCCTGCAGCGATGCCATCGCCCCGAACATTTGGCAGACATGCTTCTCCCCCGGGGCGGTGTGGGTCGGTGGCCTCAGGAATCCGGTAGTTTTTTTTGTGCCAGTGTCGGTCGAAGATGTGCATGACACGGAGGAAACTTCGGCGCTTATTCGAAGCGAAAAGGACTGCTCGAAGCTTGAGCCTTGATCGTCAACCAATATGAATTTAATTCGAACAGCAGGTTTGAAAAATGAGAAAATGGCGTATTGAAGATTCGGCTGAGCTTTATAACGTCAATGGATGGGGAATCAACTACTTCTCGATCAATAACAAGGGGAATGTTGTCGTTACCCCCAAAAAAAATGGTGTCGAGGTTGACCTTAAAAAATTGGTTGAAGAACTTCAATCGCGCGATGTCTCAGCCCCGATGTTGATCCGTTTCCCGGATATTCTCGACAACCGAATTGAGAAAATGTCGAACTGTTTCAAAATCGCCGCCGAAGAATATAATTACAAGGCCAACAACTTTATAATTTATCCAATAAAGGTCAACCAAACGCGTCCGGTAGTGGAAGAGATCGTCAGCCATGGAAAAAAATTCAGCATTGGGCTGGAAGCCGGTTCTAAACCGGAGCTTCATGCCGTGATTGCGATTACAACCGACAACGATTCGTTGATTATCTGCAATGGGTACAAAGACGTAGATTATATTGAACTTGCCCTTTTGGCACAAAAAATGGGCAAGCACATATTTTTGGTGGTAGAGAAGCTCAACGAACTCAAATTAATCGCCAAAATCGCTCGCCGTTTAAAAGTCAAACCAAGCATCGGAATACGCGTCAAACTTGCGAGCACCGGCAGCGGAAAGTGGGAAGAGTCCGGCGGCGATCAGAGCAAATTCGGGCTTACATCGAGCGAATTGATCGACGCGATGGCGTTTCTGGAAAAAAACAAAATGAAGGATTGTCTGCGTTTGTTGCATTTTCATATCGGGAGCCAGATAACCATCATCCGCCGTATCAAAAACGCCCTCCGGGAGGCCTCGCAGTTCTACGTACAGCTTTATAAAAGCGGGTTCAACATCGAGTTTGTCGACATCGGGGGAGGGTTGGGGGTCGATTACGATGGGACGCGGTCGGCCAACAGCGAGAGCAGCGTCAATTACAGTATTCAGGAATATGTCAACGACTCCATTTCGACCTTGGTCGATGTGAGCGACAAAAACGGCATTCCGCATCCCAATATCATCACCGAGTCCGGACGTGCGTTGACCGCACATCATTCTGTTTTGGTTTTTGAGGTGTTGGAAACTACCACGCCGTCGATGTGGGAAGATGACGAGGAAATTTCGCCCGATGATCATGAACTCGTGCAGGAGCTCTACAAGCTATGGGATTCGCTTAATCAGACACGATTGCTGGAAACATGGCATGATGCTCAGCAAATTCGCGAAGAAGCGCTCGACCGTTTCAGCCTCGGTCTGCTCGAATTGAAAACTCGTGCTCAGATCGAACGTCTGTTTTGGTCTATCGCTCGTGAAACGCATCAAATGACATCGGAAATGAAGCACGTTCCCGATGAATTGCGCCATTTGCCCAAGCTTTTGTCCGATAAATATTTTTGCAATTTTTCGTTATTCCAGTCGCTGCCCGACTCCTGGGCGATCGATCAGATCTTTCCTATCATGCCCATTCAGCGTCTCGATGAAAAACCCGATCGATCGGTCACATTGCAGGATATGACCTGCGATTCGGATGGAAAAATCGACAATTTTATTTCGACCCGAAAACTATCCTATTACCTTCCGGTTCATTCCCTCAACCCGAAAGAGTCATATTACATCGGAGTTTTCCTGGTGGGCGCCTATCAGGAGATTCTGGGAGATTTGCATAATCTGTTCGGCGATACCAACGCTGTGCACGTTACGGTGAACGACGACGGGTACGAGATCGACCAGGTGATCGATGGCGAATCGGTTGCCGAAGTACTGGAATACGTTCAATACAACCCCAAGAAAATGGTTCGGGCCGTTGAAACATGGGTTACTTCGTCGGTCAAGAATGGGATTATATCGGCGGAGGAAGGAAAGGAATTCCTTTCCAATTATCGTTCCGGATTGTATGGTTATACCTATTTGGAATAGCCTTTCTGTTTTGTAGCCATTTGAAGTGATGGGCCGCAAGCAGGAAAAATTCCGTTGCCATGTGACATCACTAGAAGTGGTCCACTGGAATCGGCGGTGGCAAAAACGCCGGATGACAGAGGCCGGCAAGACGTTTCGCCTTCGTGTGAAGTTCCTATCAGCTGCCGCACCCCCAGCCGATTGTAGATAAAATGGAAAATTCACCCCATGCCCGGCAGGTCAGGGACTATTACGACCGCAACACGGCCCGCTTTTTGCGCTGGGGCAAGGACGACGGCACCTGCAATCTGCATGCGGCGCTCTGGCCTCCGGGCGTTGACCGCCTGGCGGAGGCCATGCACTATTCCAACGAGCTTATCGCCCGGGAGATCGACCGCTGTCCGCACCCGGTCGCCCAGGTGCTCGACCTGGGCTGCGGGGTGGGCGGCAGCCTCTTTTACCTCGGCCGGCGGCTGCCCGCCGTCCGCTCCTTCTGCGGCATCAGCCTGAGCCCGGTGCAGGTCGCCCGTGCCCGGCTGCTGATCCCGGAGGGGCTCAAGCAGCGGTGCCGCTTCGAAGAGGGCTCTTTTATGCGGCTTCGCGGCGAGCGGTTCAAGACCGACTTCTCGTTTGCGATCGAAGCGTTCGCGCACGGCCCCGACCCCGCAGGCTTTTTCGGCGTCCAAGCGGGGCTGCTGCCGCCCGGCGGCCGTCTGGTCATCATCGACGACTGCCTGAGCCCGGCCGCAAGCCTCGATGGGCTGGCCGACCGCCACCGGCGGATGCTGGACCGCTACCGCCGCAACTGGCTGCTGCCGGGCCTGCGGACCCCCCTGGAATTGCGGCGGCTGGCGGAAGCAAAGGGCCTGCGCCTCATCGCGGACCGAGACCTGACCCGCTACCTGCGCTTGGGTCGGCCGCGCGACAAGGCCGTTTCGCTGCTGGTGAAATGCCTTGGCCCCCTGATGGAGCGCGACAGCTATCTGCGCTCGCTGCTGGGCGGGGATGCCAAGCAAGCCTGCTATTTTTCTGGCCTGATCCGCTACCGGCTCCTGGTCTTCGAAAACCGCACCGCCCGCGAAGTGCCGTGATGCTGGACGTGAGAAGCCGCCTCGGCCTGCTGCGATCGAGGTTCATTTACCTGTGGCAGCCCTTCAACCGGCGTCGGCTGCGCCGCTTCTACGGCCGGTTCGTCCGGCCGGGGGCGCTCTGCTTCGACATCGGCGCTCATCTGGGCAGCCGCTGCCGGGCATTTCTCGATCTCGGCGCCCGGGTGGTGGCCTTGGAGCCCCAGCCCCGGTGTGCCGCCTATCTCCGCGGGCGGTGGGGCGGGGACGAGCGCTTTGTCCTGGTTGCCAAAGCCATCGGGGCGCGGCCGGGCACGGCCACCCTGCACATCAACCGCATGAACCCCACGATCAGCACGCTGGCGGGGGATTCCTGGAGAGCAGCTATGGCCGCTGCCGCCGGCCGCCGCGAGCGCTGGGACCACCCGGTCGAGGTGCAGGTGACCACCCTGGATCGGCTGATCCAAGAGTGCGGCAGGCCCGATTTCTGCAAGATCGACGTGGAGGGATTCGAGGTGCAGGCCCTTGCCGGCTTGTCTATCCCCATCCCGGCGCTGTCGTTCGAGTTCATCAGCTTTGAGGTCGCCAGGGCGCTGGCATGCGTGCGGCGGTTGAACGGCCTGGGCCCGTATCGATTCAATTGGAGCTTTCGGGAAAGGCTCCGGCTGGAGAGCCCTACCTGGGTGGGCGCCCCGGGTGTCGAGCAGATGCTTCGGAGGCTGGGGCCTAAAATTGTTTCGGGAGACATTTACGCGTGTTCAGCAGACCCGCATCTCTGAAGAGCAGGGTGTGCGGCCCCCCGCCGCCAGCGTCCGCCCGGCAGCGGCGCCGGGCCCCGTTCGATCGGCTGCCGGCGAAAGCGCAAGATGGTCAGGGCGGTTGGCGCTTTAGGAGGATGGTCCGTTTCCGCCGAGTGCGGCGACCGCTTCGACGATGAGTTGGGCCGCACGGTCGACCTCCTGCGCCGTGGTCATGCGCCCGGTGGTCAGCCGCAGGGTCCCCTTGGCCCACTCCACGGGGACATTCATGGCCCTGAGCACGTGGGAGATCTCCACGCTCTCGGCATGGCAGGCGGCGCCGGCCGAGGCGGCCACCTCCAGGCCGACCGCTTCGAGAATGCGGTCGGCCTGGAGGTGGCGGAAGCCGATGCTCAGCGTGTTGGGCAGCCGTTGGTCCGGGTGGCCGTTCAAGCGCAGCTCCCGGACGCCGGCTGCGATCGCCGCGTGGAGCCGGTCGCGCATGGCCTGCATGTGACGGCGGTTTTGCTCCAGGTCCCGGGCGGCGATCTCGCAGGCCTTCCCCAGCCCCACGATCTCAAGGATGTTCTCCGTGCCGGCGCGCCGGCCCGACTCCTGGCCGGCGCCGTACATGAAGGTCTCCAGGGTCACGCCCTTGCGGATGTAGAGCGCCCCCACCCCCTTGGGTGCATAGAGCTTGTGCCCGGCGATCGAGAGCAGATCAACGCCGAGGGCGTCGACCTCCACCGGGATCTTCCCGGCGGACTGGGCCGCATCGGTGTGGATGCGGATGCCGCGGGCGCGGGCCAGGGCGGCGATCGCGGCGATCGGTTGCAGGGTGCCCACCTCGTTGTTGGCGTGCATGAGGGTGACCAGGATGGTGTCCGGCCGCAAGGCGGCCTCGACGTCGGCGACCGCCACTACGCCGTGCGCGCCCACCGGGAGCCGGGTGACCTCGAAGCCCTGCTTTTCCAAAAACGCGCAGACGTTGAGCACGGCCGAATGCTCGAAGGCCGACGTCACCAGGTGCCGGCCCCGGTCGCGCAGGGCATGGGCGGTGCCGATGATGGCCCAGTTGTTGGCCTCGGTGCCGCCGCTGGTGAAGACCACTTCGCCCGGCGCGCAGCTCAGCAGTCCGGCCACCTGCCGGCGGGCGGCGTTCAGCGCCTGCCGGGGTTTGACCGCATAGAGGTGGCCGCTCGAGGGGTTGCCGAACTCCTCCTCAAGAAACGGGCGCATGGCGGCGATGACCTCGGGGTCGTGAGGGGTGGTGCCGTTGTAGTCCAGATAGATCGGACGCTTCATGGCGTGCGCTCCCTTCTGTAACCGTATATCCCGGGGGTGGATCCCTCGATCAGAGTGGCGCCGACCGTTTTGGCATAATAGGCCGCCGGACCCACACCCCCGATGACGGCATAGGCGTAGCCCTGGTCCCGCATCGCGTGCAGGCAGGAGAGGAGCAGCGCCAGCCCCACGCCGCGGCCGCGGCTGCCTTCGGCGACGCCGGTCGGGCCGAAGAAATTGCTGCAGGTGCAGTCGTGGCAGGCAAACCCGATGATGGCCTCGTGTTGCAGCGCTATGAAACACTTCGGCGGGCTGATCGCAAAGGCGGCCTCGCATTCGGCGCCCCAGGCACGGCTGAAGCGGGCGCTCACCCATGCGACGAGGGGGCGCCGCTCTCCGGCCAAGGGGCGGCGGATGGCGATGCCCTGCCGCTCGCAGCGCCTCAGCGGCGCCTCAAGGGGCGGCAGCTCGTAGAGTTTCACCAGCATGTCGGGCATGGGAAGACGCCTCGGGCGCGCTATGGATCGTCGCGGAACCAGGCCAGAACGGGCCTAACCGCCAGAGCGATCGCGGCTGCCGCGAAAAGCCACACGAACCGTTTGGTGAAATCGGAGAGATAGGCCCCGATGATCATGCCGGACAGGAGGCAGCTCCATTTCAGGCACGCCAGGTCGATCGGTTTCCAGGCCTTGGTGCGAAACCATTTCATCATCGGCTCCTCAGCGAAGCCCTATTTCGTTTGTCGTCGCCGGGCGGCCGACCGAGGGAAACCGCCCCCGGTCGGTGTGCGGGATGAACCTGGCTGCGCTGAAGCGGTTCATGAACTCCTGGTTGACGTTGAGCTCGAGATAGGTGATGCGGTCGCGGATGCGGTCGATCTCCTCGAGGCAGCCCTCGTCGGTCAGCGCCATGGCCGCACCCTTCAGGGAGCTGTTGCCGAGCGGTACGAAGCGGGCGGGCGGCAGGTCCGGGAGCATGCCGATCGTGATGGCCGAGCGCGGGTCGATGAAGCAGCCGAAGGTCCCGGCCACGTAAAACGTTCCGATCTCCTCCAGAGCCATCCCCACGGTCATGGCCAGGGTCTCGAGGATGGTGTACATGGCCGCCTTGGAGCGCACCAGGCTGTCCAGGTCCGGTTGGCTGATCGTCAAGTCGAGGCCGGTGGCGGACTGAGCGGCCGGGACCACCACAATGTGCCGGATCCCGTCGACGGTCTTCAAACGCGCGCCGCAGCCGGCCGCGAGTATCTTGCCGCGCAGGTCGATCATGCCGGCGAGAAAGAGCTGGGCGGCGAGGTCGATCACCCCCGAGCCGCAGATGCCGCGGGGCGCCTTTTCGGCGATGGTGTGCAGATCGAAAGCGAGCGTGGCGGGGTCGATTCGCACCCGGTCCACCACGCCGGGGGCGGCCGCCATCCCCATCCGGCTGACTCCCCCCTCGAGCGCCGGCCCGGCCGCGCCGGCGCAGCCGATGAGCCAGTCGCGGTTGCCCAGGACCACCTCGGCGTTGGTGCCGACATCCACCAGCAAGGCCGTCTGCGTTTTCCGGTGGAGACCGCAGTAGAGGACCCCTGCGATCAGGTCCCCGCCGAAGTAGCTGCCGATGTTGGGAAAGACCAGCACGCGGGCGTATCGGCCGATCTCGATCCCCAGAGCGGCCGCCCGCATCACCCCCGGGCGGTTGACTGCGGGGATGTAGGGCTCGCGGATGATCCAGCGCGGGTCGATGCCGAGGAAGAGATGGGTCATGGCGGTGTTTCCGGCCACGGCCGCGGCGCAGATCTGCTGCGGCGAGACCCCGGCAGTGCGGCAGGCGTCCGCCAGGGCGGCGTTCAGGCCATCGATGAGGAGCCGATGGAGCTGCCTCAAGCCGGGCGGGCTCTCGGCGTGGTGGATGCGCGCTAGAACATCCGGGCCGACGGCGATCTGGGGGTTGTCGAAGGCGGTCTCCAGGAGCGTCCGGCCCTGCGCGAGGTCGATCAGCGCGCAGGCCACGCGGGTGGTGCCGAGGTCCACCGCCAGGCCCAGGGCCGGCCGCGGGCTCTCCGCGCCGTCGATCCCCGTCACCGCCCAGCGGCCGCGGTCGCGGAACAGGCTGCAGCGGAGGCGGAAGTCGTGCCGCCGCAGGAGCTCCGGCAGCTCCCGGAGCAGGCCGAGGTCGATCTCGACCGTGTCGGCCTTCAACTCGGTTTTCAGGGCGGCCGCCAGGCGGTCGGCATCGGCGGTGTTGTCCGCCAGACTCGCCGGATGCAGGTGGACCCTTCGGATCCAGGCGGAGGCGGCTGCGGTCAACGGGCGTTTTCCAGCTGCGCTAGAATGCGGTTCATGATGTCGCCCGCCTTGCCCGGGATGAGGATGTCGCTCACGACCCCCGTCAGGGGGGTCGCCTCGGGGTTGATCTCGATCACCACCGCGCCGTTCTCCTTGGCGATGAGCGGCATCGAGGCCGCCGGCTGGACGATGGCGGAGGTCCCGACGACGAGCATGACCTCGCAGGCGGCCGTGGTCTCTTGCGAGCGCCACAGGGCCATGGGCGGGATCATCTCCCCGAAAAAGACCGCATCGGGCCTCAGCACTCCGCCGCAGGCGCAGCGCGGGGGAAGGACCGAGGCGTCGACCGCGCGGGTTTCCACGCGGCGGCCGCACTGCATGCAGCGCTGCCAGGCGAAGCTCCCGTGGAATTCGATCACATCCGTGTTGCCGGCCATCTGGTGCAGTCCGTCGACGTTCTGGGTGATGACCGTTTGCAGGATGCCCAGCTGCTCCAGCCGCGCCAGGCCCTTGTGGCCGTCGTTGGGGGCGGCCCGGTCCATGATCTCTTTCAGGTCCTTGACGAGCAGCTTCCAGACCCGGGCGGGGTCGCGCACCAGCGCGTCGATGTGCGCGATCTCCATGGGGTCGAAGCGCTCCCACAGCCCGCCCTTGCCCCGGAAGGCGGGAATGCCGCTCTCGATCGAGATGCCGGCTCCGGTGAGCGCCACGGCGTTGCGGGTGGCCGCCAGGTGGTCGACGGCGGCCGAAATGAGGGCATCCAGTGATTTCATGCGAGCAAACCGCGGTGAGCCGGGTGGCGGACGCGGGGCCGGTGGTCGGCCGGTCCTGACCCGGCGGAAACGGCTGATGCGCGGCGGCTTATTCCGCCGGTTTGTCCGGCGGCCGGTCGGTGTCCGGCAGCTGGTCGATGTACCACTGCATGGGATCCACCAGCTGGTAGCCCATCGCGGTCAGCTTTTTCTTCACCTGGGCCACGTTCTGGGTGAGCAGGTAGGGAAAGACGGCCCGCTTGTTTTCGTCCCAATAGCGGGCCACCAGCACGCTGCCGAAGGAGACGCCCATTTCGGTGATGGCATCGACGATTTTCTTCAACTGGCCGACCTTCTCCTCCACCAGGATGCAGAGCAGGGTCCCCGGCTGGCCGATGCCGAGCACGTTGATGAATGCGCGCAGCAAGTCCCGCACCGAGAGAATGCCCCGCAAGCGCCCCTCATCGTCCACCACGGGCAGGGCGCCGACCTTCGAGTTCTGCACGACGAGCAGCGCATCCTGAATCGTGTAGGACGGCGGGATCGAGATGACCTTGCGGGTCATGATGTCCTTGACCTTCAGGTTTTGGAACCCCTCCTTGTCCGACGGATTGATCCCCTCCTTGAAAAAGCGGTAGGGCAGGGCGGAGCGCAGGTCTCTGTCAGTCACGATGCCGACCAGCCGGTTGCTCTCGTCGACGACCGGCAGGTGACGAATGTGGTGCTTCGCCATCAGCTCCTGGGCCTCGAAGATGGTTGTCTCCGGGTTGACGGTGACGACCTTGCGGGTCATCGATCTGCTGACAAACATGTTTCCCCCCTCGCTCGTTATTCGCTATAAGGTTGAGCCTGTCATCCGTTCAGCAGGATCTCCAGGTGGTTGCGGGCCAACTCCGGCAGCCGTTTGAGGCAGTAGCCCCCCTCCAGGACCGAGACGAGGCGGCCGGCGGCATGCGCACGGGACATTTCGACCAGCCGCTTCATGATCCACGAATAGCACTCGGTGGTGAGCTTGATGTCGGACATGTCGTCGTCCCGGTGGGCGTCGAAGCCGGCCGAGACCAGGATGAACTCGGGTTTGAAATCGGTGAAGGCCGGGACCAGGTCGCGCTCGATCAGCTGCATCCAGTCGTCGTCGCCCACGCCCGGCAGCACCGGCGAGTTTTTCGTGAAGCCGTAACCGGTGCCGCGGCCGTATTCGAATTCACGCCCCGTGCCGGGGTAGGCGAAGGTCGGGTGCTGGTGAATCGAATAGTAGTAGATCTCGGGGTCGTCCTCGAAGATGTGCTGGGTGCCGTTGCCGTGGTGGACATCGAAGTCCACGATGCCGATCCGGTGCAGGCCCCACTGCTTTTGGAGATAGCGCGCGGCGATGGCCACGTTGTTGAAGTAGCAGAACCCCATGGCCCGGCCGGCCTCGGCATGGTGCCCGGGCGGGCGCACCGCGCAGAAGGCGTTGTCCAGCTCCCCGGCCATGACGCGGCGCACGGTTTCGAGGATCCCGCCGACGGCCAGCAGGGCCACCTGGTAGGTCTCGGGGCACATCTGATTGTCGGGTGAATCGAGGGTTGGGTGCCGGGAGCGGCAGGCGGCTTCGAAGCGCTTGACATAGTCCGGGGTGTGGACCGCGTGGACCCAGATCAACTCCGCGGGGGCGGCCGTGATGCGGACGAGCTGGTCCAGAAGTCCCTCGCCGCTGACCCCCTGCAGGATCGCCTCGAGCCTTTCGGGCACTTCCGGGTGGTATGGGCCGGTCTTGTGCAGCAGGTAGCGTTCGTCGTAGAGAAAGCCGGTACGTTTCATCGGCGCCGATCCTCAGGTCAAGGAGTGCGTGCGATCGCCGCTTCTGCGCGCCGCGGCTCGACCCCGCCGCGGTCGGGGGTCACCGAACGATTCGGTCGAAAACCTCGAACGCCGCCGCCACGCTGGGGGCCTGCTCCGGCATCTGGATGGTCGGCCGGCCGTCGATGTCGTAGGCATAGACGGTGTGGTCCTCGGGCACGGTGCCGACCAGCTCGACCCCGGCCTCCTCGATCATCCGCAGCGCCTCGGCCGAAGGCGGCTCTTTGATCTGGTTGAGCACCAGGCAGCTGCGGCCGACCCCGATGTTGAGCTCCCGGGCCAGCTCGTCGATCCGCAGGGCGGCCTGAAGGCTGCGCCGCGACGGGTCGGAGACCAACAGCAGCACATCGACGTTCTTGGTGGTGAGGCGGCTGATGTGCTCCATCCCCGCCTCGTTGTCCATGACGATGTAGGGGTAGTTGTTGACCAGTTTTTCCAGAAACGCCGTCAACAGCGAGTTCGCCGCGCAATAGCAGCCGGCGCCTTCCGGCCGGCCCATGACGATCAGATCGAAGCCCTCGGACTCCACCACCGCCTCCTCGAGCTTCATGGAGATGAACACGTCCTTGGTCATGCCGCTGGGCACCTGGCCCTTCTTCATGTCCTCGCGCGCATTGCCGAGGGTGTCGCCGATCTTGACCCCGAGCACCTCGTTGAAGTTGGAGTTGCAATCGGCGTCCACCGCCAGCACCGGCGTCTTGCCGTGTTTTAATAGGTACTTGACCAGCAGGCCGGCCATGGTGGTCTTTCCGGTGCCGCCCTTGCCGGCCAGTGCAAGTGAAAATGCCATCGCCCCGAGGGATTCCTTTCCGATCCAGTTGCAGGGTCCGCGCGTTCAGCCGCCGGCCGCAGTCGAATTTCTTAGGCCAGATCGGGCCAACAGTCAAGCAAGTTGTCGCGGCCTCAGCGGCGGCGGGCCGGGAGCGGCCCTGCCGGAGTCAAAGCGCTTGAATTGACCCACTTCTTGTGCTAATTGTAGGAAATTACCGCAAAAGCTTCAAGTCGAACCATTCACTGCGGGGGAGGCCGAGCATGGATTTCGAGCTGAGCAAGTCGCAAAAGGAGATTCAGAAAGCGGCGCGGGAGTTCGCGCGGGGGGAGTTCGACAAGGAGCTCGCCCTGGAGCTCGACCGCAGGCACGAGTTTCCGCGCAAGATCTGGCAGAAAGCGGCCGAATTGGGGTTCGTCGGCGTGCACTACCCCGAGACATACTCCGGCCAGGGCCTCGGCTGCATGGAGAACATCCTGATCGCCGAGGAGTTTTGCGCCCGGGACTCGGGCATCGGCAGCGCCGTGATCCTGGCGAACTTCGCCTCCGAGTGCGTGCTGCGCTTCGGCAGCGATGAGCTCAAGCAGAAATTCCTGCCGCCGGTGGCCGAAGGCAAGATGCTCTCCGCCGGCGCGTTCACCGAGCCCGGCCACGGCTCGGACATCACCGCGCTGGACACCACCGCGGTGCGCCACAACGGGGAGTGGATCATCAACGGGACCAAGACCTTCATCACCAACGGCGGCCTTGCCGGGTTTTACTGCACGCTGTGCCAGACCGACGTGGCCACCCAGCCCTCCTACCGCGGGATCAGCATGATATTGGTGGAAGCCGATCGGCCCGGGCTGACCACCGCCGACGTCGGCGAAAAAATGGGCATTCACATGATGTCCACCGCCGAGGTCAGCTACAAGGATGTCCGCGTGCCGGCCGCCAACCTGATCGGCAAGGAGGGGCGCGGGTTTTATCAGGTGCTCGAGTTTTTTGATGAAAGCCGCATCCTCGTCGCCGCCCAGGCCCTGGGCATCGCCCAGGGTGCCTTCGACCGCGCGCTGACCTACGTGAAAGAGCGCCAGCAGTTCGGCCGGCGCCTGGCGGACTTCCAGGTGACGCAGCACAAGCTGGCCGACATGGCCACCAAAATAGAGCTCTCGCGCCTGATGGTCTACAAGGCGGCGTGGAACTTCGACCAGGGGCGCATCGACCCGAAGCTGACCTCCATGGCCAAGATGTACGCTGCGCGCACCGCCGTCGAGGTGGCGGATGAGGCCATCCAACTGCTCGGCGGCTACGGCTACATGACCGAGTACGAGGTGGAGCGCTTCTACCGCGACGCCAAGATCACCGAAATCTACGAGGGCACCAAGGAGATCCAGAAGAACACCATTGCCAGCGCCGTGCTCGGCAAGTTCAAATAAAGGGCCTGCGGCAGCAACGGCGCCGCCGTTCTGCGCCGGGCGCCGAAGGGCCTCGCAACACCCGCTGACACCAACGTAAACCAAGGAGAGACCCATGATCGAGCAATTGAAGAAAGCTCTGACGACGGGCGTGGCCGTGGCGCTCAAGACCTGGGACGAAGTGGAGGCCCTCGGCAAGGAGATGATCAAAAAGGCCAAGCTGCCGGAAAAAGAAGCCTCGCAGCTTTTGGCCAACCTCAAGCAGCACTACGAAAAAACCCAGAAGAACCTGGAGTCCCGGGTGCACGGCATCGTCAAGGATGTGCTGAAGAAGGCCGACGTGGCGACCGCCGACGAGGTCAAAGCCCTCAAACGCGAGATCCAGGGACTGAAGAAGGAGCTGAAGGCGGCCCAGGCGCCCAAAGCGGCCAAGCCCAAGACCAAGCCCAAGACCAAGCCCGCCTCCTGAGCCGCGCGGGTCGGCTGAGCCCGAACATGCTGAGCATCCGCAACATCGGCGTCATTGGCCGGACGTACCGCCACCTCAACCGCTACCGGCAGATCCTCGGGGTGTTTCTCAAATACGGCTTCGGGGATCTGCTGAACACCCTCAAGATCGACCAGTACATCGAAGTCGGGCTGCAGATGATCTCCCGGAAAACCTCGGTGCGGGAGGAGCGCCTGACCCGGCCCCAACGGGTGCGCCTGGCCCTCGAGGAGTTGGGCCCCACCTACATCAAGCTCGGCCAGATCCTCTCCACGCGCCCGGACCTTATCCCGGCGGAGTTCATCGAGGAGCTGGCCATTCTCCAGGATGCCGTGCCGCCCTTCGACTTCGGCGAGGCCGAGACCCTGATCCGGCGGGAGTTCGGGCGGGAGCCCGCGGAGCTCTTCGAGCGCATCGCGTCTGAACCCGTCGCCTCCGCCTCCATCGGTCAGGTGCACCGGGCCGTGCTCAAAAGCGGCGAGCCGGTCGCCGTAAAATTCAGGCGCCCCGGAATCCGCGGGCTGATCGAGGTGGACCTCGAGATCATGCTGCACCTGGCGACCCTGGCGGAGCGTCATGTGGAGGAGCTGGCGCCCCACCGCCCGGTGAAGATCGTCGCGGAGTTCGCCCGCACCCTCGCGAAGGAGATCGACTTCAAGATCGAGGCCGCCAACATCGATCGCATCGCCGGCCATTTCAGCGACGATCCCACGGTCTTTGTCCCCAAGGTCTTCCGGGAGGTCACCACCTCACGGGTCCTGACCACCGAGTACGTCGCGGGCATCAAAATCTCCAAAATCGAGGAGCTGGACGCCGCCGGCCTCGATCGCCGGCTCCTTTGCAGCCGTGGCGCGGACCTCGTCCTGCGGCAGGTCTTCGACCACGGCGTCTTCCACGGGGACCCCCACCCCGGCAACATCTTTGCCCTGCCCGGGGATGTCATCGGGCTGGTCGATTTCGGGATCATCGGCGTGGTGGACCGCCGCACCCGGGACCTCTTCGTCGACCTGGTGGACGCCGTGGTTCGCCGCAACGAGTCGCGCACGGTGCTGGCCCTGCTCGCGCTGACCACCCACGATTCCGAGCCGGACCTGCGGATGCTCGAGCGCGACGTCGCGGATTTCATCGGGCGCCATTTTTTCAAACCGCTCAGCGGGATCGAGCTCGGCCGGATCCTGAAGGAGCTCCTGGCGCTGGCCGCGCAGTTTCAGCTGCGCATTCCGCCGGACCTCTTCCTGATGTTCAAGGCCTTGAGCGCCATCGAGAGCATCGGCCGCAGCCTCGACCCGCAATTCGACATCTTCGCCCGCGCGGCGCCGTTCATCCAGCGCGTGAAGCTGGCGCGGCTGGATCCCAACCGGATGGCGGAGGAGACCGCCGAGGCCTTGTCCCGGCTGATGCACTTCGTAAACCAGTTCCCCGCCGACCTGCTCGAGCTGGGCCGGATCATCCGCCAGCAGCGCCTGACGGTGCAGGTGGAGAACCGCGGCCTGGAGCGGACCCTGTCCACCCACGACCAGATCAGCAACCGCATCGCCTTCGCCATCATCATCGCCGCCCTCATCGTCGGCTCGGCGATGATCGTCATTTCGAAAACGCCGCCGCTCGCCTACGACATCTCCCTGATCGGCATCATCGGCTTCCTGGCGGCCGCCGTCATGGGCATCTGGCTGCTGGTGGCGATACTGCGCAGCGGCCGGCTGTAGCAGGTTGTCGAAAAACGGCGCCTCAGGCCGTGAGCCGGACCCGCCATGGCGGGACTGCGCTTTCCAAAAGGCCGCACGCCTTGGTTGACGGCCTGATCCTTGTTTCTCGGCAAGCTGCTGCGTGACCCGAAAACCCAATCTCTCCCGCCCAAGGCGGGATTGCGCGTCACCCTCCCAAGGTGGGGCGGTCGCTGCGGCGTACAGGGAGTACGCCTCGCGCCACGGGATTCGCGCGCCTTGATCTTTGACTTTCACGAAGCCGTGCGCACGGAGATGATCGCGGTTCTGCCGGACGCCGGGATTCAGCCTCCCGTTTGCGGGCGGTTGAGCGCCGCTGCCGGGTGTGATAGCATGCCGGTCGTTTACAAGATCCCGAAAGCTCACACCGGAGGCGATGCATGCCGCTGTATGTCTACAACACCCTGACCCGCGCCAAGGAGCAGTTCCGGCCCATCCGGCCCGGGGAGGCCGGTCTCTATACCTGCGGGCCAACGGTTTACAACTTCGCCCACATCGGCAACCTGCGCACCTACCTGTTCGAGGACATCCTCAAGCGGATCCTCGCCTACAACGGCTTCCGGGTCCGCCACGTCATGAACATCACCGACGTGGGGCATCTCACCGGCGACCGCGACATGGGCGAGGACAAGATGGAGAAGGGCGCCCGGCGCGAGGGCCGGAGCGCTTGGGACATCGCCGAGTTTTACACCCGGGCCTTCCGCCAGGACATCGCCCGGCTCAACATTTCAGAGCCGGATATCTGGTGCAAGGCCACCGACAGCATCCCCGAGCAGATCGAGTTGATCCGGGTGCTGGAGGAGAAGGGGTACACCTATCGCACCCGGGACGGGATCTATTTCGACACCGCCAAGTTTCCGGGCTACGCCAGGCTCTCGAACCAGAACCTCGATGCCCTGCGCGAAGGCGCCCGGGTCGAGCGCAACCCGGAAAAGCGCAGCGCCACCGACTTCGCCCTGTGGAAGCTGTCGCCGCCGGGCGCCACACGCCAGATGGAGTGGGGCTCGCCCTGGGGGGTGGGCTTCCCCGGCTGGCACATCGAGTGCTCGGCCATGAGCATGAAGTTTCTCGGAGAGCAGCTCGACATCCACTGCGGCGGTGTCGATCACATCGACATCCACCACACCAACGAGATCGCCCAGTCCGAGGCGGCGACGGGCCGGCCGTTTTTCAACTACTGGATGCACGGCGCCTTCCTCAACATCCTGGGCGGCAAAAAAATGGCCAAGAGCGAGGAGAACTTCCTCACCCTGGAAAACGCATTCGTAAAGCGCGGCATCTCCCCCCTGGTCTACCGCTTCGCCTCGTTTCAAACCCACTACCGCAAACCCATGGAGTACAGCGAGGAGTCCATCCAGGCCGCGAAAAACGGGCTCGAGCACCTCTGCAACCAGGTGCGCGAGGTGGCCAAGGGCGCTGACGCCTCCTCCGGCGTCGTCTCCCCGGAGTTTCGCGAAAAATTCCTGGAGGCGGTCAACGACGATTTGAACATGCCCCGCGCCATGGCCGTGATCCAGGAGATGCTGAAGAGCGGGCTTGCCGCCGGGGACAAACATGCCACCGTCATCGACTTCGACCGGGTGCTCGGCCTGAGCCTGGTTCAGGCGGCTGCGCCCCAGCAACTGCCCGCAAACGTGGAAGCGCTCGTGGAGGCGCGCCGCCGGGCGCGCGAATCCAAGGACTGGGCCGCGTCCGACCGGCTGCGCGATGAAATCCAGGCGCTGGGATACACGGTCAAGGACGGGCGCGACGGCACGGAGATTGTGAAGCGCTGATATGAACGGCTACGTGCAGGTCTACACCGGCGAGGGCAAGGGCAAGACCACGGCGGCGCTGGGGCTGGCCCTGCGGGCCGCGGGAGCCGGGCTAAGGGTTATTATCCTTCAGTTCCTCAAAAGCGGCGGCTACAGCGAGCTCGAGGCCCTCGAGGCCTTGGCCGGCCGCATTACGGTCGAGCAGTTCGGGCGCGGGTGCCTGATCCGGGGGGCGCCCGAGGCGGAGGATATCGCTGCCGCCCAGCGAGGGCTTGCGCGCGCGCGGGAGATCCTCGCCGCCGGCCGGCATGCGGTGGTCATTTTAGATGAAGCCAACGTGGCCGTCTCCCTCGGACTCTTTGCGGTCCAGGATCTGCTGGATCTCATTGCGCTCAAGCCGGCGGGGATCGAGCTCGTGCTGACCGGCCGCTATGCCCACCCGGAGGTCATCGCCCGGGCCGACCTGGTCACCGAGATGAACGCGGTGAAACACTATTACGAGAGCGGCGTGGCCGCCAGGGACGGCATCGAGCGTTGATCCGGGCGGCCGGTATGCGCGGGGTCCGCCGCCGTCCGCAGTGTAATCGTTTGTTGACTTGTGGCCGGGACTCTGCTACAAGCATTCGGCTGCGAACAGCGACTATCTCAGCTGAGATTCGGCGGTTGGCTGCCGACAACGTTCAACCCTGGTTGCGGAGACGACGATGACGAAACGAAAGATGTTGGTGGTGGCCCTTTTTTGCCTTGTTCTGTCAGTCTGCCTTGTGTACCTTTTCCAAGAGGTTGCCGAGGCGGCCCGCATGGGCGGGGGCCGTTCCTTCGGCAGCAAACCGAGCTACCAGAGGAGCGCGCCGGCGCCCAGCCCGAGCCCGACCCAGCCCGGAGTGGCCCAGCAGCCCCGGCAGAGCCCCACGGCTGCGCCCGGGTTCATGGGCGGCCGTTGGGGGGGGATGCTGGGCGGGCTGCTCATGGGCGGTTTGATCGGCTCCATGCTCTTCGGCGGAGAGGGCATGGGCGGCCCCGGGCTGCTCGACATCCTCATCATTGGCGGCGGGCTGTTTCTGCTGATGCGCTTTTTGCGGGCCCGCCGGATGGCCGCTCAGACCGCGTCGGCTTCGGGGATGGCCGAACCGTTCCATGCCCGCTCCGCTCCGCAGAGCTGGGGGGCGTCCGGGCAGGTTGCAGGCCATGAGCCGGCCGCAGCCGAACCCCAGGCCCCGCTCCTGCCTCCCGGCTTCGACGCGGATGAGTTTCTCCAGGGAGCCAAGGCCATCTACACCCGGCTGCAGGCCTCATGGGACAAGCGCAATTTGGAGGACATCCGCTCCTTCACCTCCCCGGAGGTCTATGCGGAAATCCGGCAGCAGGCGGAGGAGGACCCCGAGCCCGGCAAAACGGAGATCCTGCTGGTGGATGCGCGCCTGCTCGAGGTCAAGCCGGCCGAGGGCCGGGAGATCGCATCGGTTCTCTACGAGGTCATGATGCGCGAGGAGTCGAGAGAGCTTCAGGCGAAGCAGGTGCGCGAGATCTGGCACTTCAGCCGCGCGGCGGCCGCCGGTTCCCACTGGCTGCTTGAAGGCATCCAGCAGGTCGAGGGCTGATGCGAGGATAGGGCCTCGCCGGCGCTCTCTTAACCGTAGATGAAGCCGACCGCGGGCCGAGCTCGATGCGCGGGTCGCCGGTTCCCCACCAGCGCAGGGCGGTGGCCCTGCGCTGGTTTTTTTGGCTCCAACCGCCCACCCTTCGGGCGAACCGAGCCGAGCGGATGCGACCCTTCAGGGCGGGACGGCGGACCCTTGGCCGTTGATTCATAGAAATCAGAAGGCGGCAACGGCATGACCTCCACGCCATTCGACTTCTGGCAGGATCACTCGCTGAAATATCTGGAAATGGCGCTCAAATCGGAGCGGATGGAGCCCCTGCAGGAACCGGATGCCGTCGGGCGACACACCGGGGAGTGCGGCGACACGGTCGCGCTCTTTATAAAGCTCCGGGGGACGACGATCGCGCAGGTAGGCATTCAGATCCAGGGCTGCATGAACACGGCGGCCAGCGCGAATGCGGTCGCCGAGCTGATCGAAGGACGATCGATGGAGGAGGCCTGGCACGTGACTCCGGACCGGGTCGCCGAATTTCTGGAAACCCTCCCCCAGGACCACTACCACTGCGCCGAGCTGGCCGTGGGCGCCCTCTATCGTGCGCTATCCGACGCGCGCAGCAAACAGCGGGACCCCTGGAAAAAAATGTATTCCCAAAACGGATAGCCTCACGGACCCTTCAAGTAGTTTCGATCCTGCTCCGCACAACTCCACCTTCATCCTTTTCGGCCTTCGGCCGAAAAGGATTCGGCGTAGATCTCGACCGGATGCCTGACGGCAATGCGGTCGCCGGCCCGGGAGAGCATGTCGGAGATCTGCAGCATGCAGGCGGGGCAGCCCGTGGCCACCACCGCGCAGCCCGTGGCGGCGATGCTGTCGCGTTTCAATCGGCCGATCCGGGCCGACAGTCCATAGTGCTCAAAATTGAAGCTCCCGCCCATTCCGCAGCAGTCGTCGCAGGCGGCCATCTCCTTGAGGGTGTAAACGGGGTTGGCGCGAATAAGGTCCCGGGGTTCGGCGTACACCCCCAACGACTTCTTCAGGTGGCAGGAGTCGTGGAATGTGATGACCCGGCCGTTGGCCGCGGCCGCTGCCGGCCCCCCGACCTTAACCCGCTTCACCAGAAACTGCGAAATGTCCATGGTCCTGGCGGCCAGCGATCGGGCGCGGGCGGCGAGATCGTCGTCGCATAGAGACGGCCAGATCTTCTTGATCGTGGAAGTGCAGGTTGCGCAGCAGGTCACCAGGAGGTCGAAACCCGCCGAGTCGAATTTCTCCAAATTGCGGCGCACCAGGTCGTTGAAGGTCTGGGTGTCACCCGAGGAGATCGCCGGGATCCCGCAGCAGCCCTGGCCTTCGGGCAGAAACACGCCGACCCCGTGGTGCTCCAGGACGCGCAGGGCGGCTTCGGCCACATTGGGGAAGAGCTTGTCGATCAGGCAGCCGACGAAGAACCCGACGCGGAGCCCCGCTGCGCCGGCCGGGGTGTTTAAGGCGGGTCGGCGGCGGTGCAGCGGCACCGCCGCCAGGGTGCGAAAATGCCGATCGGCCAGCAACGGGGAGCCGAACCGCGCGCAGGAGGTGCCCACGATCTCGTTGACCGGACGGGCGAAGAGTTTCTGAAAAACCGCGCCGAATTCGACCACCCGGTCCAGCGTTTCGGGGTGGGCCAGCAGCCGGCGGAAGACGGCCCTCTTGAGGGGCGGCAGGCCGAGATAGCCGGCCAGGATGGCACGGGCCTTGAGGAAGATCTCCAGGACGTTCACCCCGCTCGGGCAGTTGGCGGCGCAGCTGCCGCAGAGCAGGCAGCGCTGCAATCGGTCGCGAACCCCTTCGGGGTCGTCGAGCATCTCCTGCATGAGCCCGTCCAGCAGCACCAGCTTGCCGCGGGCCACATCCGCTTCGCGGCCGGTCTGGGCGAAGACCGGGCAGACGGCCTGGCACATCCCGCAGCGCATGCACACCACGAGCTGCTCTTCCAGTTGCCGCATCAGGCGCCTGAGCTTACGGATGTCCGCCATGATCTCCTTCAGCCCCGCGGGCGGGGCCCCGTTTGCCCGGCCGGCCTCAGGGGGCCGCTGCGATGATCTTGCCGGGGTTGAGGATGTTGTTGGGGTCGAGCGCTTTTTTGATCCGCCGGGAGTAGAGGATCGTGGCCGGGCCGGTCTCCTTTTCGAGGAAGCAGGCCTTTGCGATCCCGGTCCCGTGTTCGCCGGAGAGCGTCCCGCCTAAAGCCAGGGCGCGGTCGAAGATGGCCGCGATGGCCTGCTCCACCCGCTCCCACTCGGCCTTGTCCCGTTTGTCCGTCAAAATGGTGGGGTGCAGGTTCCCGTCGCCGGCGTGGCCGAAGGTCCCGATGGACAGGCGGTACTGGCGGCCGATGTCGTTGACGGCCTGGACCATGGCCGGTATCTTGCTGCGCGGTACGGTGGCGTCCTCCAGCACCAGGGTGGGCCTGAGCTTGGCCAGCGCGGAGAGCGCGCTGCGCCGCGCCTCCCAGACCTTGGTGCGTTCGGCCGCGTCCCGGGCGACGCGAATGGAGGCGGCCCCGTGCTGCCGGCAGAGGGCTTCCACGCGCTCGGCGTCCTCCTTTACCTGCGCCGGGTGGCCGTCCACCTCGATCAACAGCAGCGCCGCCGCGTCGACCGGCAGCCCGACACGGCTGTAGTCCTCCACGGCCCGGATGGTGAAGTTGTCCATGAACTCGAGGGTCGCCGGCACGATGTGGGCGGCGATGATGGCCGACACTGTTTCGGACGCGCGGTCGGCCTGGTCGAAGACGGCCACCATCGCCCGCTGGGCCGCCGGCAGAGGGATGAGCTTGAGGGTGATGCGGTCGAAGACCCCCAGGGTCCCCTCCGAGCCCACGAGCAGCCCAGCGAGGTTGTAGCCCGTGGCGCACTTTACGGTCCGGGAGCCGGTCTTGATCGGCTCGCCGTTCACGTCGAAAAATTCCAGGCCCATCACATAGTCCCGGGTCACGCCGTACTTCAACCCCCGCAGCCCCCCGGCGTTTTCCGCCACGTTGCCGCCAAGGGTGGAGACCGCCTGGCTGCCGGGGTCCGGCGGGTAGAAGAGGCCCTGCGCCTGGGAGGCGGCGGCGAACTTGGCCGTCACCACGCCGGGCTCCACCACGGCGTACATGTCCTCGGCGTTGATCTCGAGGATGCGGTTCAGCCCGTTGGTAACGATGACGACCCCGCCGGCCGGCGGCACCGTGCCCCCGCTTAAGTTGGTGCCGGCGCCGCGCACTGTCAGCGGCAGGCCGTTCTGGTTGCACAAGCGGACCGCTCGGCTCAGCGCATCGCTGCCGGCAGGGCGCACCACCAGCGCCGGCGTCACCGGTTCCAACGGCGCGGCGTCGTAGGAGTAGGTCATCAGGTCCGCCGCGGCGGTAAAGACGGCATCCTCCCCCACCTGGGCTTTAAACTCCCTGATCAGCGCCGGAGATAACATGGCGGCCTCCTATCGTTGCGGATTGCGGGTTTCCGACGGAAGTTTTTTGCCCGCAGAGGGTCGTTTGTGCCAGGCCGCTTCAGTAACCGAGAATCGGCTGTTTCGGCCACTATAGTAATGGATCGAGCATAAAACAAAACAGCGCTGATGCCAAGACCACGGAGGCGCCCAGCGGCCGTCCAAAAATCTTGACCATTCATCTTCGGGGTGGGATGCAATAGCCTTGTTTGAACATCTTTTGTTTCGGGTTTTAAAAAACCACATCCGGCGTCACCTCCGGCTGATCCAGAAGGTCTGACTCGAAGTGGGGAACTGCATTCACCATCCGGACCGTGAGACCCGTTTTCAGTGTATGAAGCACAGCATCTGGCTGTGCGAGGAGTGCCTCAAATGCCGGGATTCCGAGCTGTATTGCAAAAACCGCTCGGCTTGCCCCATCTGGTATATTGAAAAGCGGCGGAAACGGTCGGCAAGAGCGCAGTCGGGCGCAGCGGTGTTTTCTGTTAAAAATTGAAAAGGGCGCCGGAGCGCTTGGAGCCCTGCGAAGCCACCCTGCCGCGTTGCGATGAAAAGGATGCCGTGCTAAGGGGATGGTTGGACTGCTCACGCGAATGCATTCACTGTTGGATTTTCCGGTCGGCGCCGTCGAGGGCCGATAACACCAACCCGGCGGGCATCCCGTGGCCTCATCCAAGCTTGTTCCTCTTGCCGACGCCGTCGACCGGTTCGTGCCGGACGGCAGCTCCGTTGCGGCGGGGCTGTGCCTGGAGGCGATGATCCCCTTCGCCGCCGGGCGCGAGATCATGCGCCAGGGCAGGCGCGGCCTGACGCTCATCGGGCCGATCTCCGACATCCTCTTCGACCAGCTGATCGGCGCCGGCTGCGTCGCGCGCGTGCAGGCCGCCTGGGTGGGGAACGTGATTACCGGCTCGGGCTACAATTTCAGACGCGCGGTCGAGTCGGACGCCCTTGTCGTCGAGGACCACTCCAACCTCAGCATGGCCATGGCGCTCAAAGCCGGGGCCATGGGCCTGCCCTTCATGCCGATGCGCTCCGCGTTGGGCAGCGATCTTTTTTCCACCAACCCCGGTCTGAGGCGGATCGCCTGCCCGTTCACAGGCGAGACGTTGGCGGCCGTGGCGGCCATCGTGCCGGATGTCGCCCTAATCCACGTTCAGCGCGCCGATGTGTACGGCAACTCCCATGCCTGGGGCTGCCTCGGGGTGATGCGGGATGCCGGCTTGGCCAGCCGCCACGTGCTGCTCACGGCCGAGGAGATCGTGCCGACCGAGCTCATCAGCCGGGACCCCAACCGCGTGGTCGTCCCCGGGCTGCGGGTCAGCGCCGTGAGCCATGTCCCCTGGGGGGCGCATCCCGCGCCCGTGCCGGGCCACTACAACCGCGATCACCAGGCGTTTCTCGACTACCGTGACCAGAGCCGGTCGCCGGAGGTCTTCGCCCGCTGGCGGAAGCGCTGGGTGGACGGCGTCGCGCAGCCGGAGGACTACCTGGGTCTTCTGGGGGAAGAGCGGATGCGGGCCCTGCGCCTGCAGCACCGCGGGTTTTCGGAACCGGTGGATTACGGGTATTAGAAGATGTGGAGAGTTCAACGTTCAGAGTTGGAAACAACACGGCGATGGCCTGAAGGGCCATGGCGGAATGCGCCGTGGATTTTCGGAGACGGCTGCATGGCATTATTTCTGACAACTCGGACAAGCGCGCATGCCGGCTTATAACGCCTCGGAATTGATGATCTGCGCTGCCGCCCGGGAGATCGCCGACGGCGAGGTCGTGTTTGTCGGCATGCGGCTGCCGCTGCTAGGGTTCCTGCTGGCCAAGGCCACCCACGCGCCGCGTGCCGTGGGGGTTTATGAGCTGGGGGTCGTGCGCGCGGAGACGGCGCCTGCTCCCATCCTGACGATGGGCGACCTGCCCAACCTCCACCGCGCCGCCTGGCTGGCCGACACCGCCGACGTCATGGGGCTCCTTCAAAGCGGGCGGGTGGACGTGAGCTTCATCGGCGGGGCCCAGGTCGACCGTTTCGGCAACCTCAACACGACACGCGTCGTCGGTGCGGGCGGCGCCGCCACCCGTCTGCCGGGAAGCGGCGGCGCTTGCGACCTGGCCTGCCTCGCCCGGCGCCACGTCATCATCATGGCCCACGAACAGCGACGCTTCGTGCCGCAGGTGGATTACATCACCTCGCCGGGCTACGGGACCGGGCCCGGCTGGCGCGAGCGCGAGGGGCTCCCCCGCGGCGGTCCGGCGAGCGTGATCACCACCCTCGCGGTGTTCCGCTTCGACCCGGCAATCTGCGAGATGGAGGTCGCCTCGATTCACCCCGGGGTCTCCATCGGGGAGCTCCGTTCGAAAACCGGCTGGCCGCTCAGAATCAGCTCGACGATCATAGAAACACCAGCGCCTTCCGCCGCGGAGCTTGCCATGATCGCCCGCTTCGACCCAAAACGGTTTTGGACCGGGGCGGCGGGTTGATAGCCGCCTTTTTTGCTTGACAAAGCGCAGCATAGCTGGTTTATAGCTATTAAACCGGTTTCGATAAATGAACGCGGTTTATAGTATGGATGAACCCTGAATATGAGGAGGCGGCGATGCGGACGAGAAAGGCGTTGTGTTTTCTTCTGACAGGTCTGGTTCTTCTTTGCTTTTTTGCCGGGTCGACCATGGCCCAACAGAAATCCCCCCTCGATGCCTGGAAGCCGGCCTTCGACCCCTCCGGTGCCAAGTACAAGGCCGTCGTTTCGAATGTCTCCACACCCGGCCTCAAGGGTGTTTACGCCGGTTTCGCCATCCGGGACGAACTCTGGAAGCGCACCAACGGCCAGATCTACATCGACTACAGGCCGTTTTCGATGTTGGGCGGCGAGGTGGAGGTGCTGAACCAGCTCAAGATGGGCGCCATCCAGGGCATGGCGGTAAGCTCGGTGGCCTCCACCAACCTCGGCCCCCGCTTCGGCCTGGTCAATCTGCCCTTCCTGATCGACTCGTTCGACAAGCTCGACAAGTTCGTCGCCAACAAGAAACTGTTCAACCATTTTCTGAACGCCATGGAGCACCAGGGCATCATGGCGCTGGACATCACCGGCTACGGCAACTACGGTTGGAACACCAAGACGCCGGTGAAGACGATCGACGACTTGAAAAAAGTGAAAATCCGGATTGCCGAGGCCGAAGTCAACCGGCTCACCTATAACTCCTGGGGCGTCAACCCGGTGGTAATGCCCTGGCCGGATGTGCCCATGGCCCTCAAGCAGGGCGTCATCGACGGTCTGGACCACACCCTGATCGTCTGCAGCCTCACCAAGAAGTTCGAGGATGCCAAGTTCTTCACCCAGATCAACTACGCGCAGGGGCTTTTCATCTGGCTTTTCAACAAAGCCTGGTTCAACTCCCTGCCGGCCGACCTGCAGAAAACCTTCACGCAGACCGTGCAAGAGGTCGCGGCGGAGATGCGCAAGCAGGGCCGGGCGCAGGAGAATGAGGAGATCGCCAAGGCCAAGGCCGCCGGTGTGGCCTTCTTTAAACTCTCCGATGCGGAGATGGCCACGCTGCGCAAGCTGGGCGACCCCGTGCACTACAAGTACTCCAAGGAGATCAACCAGCTTTACCCGACCGACACATATAAGCCCCAGGATTTCTTGAAGGAAGTCCAGGAGTTCATGGGGTACAAGCCCTAAGCAGCCTATCGCGTCATAGCCGAAAGGGGAGGCCGGTTTGCGCCTCCCCTTTTGTGCACCCCGAACACCTCGAATCCCCTTTGGAACGAACCATGGCGAAACTGGCGGTCATCGCAGACAAGGTGCTCACGTTTTTCGAGGAGTGGACCCTCTTCATCACGGTCATGGTGGCCATGATCTCGCTCTTTTTCAACGTGATCCTGCGCTACGGATTTTCCTATTCGCTGGCCTGGTCGGAAGAGCTGGTCCGCGAGGTGATCCTCTACACCACCTTCATCGGCTGCAGCGTGGCCATCCGCACCGGCTCCACGGTGCGGGTCGACGCCCTGGTGCAGCTGGCGCCCGTGTTGAAGTTCCCGCTGGTGATCTTCAGCCATCTCGTCAACCTGGCGTTTGCGGTGGTGATGATCTACTTCGGGGTTCAGCTCGCCATCATGCAGGTGGAGAGCAGGCAAAGCACCCTGATTCTCGATATCCCCACCGTCTACCTCTTCTCGATCCTGCCCCTGATGGGGGTGCTGATGGTGATCCGGTTGCTGATCGTAATGCGGGAGGAGATCCTGGCCCGGCGCGCCGCGGGCCGGTCGTAGCTGAATTCGGTAGCGGCGGCTCGGCTGCCGACAAGGAGTGCGCACGGCATGGACATCGACGTCATCATCATTCTGCTGCTGCTGCTGGGGGCCATGGCGGCTTACGTCCCGGTCTACATCGCGCTGTTCTTCACCGGCCTGCTGGGGTTCGTCTTCTTCGCCCCGGAAGCCCAGACGCTCATGCTCGTGCAGGGGTTTTTCAAGAGCATGGACAACTTCGCCCTGGTCGTCGTGCTCTTTTTCATCCTCTGCGGCAACATCATGACCGCCGGCAGCATCGTTGAAAAGCTGATCAAGTTCGTGAACGTCCTTGTAAGCTGGCTGCCCGGCGGGTTGGGTATGGCCGGATGCCTGGGCTGCGGCCTCTTCGGCGCCATCTCCGGCTCCACGGTGGCCACGGTGGTGGCCCTGGGCGGGTTCATGATCCCGGCGCTGATCCGTCGCGGTTACCCTGAAAATTACGCCGTCGGCCTTATGACCACCTCGCCCAACCTGGGGATCATCATACCGCCCAGCATCAGCATGATCCTCTATTGCATGATCACCAATGTGTCGCTGCAAGGGCTGTTTCTGACCGGGTTCGTCCCGGGAGTGCTGATCATGGGGATGACCTGCCTGTACACCTATCTGCTCTTCCGCTCTGGCACCGTGGTGGAGAAGCTGCCGGTGCCCGATTTCAAGCAGTTCCTCGCCGTTTTTAAAGATTGTTTTTGGTCGCTCATGCTGCCGGTGATCATCTTCGCCGGCACCTTCTCCGGGATGTTCACCGCGAACGAGGCGGCGGTCGTGGCCTGCGTCTACGCCTTCTTCGTGGAGCTGTTCATCCACAAGACCATGAAGTTCAGGGACGTGAAGAAGGTCGTCGTCAACTCAGCCGTCACCTCGGCCACGCTGCTCGTCATCGTGGCCGGGGCCACCTGCTTCGGCCGTTTCCTGACCTTTGAAAACGTCCCGGCCAAGATCGCCGAGGCGGTGATCACGAACATCGACTCGCCCCTGATGTTCCTGATCATGATCAACCTATTCCTTCTGGGGGTGGGCATGTTCATGGACGTGATCTCCGCGACCCTGATCATCGGGCCGGTGCTGATTCCGCTGCTGCCGACCTTCGACATCGACTTCATGCACTTCGGGCTTTTGATGACGGTGAACCTGGCGATCGGCTACTGCACGCCGCCGGTGGGCGTCAGCATGTACATCGCTGGCGCCATCGCCAACAAGAACATTCTTTTCGTCACCCGGGCCGTGATCCCGTTTCTCCTCATCCAGATGGCCGTTTTGCTCCTGATGACCTATTTCCCCGGCCTGGTGCTGTGGCTGCCCAAGGCCATGGGCTTCTGGGAGGCGATCGACACGAGCTTCCCGGCGCTGTAGCAAAATGGTAAAAACAAACCTGAAGCCGCAATCCGGCAGACGGGGAGGCAGGAAGAGGGCGGCGGCGAAAGAAGCGGTTGCGCCTGGGCGGATGGGCTGGGGCCGACCCCGGTGGCGATCACCATCGTGTTGCAGGCGATGCGGCGCTTTTCGGTCATGCGAGCACTGGCGCTGTCCCGGCCCTCGATCGCCACAGCACCTTTTCCGAGGTCAGGGCCCGCGGGCCGATTTGCTTTAACGCCTCGTCGGCTTATATCCTGATGGTGCCCGAGCCGATCACAACGGCGGCGGAGCCGTGCGATCGCTCCAGCTGGTCGTAGCCGAGGGTGCGGCCGCTCTCCCTCGCCACGGTCCTGACCTCGGGGTCGATGGCGGTTGCGCGCCGGCCGGTCATCACGGTGATATGGTGCGCCCGATAGTTCTCCCAGCTCCTGCGGAAGTTCGCCGCGCGCGGCCTGTCTGCATCGATGAAGCAGGGCAGCGCGCAGGGGCTTGCCCCGGGAACTCCTCCGCCGAAAGGATCGTGAGCTCCATGTCCCGGCGTTGCCGGCGAGGCCGTTGCCGATGATGAGCACCGTCATACGGCCGTTTCCATCATGAGGAGGTTTTCTGCGGCGGCAACCGGCCCGGGTCCGTGCGGTCCGGCCCCTGCTGTTGCGGGCGAGGGCCTTGCCGGATGCGGCGGCTTTCAGGCTGGCGGCATGTCGGATCGATCCCGGTTTGGCTATAAAGTAGCTGCAACATAACTTGAACCGGAGGCCAAATTCATCTAAAAAAGCACTCCATGGTTTTCACGCTTTCGGTCGCCGGAGAGATGAAAACCGCTGATGCCACATATTTCGAAAAGGAGATGGGGTCATGAAGCTGAAACAGATCGTGGTGTCAATCGAAAATGCGCCCGGCCGGCTCTACGAGGTGACCGAAGCCCTCGGGAAGGCCGGCATCAATCTGAGGGCCCTCAACCTGGTGG
This sequence comes from Desulfobacterales bacterium, assembly GCA_025454255.1. Classification (GTDB taxonomy): domain Bacteria; phylum Desulfobacterota; class Desulfobacteria; order Desulfobacterales; family SpSt-501; genus SpSt-501. Next base: position 15,725 of record JALOOU010000001.1, on the reverse strand, counting down.
ATACCGGGGCGTTCGGACAGCTGCGTCTGCTGGTCTCCGATGTCGCCACCGCGCGGCGGGTCCTCATGGAACTGCACATCCCGGCCTTCGTCAACGATGTCGTGGCGGTCGAGATCGAGGACAAGCCGGGCAGCCTGGCCCGTCTGCTGAAACCCCTGACGGAGGCCAACATCAACGTCGTGTTCATGTACGCCCACATCCGCTTCTCTTCGGGCAATGCGGTCATGATCTTTCGCTTCGGCGACAACGACCAGGCGATCGAAGTGCTCAAGGCCAGCGGGGTCAAGCTGCTGGATGCCGATGATTTCGGGATTTTAGAAAACGAGAGTTGACCGCGCGCAAAGGGTCGCCATGGCTTCCCGAAAACCCCGCGATCCGGCAGTGCCTGCAGGTTTGCCGCCGGCGGCAGCCCCGGGCGCACCCGTGGGCATGCCGGAGTCCTTCAAGACCCGGGAGGAGCGCTACCGCGCCCTGATCGAAGATGTGGCCGACGGTTTCTACGAGGTCGACCTGCACGGCAACTTCACTTTTTTCAACGATGCCCTCTGCCGGATTTTCGGCTACCCGCGCGAGGAGATCCTCAACCGCAGCTACTCCGATTTCATGGACGCCGCGAACGCCCGGGTTGCATACGAGGCGTTCAATCGGATATTTCGCACCGGGGGCGATGTGGCCGACATCACCTGGGAAATCATCCGGCCGGATTCGGAGCGCCGCTTCCTGGAGATCTCCGCCCGGCTGATCATCGGGGCGGACGGCCGGAAAACCGGCTTCCGGGGGACCGCGCGGGACGTAACCGACCGGCATCTGGCCCAGCAGGCCCTGCGCGAGTCCCAGGAGTGCGCTCTGGAGCTCTCCGAATCGAGCCGCCGTGCGGAGCAGCGCTACCGGGCGTTTCTCAACTTCCTGCCGGACCCGGTGTTCGTCTTCAACCTGGACGGGACGGTCTCCTTCCTCAACCCGGCCTTCGAGAAGGTATTCGGCTGGAGCCTCGCGGAGCTGGAAGGCCGCAAAATTCCCTTTGTTCCCGCGGAGGAGAAGGCCCGCACCCGCGCAGGCCTGGAGCGGCTCTACCGGGAAAAGGTCTTGCATGGTTTTGAGACCAAGCGGCTGACCAAGGACGGCCGGCTGCTCGACCTCCTCATCGACGGGGCCATTTTCTACGACGAAGACAACCGCCCCGCGGGCCAAGTCATCACCCTGCGCGACATCACGCAGGCAAAGCGCACGGAGCGGATCAACCAGGCGCTGTTCCGGATCGCCCAGGCCCTGTACCGCTACCGGGCGCTGGATGCCCGGCTGGAATTCATCACCCGCGAGGTCCGCCAGCTGCTGGACGTCGAGGGGGCGAGCGTCATCCTGCTCGACGAGGATCGGAAGGAGTTTTTTTTCCGCGTTTCGGTCTTCGACGATCAAGACGCCGGACAGCGCATGAAAGAGGTCCGCTTCCCGATCGACAAGGGGGTGGCCGGGGAGGTGCTGCGCACCGGCAAGCCGCTGATCGTCAACGACACCTCGCAGAGCCCTTTTTTCTTTGCCAAGGTGGACAAGGAGGCCGCCTACCGGACCCGCAGCATGCTCGACGTGCCGCTGGCCACCCCGGAGCGGATGATCGGGGTCCTGTGCGCGGTGAACAAAAAGGATGCCCTGTTCACGGAGGACGACGCATCCGTGTTGAGCGCCGTGGCGAATCTCGTGGCCCTGCCCGTCGAAAACGCGAGCTTCCACGACGCCCTCGAGCGTTCGTTCGAAGAGGTGCAGCGCCTCAACCGCGCCAAGGACCGTGTGATCCACCACCTCTCCCACGAACTGAAGACGCCCCTGTCGGTGCTCTCGGCCTCCCTGAACCTCCTGGCAAAGCCTTCGGCCGGGGCGGAAGGTGAGGGACGGCGGCGGGAGACGCTGGAGCGGGCCCGGCGCAATCTTCAACGGATGCTGGACATGCAGTACAAAATCGAGGATATGCTGCATGAAAAGGAGATGGACCATCATCGCATGCTGTCGCTGCTCCTGGATCAGTGCAGCGATGAACTGGAGGCGCTGACCGCCGAGGAGTTCGGCGAGGAGAGCGCCACCGAACGGCTGCGCCGCCGGATCGACCAGCTTTTTGGCCCGCGCGAGGCCAAACCGGAGCTTATCCATCTGGCGCGTTTTGCCGACCGCTACCTGAACCTGCTCCGGCCCAGGTTCGCACACCGCCGGGTCGCGGTGCAGTCTCGGCTGGAGGAGTCGCCGCCGATACGGATTCCGGCGGATGTTTTGAGCAAAGTCATCGAGGGGCTGGTGCGCAACGCCGTCGAAAACACCCCGGACGGGGGCGAGGTTCATCTCAGCGTGCGGGCAGGCGATGACGGGCCGCTGCTCGAAATCCGGGACACCGGCATCGGCATGGCCGCCGAGACTCAACGGTTGATTTTCGGCAACTTTTTCACGGCCTATGAGCCGATGCAGTATTCCACCCGCCGCCCCTACGATTTCAGGGCCGGGGGAAAAGGCCTCGACCTGCTGCGCATGCAGATCTTTGCAGAGCGCTACGGGTTCAGCATCCGCATGGATTCCAACCGCTGCCGGCACCTTCCCGCCGAGTCGGACGAATGCCCCGGGGAGGCCGATCAGTGCCGCCATGTGACCGGCTCCGAGCGATGCACTGAGACCGGCGGCACTGTTGTCAGCGTTCAGTTCCGTCTTCCAGCGAAGGCGGCCCCATAACCAGCGATCCGGGCTGTTCAGGAGAGTGTGGAGGCAGAATCGCCATGAGCCCGCCCAAAGACACCGGGCATGAAAACCAGCCGGGCCGGACCGGGTTTTTCCAGGAGATCAGCATCGAGTTCTTGATCCATGAGCTCAAGGACCCCATTGCCATCATCGAAACCGGTCTGCGCACCGTTTTGGAGAAGCAGGACCAATACGGGTCGTTGACGTCCAAGCAGTCCAACACGCTGATGCGCAGCCTGCGCAACACGCGCAAGGCATGGGGGATCCTGAACGATTTGCTGGAGATCGGCCGCTCGGAGGCCGGGTGCCTGGTGTGCAGCCGGTTTTCTCCGCTCAAGGCCGTGCAGCAGTCGCTCAAGGACGCCCTGGAGACGGTGACCGGGCCGGCCGCCGAGGAGATCGGCAAATATCAAAATGAAGCGGAGCTGCTCAAGCTCTTCGCTCAGCACGGGGTCTCCGTCTGCGCATCGGCGCGCGCCTCCGGCGCCGAAGTGGTTCAAGACGAAACCAAGTTCCGCCAGATCACCGGCAATCTGTTCAAGAACGCACTGCACCACCGCCGGCAGCGCGTGGAGGCCCGGGTGGACATCGACGGCGACCGGCTGGCGGTCGACGTGCAGGACGATGGCCCGGGGATCGAACCGGACCACCATGAGCTCATTTTCAAGCGCTACACCCAGGTCAAGGAGTGCGTTGCGGTCGAGCGCCGGGGCCATGGGCTGGGGTTGGCCGGGGCGTTGATCCTGGCGCGGTCGATCGGCGGCGATATCCGCGTGGAGAGCCGCAAGGGGCAAGGGGCGACCTTCCGCCTGACGCTGCCCTTACAGCTGAAATCCGCATAATCCGGCATGCCGGGGCGAAAATCGGCCCGGCCGGCCCTAAAGGGAGGCTCCGATGGCAGGCACCACATCCTACATCAAGGGCAAACAGATCCTGGCGGTTGACGACGAAGAGGACATTCTCGATACGATCGCGGACATCCTGGAAGGGGCGCATGTCGACCGGGCCCTCAGCTACGAGGTTGCTTCCCGGAAGATCCAGGAGAAGCGCTACGATCTGGCCATCCTGGACATCATGGGCGTCAACGGCCTGCAGCTGCTCGAGGAGACGGTTCGCCGCGGCATTCCGACCGTGATGCTCACCGCCCATTCCATCAATCCGGAAACCCTGCTGGAATCGATTCGCAAGGGCGCGATCTCCTACCTGCCCAAGGAGACCCTGGCCGAGCTGGACACCCTGTTGAACCAGCTGCTGGAGGCCTACGCGAAGGGCGAGCCCCCGTGGAGGCTGCTCTTCGAGAAGCTGGGCGACTATTTCGACAAGCGCTTCGGGCCGGAGTGGAAGGCGAAGGAGAAGGAGTTCTGGTCCGAGTTCAGCCGCACCTACCAGATCGGCAAAGGCATCCAAGAGCGGCTCAAGAACGACCCGCGCATTATAGGCAAAGGCATCTGACGGGGTGTTGATAAACGGCGCCTCAGACCGGTCCCGCCATGGCGGGACTGCGCTTTCCAAAATGCCGCATGCCCTGGCGGACGGCCGGGTGGTTGTTTTTCAACACCCTGCCGGCGATCCTGAAAACGGGATGGGGTCGCCGGCGCGGTAGGCCGCCGCCCGGCAGAGGGCCGCCGCCTCATCGCCCGAGTGCTCCGTTGGCCTGGTTTCCCCGCCTCCTCCATGCAACACCGGAGCAGCGGTCGGATTGGCGCGTCGCGGGAGCTGGTTACGGCATTCACTGGCCGGATATCGACGAGGACCTGAGCACGCAAGGACTGCTGATAGGATCTCCGGCGCCCAGAGGGGCCGGGCGTGCGGCATAGGCCGCGGTCGTAAGAGAGGAGGCAAAACCCCACTTGCACTGGATTGAAGGCCTGCTGGATTTCTTGACCCGATCGGTTCGTGCGGAATCCTGCGACTATCTGCATCTTCCCCAAACCGTTTTGGAAGTTTTCACTATCACCGGCAAGTCATCCAAATTAATAGCCTGCCCGAGTCGAGGTTTGTATATCGGCGACATATTGAATCGCTGGGGGATGTTCCGTCTTTGATGGTTTCGGCCAAGTGATCCTGCGCAGCGTGCGTTTTCCATCCGTGGGGATGCCCACGTGGCACCTCGAGCTGAAGTGGTGGGCGGGCGCCGGCGGCAGGCCTGTTTACCTGGGATGCGACCCGGCAGGATCCTCTTTGCCGAGGAGATCTGCCGGGGCCGCCGGCGGTCAAACCGCACGGCCCGGGCGGACCACAGAGAGCAAACCAGCGGGGTCTTACGACAAAGGAGATGCGTATGCATCAGCGAAAACTCGGATCGCAGGGGCTCACCGTCTCGGAGCTTGGGCTGGGCTGCATGGGCATGAGCGAGTTCTATGGCGAGGCGGACGAGCAGGAGTCGATCTACACCCTTCACCGCGCGGTAGAATTGGGAATCACGATGCTCGACACGGCCGACATCTACGCTTTCGGCGACAACGAGCGGTTGGTCGGGCGGGCCATCAAAGGGATCCGCGACCGGGTGATCGTGGCCACCAAGTTCGGCATCCTCCGCAGGCGGGAGGACCCTGCTTTTCGCGGCATGTCCGGCCGGCCCGAGTACGTGCGCCAATGCTGCGAGGCGTCGTTGAGACGGCTTGGGGTCGACGTCATCGATCTCTACTACATCCACCGCGTGGACGCGAGCATCCCGATCGAAGACACCGTCGGCGCCATGGCCGATCTAGCGGCCCAGGGGAAAGTGCGCTATCTGGGCATTTCCGAGGCCGGGCCGGCCACCATCCGCCGCGCCCACTGCGTGCACCCGCTTTCCGCGCTGCAGACCGAATACTCCCTATGGAGCCGCGACCCGGAGGAGCGGTTGCTGCCGTTGGTTCGTGAACTGGGCATCGGCTTCGTCGCCTGCAGTCCGATAGGCCGTGGGTTCCTTTCGGGGACCATCAAGCGCCTTGAGCACCTGCCGGCCAATGATTTCCGGCACAGCCAGCCGCGGTGGAAAGCTGACAACTTCAAGAAGAACTCCGTTTTAGTTGAAAAGCTGAAGGCCATCGCAAAGGCAAAGGGGTGTACTCCGGCCCAGTTGACCCTGGCCTGGGTGCTTGCTCAAGGCGCGGATATCGTCCCCATACCCGGTACGACCCGGCGCAGACACCTCGAGGAGAACGTCGCTGCGTCCAAGCTGGTGTTGGCCCCGGAGGAGCTTGCTCAGATGGATGCGGTCTGCCCCAGGGGAGCCGCTTACGGCGATCGTTACCCGAACATGAGTTTTGTCGATATCGAGTCGCAGGCCCGGTGAGGGTGCGAGCTGTTGGATTGTCCGGGCAGGGTCCGTTCGTGGCAGCCCGCCAGCGCCCGGCCGCTGATCAGAGGAAGGGGATGGGTTTGCCGGTGCGGTAGGCCAGCGCCTGGCAGAGGGCCACCACCTGCCCGGCGGGGTCGCTGACCTTGATGTCGTAGGTGGCGGTGCGCTTGGTCTGGGCGACGCGGCGCGCTTCGGCGCTGAGGAGCTCGCCGGGCCGGGGGCTGGCCACGTAGGTGACGCTGACCTGCATGGCGACCGCCACCGTCCCGTCGGTCTGCCCGGCCGTCTCGAAGGCCTCGTCGATCAGGCCGTAGACGACGCCGCCGTGCGCGCGGCCGTAGATGTTGTCCTGGCGCGCGGGGTCGTAGACCATCTCCACGCGCGAGAACCCGTCCTCCAGTTCGACCAGTTCGATGCCCAGCAGAGCGGCAAAGGGCTCGCGGCGCACGGCCGCCTCGATCGCCTGCCTGACCTTGCCATCCATGCGACCTCCTGCTCGATGGTGCCCCATTATCGTGTAACGAACAGCGCCACCCGCCGGCCGTCCTTCAGGTTGACCAAGCCCTCCTCGCAGATCCTCAAATAAGGGATCGCCGCCCCCGTCAGCGCTATCAGTGAGAGCAGGGGGTCCGGGAAGGCGACGCCCAGCGCCGCCAGCTCCTGTTTCAAGGCATCCAGCCGCTGCGTCAGCTCCGCCATGGGCAGGTGGCTGGCGATGCCGAAAACCGGCAGCGCCAGCTCCGCCAGGACGCGGCCCCCCGCGCAGAGAACGGCGCCTCCCTGCAGGTCGGCAATCCGGTTGACGGCGCAGGCCATGTCCTCGTCGGTGGCGCCGACGGCGATGATGTCGGAAGTGTCCCAGGCGGCGCTGCAGGCCACGGCGCCGCGGGTGAGGCCGAAGCCCCGGATGAAGCCGGTGAAGAGCTTGCCGGGGGCGTGGGCGCGGTCCACGGCGGCGATCTTGCAGAGCCCGATTGCGGGGTCTGCCCTCAGTCCGCCGTTTGACACCGGCACCTCGACCTGGCGTTCGGCCGTGACCAGGTCTGTCACCATCTCGATGACCCGGACCCGCGCCGGGGCTGAGAAGGTCTCGGCAGAGACGGCAAAATCAGAGGGGGTCAAGCGGCGGGGGAGCTTGACCGTTTGGAGGCTTTGCGGTGTGAATGCATGGCGCCGCGGCGGTGCGAGGAGCCGCCCCTCTGCGAAGATCACCCGGCCGTTGCAGACCACCGTCTGCGGGGTGAAGTCGGCCGGCTCCGGAATCAGCACCATGTCCGCCAGGCGGCCGGGCGCGATTCCGCCCATGACGCCGTCCAGCCGGAAATGCTCGGCCACGTTCAAGGTCGCCATTTGGATCGCCTGAATCGGCGCGAACCCGCAGGCCACGGCCTTGCGGACGACGAAGTCCATGTATTTGCCCTGCACGAGGTCCTGCGGTGAGGCGCCGTCGCTGGCGAGCACCAGCCGGCGCAGGTCGGCGCCGGTGTCTCGGATGCGGGCGATCGCCTCCAGGTCGCGCCGGATGCTTCCTTCCCGCACCATCACGTGCATCCCCAGGCGCAGGCGCGCGAGCACCTGATCGGCGTCGATGGGCTCGTGGCAGGAGGAGACCCCGGTTGCCAGGTAGGCATTGAGCTTTTTCTCGCTGGCGCCGGCGGTGTGGCCCTCCAGAAGCTTCCCGGCGCGCTGCGCCGCTGCGAGCGCAGGCAGAAAGGAATCCGGCTCCTGCAGCACCGCCTGCCAGTAGGACTCTCCCAACCCCACGATCTCCTCCCGCGCGAGGAGCACCGAGAGATCCCCGGGGTCGATCCCGCGCGCGGCAGCGCTGATCGAGGCCATGGCGGGGGCGGTCGCCAGGATCCGGATCGGCTGGTCCCGGAAGGATTCCAGGAAATCCAGAACGGCCGCCAACCCGCCCACAGGGTAGGGCTCCATGGCTTCGGTGATGACCGTGGTGGCGCCGGCGGCGGCGGCGAACGGGACGAATTCGGCCGCGCCGTAAATCCACGCGAGGTGGGTGTGGCCGTCGATCAAGCCGGGGACGAGGGTCCGGCCGCGGGCGTCGATCACGCGGGTGGCCGGGCCGACCAGTTCGCGGACATCCGCGGAGACGCGCGCGATCCAGCGCCCCTTGACGGCCGCGCTCATGCGCGGTTGGACCTCGCCGGTGTAGACATTGACGAGGTCGGCATCGAGCACCGCCAGGTCCGCGGGCGCTTCGCCCAGCGCCACCTGCATCAGGGCCTGCATCTCATCCTTGGATCTGCTGAACGCTGTTGCCGTCTGATTCATGGCGGTCGCTCGCTCGTAAAGGGGGGATGGCATTGCGCATGGATTCGATCGTGGTTTAGCACGATGAGCGCCGTTTTAAAAACACAAAAACAGGCAAGCGGCCGATACGCGCATGGACGGATCGGCCTATCATCTGTGTTGATTTTCCATGCGGTGCATTGTATTCACCATCAGACTGCCGGCGGCGGTCGAACCCGCCGCACCACCCATTCACTTTTGTTTTGACATGACCGCGATCCATTACCGGGGTTAGGCCGCAAGCGAAACCGCCGAAGTGTCGACGAACAGGTGCAGCGGTTTTCGGCTGCAGCAGGGAACCGTTCGCAATCATCTCCAATACGTTCAACCAAGGGGAGGCGCCTGATGGGTGACTCGATTTTAAACGACAAAATAATTCTGGCCGTCGACGACGAGCCGGACGTGTTGGAATCTTTAGAGGAGCTCGTGCTGGCGGATGCGCCCCGGTGCCGGATCGAGAAGGCCGGAGGGTTCGAAGAGGCCGCCGCCCTGCTGGAGGCCAACGCCTATGATCTGGTGGTCCTGGACATCATGGGGGTGCGCGGCTTCGATCTGCTTGAGATCGCCGTCAGGCGCCGATTCAGGGTGGCGATGCTGACCGCCCACTCCCTCACCCCCGAGGCGTTGAAGCGCTCCTACGACATGAAGGCCTACGCCTTCCTGCCGAAGGAGAAGCTGGCCGATATCGTGCCGTTTCTGGAGGACGTGCTGAAATACGACTACGCCACCGGCTGGAAGCGGCTGCTGCAGAAGCTGCACGGCTTTTTCACCGCATCCTTCGCATCGGATTGGGAGAAGAAGACCGGGCTGGACTGGAAGGAGTGGTCCAAATAGATTTCCGCCTCGCCTGTCGGGGCGGGAATCGATGCGGAGGTGAAAGCGAAAACCTGTCTTCGTTGAGAACCATCCCGGCGGCTTCGCAATAAGCGCAAGTTCAAGGCGCGCGCCGCCCGCGGGGCGAGGCGCACACTCTAGTACGCCGCAGCGGCTGCGGGATGAAGCGCAACACCGGAATCGCGTTTATTACGGAGCCGCCTTTATTTCATGAGCAGGTCCGGCAAAAAGGTGCAGATCGGCGGGAACAGGAACAGCAGCACCGCACAGAAAAGTATGCTGAGCAGAAACGGGTAGACGCCGCTGTAGATGACGCCGAAGGGCACCTTGGTGATGTTTTTGACCACGAAGACGTTGATCGCCACAGGCGGGATCACCACGCCGACCATGACCGTCAGCGCGATGATCATGCCGAACCAGATCGGACTGAACCCCAGCTTGATGATGACCGGGTAGAAGATCGGCGTGGCCAGCACCATGAAGGCGAGGTCGTCGATGAAGGAGCCCCCCAGCAGGTAGATGACCGAGATGATGACCATGACCAGGTAGCGGTTGAGGGCAAGCTCCAGAACCCAGTCCGCCGTGATCATGGGGATCTTGGTCACGGCGAGAAAATGCCCCAGGACCGTCGAGCCCACGATCAGCATCAGAACCATGCACGCCGTCCGCAGCGATTCGACCACCGATTTGACGTAGCCCTTGAAGTTCAGGTCCCTCTTGATGAGGGACAACGCCAGGACCATGAACGTGCCCACGCTGCCGGCCTCGGTCGGTGTGAAGAACCCCTGCATCAGGCCCCCGATGACGAGCAGGAAAATAGCCGTGATCCAGATCACCTCCGGCAGCGAGGCCATTCGCTTGCGCCAGGTCGATTTTTCGCCCGGTGGGCCGAGCAGGGGATTGATCTTGCACCATCCGTAGATGATGCAGATGAAGAACACGGCGACCATCAAGCCCGGGATGATCCCGGCCAAGAATAGCTTGCCGATGGACTGCTCCGTGATGATGCCGAAGACGATTAGCGTCACGCTGGGCGGCATGAGGATGCCGAGCGTTCCGACCGTGGCCACGATCCCGGTGGATAGCTTCTTGTCGTAGCCGTAGTGGTCCATTTCGGGGACGGCGACGCTGGCGAACGTGGCGGCCGTCGCCGGGGAGGAGCCGCAGATTGCCTTGAAAGCCGTGGCCCCGGCTACCGTGGCCATGGCCAGGCCGCCGGGGATGTGGCCGATAAAGGTGTAGGCCGAGGCGTACAGGCGCCTGGCGATGCCGGCGTTGAAGGCGATCTGCCCCATGAGGATGAAAAGGGGGATGACCGTGAATCCATAGGAAGCCAGGACGTCGATAAAATCCTTCGCGAGAAGATTCAGACCGGCTTTCCAGGAGACGATATAGCTGAACCCCAGCAGCCCCACCAGGGTCATCGCGAACCCCAGTTCGATGCCGGTCAGAAACAGCAGCAGGACCGCCGCCAGACCAATCAGCCCCGCCGTGACCTCATTCATATTGCCCCCTGAGGATCTTCACCATATCCGCCAAGAGAACCATGCATTGAACGAAACAGGAAACAGCAAGGCCGTAGGCGACCGGGTAAAAGGGAAGTTGAAGCGTGAGGGAAACCTCGCCGGATTTCTGCAGGTCCATGCCGACCAGGATCAGATTCCACCCGATGAGCAGAAACAGGCCGACCCCCATGCAGCGGGTGATCAGGTTGAAAATGGATCGGGCGGCATTCGGCAGCTTCCCGGTGAAGAAGTCGACGAAGATGTGCCCGCGCATCCATGAGGTCAGGGGGATGGCGAAGCCGATGACGACCGCCCCGGTAAACGCCACCAGCTCGTAGGTCCCTACGATCGGGCGTCGAAAAAAACGCAGGACGACGTCGAGGACCGTCAGGGCCATGATAAAGGTGATCGCAACCCCGGCGATCCCGTTCAGGAGGCGGCTCAGCCGGAAAACGCTGTTAAATAAATGCTCCACTCACCGCTCCTTTCCGTTTGGGGAGGCGCGAAACGAGGAAGGGAGAAGGATCTCCCTTCCTCTGCCTGAAGCCCTACTGCAGTTTTTTCATCTCTTCGAGGTAGAAGCTGAGGGCCGCATCTCCCGGCAGATTCTTGCCCTTCATGTTGGCGACGTATTCATCCAGAATCGGCCGCACCTGCTTGGCCCACTTTTGGTCCTCCTCCTTGGAAAGCGGGAGGATCTGGTTGCCTCTCGCCAGGGTGAACTCCCGGCCTTGCTGGTCGATTTCGTCCCAGAGCTTCCCCGTTTTTTCGATCCACTCCGCGTTGACCGCTTCGATCGCTTTCTGGGCCTCCGGGGGCAGGGATTTCCACTTGTCCTTGTTCATGACCACAAAAAACCCTGTGCTGTAGGAGGAGCCGAAATTTTCGATCGTGTATTTCACCACCTCGCCCCACTTCCAGCCCTGCAAGGACTCCTGGGGGGCCATGGAACCGTCGACCACCCCTCTGCTGAGTGCGTCGTATGTTTCGCCCATGGGCATGGCGACCGGTACCCCGCCGAGGGCGGTCACGATTTTCGCCGCCATGCCGGTGCAGCGGATCTTCATCCCCTTGAGGTCGTCAAGGGTATTCACGCTCTTTTTGGAGTGGAGCAGGCCCGGGCCGTGGCCGTGGAGGTACATCACCTGGACGTCGTCGAACTCTTTGGGCTTGAACTTTTGGTAGTAGGCGTTGATCAGACGGGTGGCGACCGCACCGCTTTTTAACCCCAGGGGAAGGTCGGTCAATTCCGTCAGGGGGAATTTGCCCCGCGTGTAGGCGAGCACCGAGAACCCGATGTCGGAGATCCCGTTCACCACGCCGTCGTAGCACTTGTCCGCCGGCGTGAGGGTGCCGCCCGGAAAAATGGTGACCTTGACCGCTCCGTTGGTGCGCTTTTCGACCTCCTGGGCCCACTCGGCGGCCAGGACCGTCATTTTATGCGGGGCGGGAAAGAAGATGGAGTAGTTGAGCTTGATGGGGTCCGCGGCCCGGACGAGGGCGGGGGAGGCTATTGCCAAAAGGCCGACGATCAATGCTAAGGACACTGCGCACAGCCATTGCCTGTTTCTCATCGCAACCCTCCTTTGGTTTAGATCGATTGCTTGATTGAGGTTGAGTGCTGGGGTCGATCTGTGGCGGTCCCGATCGAAATGTCTCCTTTGCCGAGAAGCGGGTAGGAGCAAGGATGCGCCCGGTGATAACGCCTTTAGGCCGGATGAGCATAGCTATGAAGTAGCTATGCGAAACAGGTGTGAAAGTCAAGCTGAATGTGGGTCTTTTGACTCGGCGGAAGCCCGCGGCGGCCTCCCTCCTCCATCGCCCGGCGCACCGGTGGCCGGCCGTGGATATCCGCGACCCGCCCCGGAACGTCTTTCACGGTGGCGCTGTCGGCGATGCGGTCAAGTGATTCCTCGCGGGCGCGGGCGGCGGACTGCCTGATGAACAGCGGCGGCGCGCCTTCGGCCGGCAGGCAGAGAAATCCGCTTCTACCCCCCGGCCAGCATGAAGGTCAGGTGAATCTCGTCGCCGTCGTTTACCGTCTTTTTCAGTTCATCGGGATAAGCGCTTTCATGATTCAAGTAGATTTCGATGATGTTGCGCAAGTTGCCCTTCTGGTCGAAGAGCACCTCCTTCATGCCCGGGTATTGCTTCACCAGGTGCTCCAGGCACTCTCCCACACAACTGCCTTCGGCCTGGACCACCTCTTTCCCATCCGTGGATACGCGATGGGTCCTGTGAATGTGCACCTGAACGCCCATGGATCAGCCCTTTTCTGCGGCATCCGCGCAGTGGTCGCAGCCAGGATTTTTTTGAATCCTGAATTCGGTAAAGCGCATGGCCAGACCGTCGTAAACCATCACCCGGTTTTCCAGAAGGGCGCCGATCCCAGCGATCCATTTGATCACCTCCGTGGCCTGAATGGACCCGATCACCGCGGTCGCCACGCCGATCACCGGGAACGTCTCCTGCGGTATGGGGCCCCGGTACATGCATCGGAGGCACGCCGTTTTTCCGGGGATAACGGTCATCGCCCTGCCCTCGAAACCGTGGACGGCGCCATGGAAAAACGGAATGTTTTTTTCGATGGCCGTCTTGTTCAACAGAAAACGGGTCGGCAAATTGTCCATGGCATCCACGATAAGATCGCAACCCGCCACCAGTTGGGCCACGTTTTCAGGGGTGATGGTGTCGCAAATGGCTTCCGTGCGGGTGGCCGGATTCAAACGGGCAAGCGTTGCCCGGGCGGAATCGGCCTTGGCCCGGCCGATATCGTCATTCCAATGCAGGATCTGCCTGTTCAGATTGCTCGCCTCCACCCGCTCCCGATCGACGATCCGGATGGCGCCCACGCCGGCCGCGGCGAGATAGATGGAAATGGGGGAGCCGAGTCCGCCGGCTCCGGCGATAAAGACCCGAGCATTTTTCAGCTTTTCCTGCCCCCTCTTTCCGATCTCAGCGATGCGGATCTGCCTGTCGTACCTCTCCATCTCATGCGCTGTCAGAAAGGCCATGGGAGACTTCCATCCGATTGAGAACAGGGGGCACCTTATGTTACTATCCATGTCGATTAGCACAGGAATTCAGTCCAATGCAAATGGCCATCATCACCAGCCATCCCCCCGGTGCCGCCTACGGGCTGCTGGGCCCGCAGATGGCCGCCACGATCATCCAGGACCACACCCGCCATCCATGCATCGTCATCGCCGTGACCCGGGACGATGACAAGGATTCCCTGAAAAAGGCCCTTTCCGACTATTTCGGCTCCCGCAGGCCCGTGATCGGATTCTCTGCGCTCAGCGGCCGGGAGGATCTTTTTTCCCTGGCCAAAGAGCTCACTAACGAAGGCACCGTCACCATCCTGGCCGGTCCCCAGGCAGATGCGGATTTTCGAGGAGAAGAAGGCTGGCGGCAGCACCCCCATCGGTTCAAGGGCCTTGCGGACAGCTTCCGCTTCGCCCTGCACGGGCCTGCGGAGCAGGCGATCCCGTTGTTGAGCCGCCTCGAGGGGAGCCGCTGGCCGGATGTTCCCGGTCTTTCGTACAAGGGCCTTAACGGCGCGATCATCCAGAATCCCAAAAAGAGCTGGGACGAGAAATACCTCGGGAAGGTCCGATGGGATAATATTTACCGCGTGGGCGCCAGCGGGATTACGCCCCTGCGGATCACAAGCGGCCAGGTGCTGCAGCAGATCGGCTGTCCGCACGCAGCTCGGGTCACAGAGGCGGAAATCGACTATCCGGCGTCGATCCGCGCCGGAGGAGGGAAGAGAATCAAGCTCCCCGTGAGGGGCTGCAGCTTCTGCGATGTGGCGGCGGACAAGGGATTTCCAGGCAAGCTGGACATGGAAACGGTGCTCTGCCAGATCCGTTGCCTGCCGGAGGGAAGAGACGGCGGAAAGATCCCCTTTGAGCTCATCAATGAATACCCCCTTCCCGGGCTTCCGGACTTGTTGGGAGCGGCGAGCCGGAACGGCATGCGGCTTTCCCAAATCAGTCTCACCCTTCGGGCGGACGGGCTCATCGCCGGGGCCGCCCGTTTGGAAGAGGCGCTGCGGGCGGCTCGGCAGATGGGGGTCAACATCCTGTTGGGCGCGATCGGGTTCGAGTCCTTTGACGACAGGATCCTGCGCAACCTGAACAAGGGGGTCAGCGTCCAAGAGAACCTGGAAGCGGTCCGGCTGATCCGCCGGCTCAAGGCGGAATTTCCACGCCATCTGGGGTATTCGACCCGGGAGGGTGCCGTCCACGGGTTCATCCATCCCACTCCCTGGGATTCCCGGGAGATTTTCGCCGGAGCACAAAAAACGATGTATCTCTGCGGCCTGCCGAACGACATCCTGCCCCGCCACAGCATCCCTCTGATTATCCATCATGCTTCCGGGCTGGGGGCCTGGATACGGCAGATCGAGCAAACAGAGGGGATTCGCTATAAACGCTCCGGGTCGATCATCTGCTGGTGGGAGGAGCCGGCCGGATGATGGTCCTTCCGGCAAACCGCTTTATTCAGCCCTCCGTTATGTTTTCCATTTGATCCTCGTTGCGGCCTGCCCTTTTTGACCGGCCACTTTTTCACGCACGTTACATCGGTTTCCATCTTTTATAAAATGTTCATCATAATGAACATTTTATAAAATCGGCGAATTCGCACCGGGCCGATTCGGGTGCGCTTCGGGCGGAAACAGGCCAGTCTATAGTTACATAATTCAATATAAAAAAAATTTTAGATGACAATCCTGCTTGACAAAGAGTAAAATTATAGTGTAAGACCCTATCGTATTCGTTCACTATAATGAACATTATATTTACAAGCCAGCCCGCTGCGAAAATCGAAGAACCTTAATGTGGGATCCGAAGAGGTGAATCATGGCGATCGAAAAAGAAAAGGGGATGTCGACGGCAGAGAGCCTGCGAGAAACAAGGACCTACGGTAAATTCCGATGCCACAACCCCACCTGTATGGAGCGGATTCAGCCCGAGAAAGGGGATAAGACCGCCAAGTGTCCGACATGCGGGATGGAGTACCGGATCCATTGGGTCAATCCATCCCTGCCCCGCATTCGAGGTCCGGTATGG
>JALOOU010000065.1 GCA_025454255.1 Desulfobacterales bacterium | reverse complement strand
GCATTATAGGCATTCTCTGTCTTCTTCTCGTATCGACTCAATAGACTCAACAGACCCAACCGACCCAGTGGCCGCCAAGAAAAAAATACTTGTCGTCGACGATGACCGTGTGATCCTGACTTTTGCCGAGCGGCTGCTCAGCCGCGAAGGCCACCAGGTGCAGACGGCGGGAGACGGATTCGAGGCGTTGAACGTGCTTTCGGAGTTCACCCCCGATATCATCTTCTTCGACCTCATCATGCCTAAAATCGACGGGGATAAGCTGATCCGGATCATCCGCGGAATGCCCAAGCTGCAAAATTGCTTTCTGGTGATCGTCTCCGCAATGGTCGCCGAGGCCGATTTCGATTTCCAGGCCACGGGGGCGGATTACTACATCGCCAAAGGGCCCTTCAGCGCCATGGCGGATAATTTCCTCGCCACCCTCCGCGCAGCGGACGGACCGCGCCGCCGGGACATCCCCAGGCCGGTGGTGGGGTTGGACCACGCCTACTCCCGCCAGCTCACACGCGAGCTGCTCTCGCGCAACCGCCACCTCGAAACCATTCTCGAAAGCATGGCGGAGGGCATCCTCGAGGTTTTTCAGGGACGCATCGTCTACGCCAATTCGGCCGCCGCGGTCCTGCTCGGAATAGCCCCCGAAAAATTCCTGACTTCCCGGCCCGCGCAACTTTTCGAAGGTCGCGTCCGGGAACGGCTGGAGGCGCTCTTGTCGAGCGGCCCCGGCGGCACCGCAGTTGTCGGGGAGACCACTCCCCTGGAGGTGAACCATCGGCTGTTGACGGTGAAGAAGCTCCCGGTCAAGGGCGATGAGACCACGGTGATGCTCATGATCACCGACATCACCGAGCGCAGGCGCCTGGAGGTGCAGCTTCAGCACGTGCAGAAAATGGAAGCCATCGGCACCATCGCCGCCGGGGTGGCCCACAACTTCCGCAACACGCTCACTGAGATCCTGGTCAACAGCCAGCTGATCCAGTTCAATTTCAGGGAAGAGCCCCAGCTTCAGGAGATCACCGAACGCATCCACGCCTCGGTGAAGCGGGGGGCGCGGCTCGTCGATGGCCTGCTGCATTTTTCCCGCAAACAAATCGGCAAGGAGTTCAAGCACATGGATTTGGCCCAGGCCATCCGGGAAACCGAGCAGATCGCCGCCCGGTCTTTCGGCACCGGGGTCAGGATCCGCACCGTGCTCCCGGAGGCACTGCCGGTGGCCGGGGACCCGGCCGCGCTGAGCCAAGTCCTCATGAATCTTTGCGCCAACGCACAGGACGCCATGCCGGAGGGCGGCATGCTCACCATCGACGGTCGCAAGGAGGGCGGCCAGGTCGTCGTGCAGGTGTCGGACACCGGCATCGGCATGGACCGTGAAACCTTGGAAAAGTGCTTCGATCCATTCTTCACGACCAAACCGATCGGCAAGGGAACCGGCCTGGGGCTTTCGACCGCCTATGGGATCATCAAGGGCCATGACGGAACGATCAGTGCGACCTCGACGCCGGGGCAGGGCACCACGTTTCGTCTGCAGTTTCCGCTGGTGCAGCTGCAGGAGCCGCCCGCCTTGCCGTTGCCTGCCCCGCTTGTCATCGGCCAAGGCCAGCGCATCCTGCTGGTCGACGATGAGGCTGAAATCAATCTGGCGATGAAGGGGCTGCTGAAAAAGCTGAACTACGAGTCGGCGTTGGCGCAGGGCGGCGAGGAGGCCGTCCAGCTGTACCGGGAGTTCCGGCCCGACGTCGTGCTGCTCGATGTGAACATGCCCGGCATGGGTGGGCTGGAGTGCGCTCGCCGCATTCTGGATTCGGACCCGGCGGCCAACATCGTGATCCTATCGGGCTACGAACCCATGGAGCCGGATCTTCCGGAGCTGCTCCGCCGCAAACTGATCAAGGGGGTTCTTACGAAGCCGGTCGGAATCGGCGAACTCAGCTGTTTCCTGGCGGAGGTGCTGGCGAACCGATAGGCGACAGACGGCCTTCGCCGACGGCCCGAATATCCTTCTGCCGCACGCCGCCGTGCGCCATTCACCGTGCACCGGTTTTGAAATTCGATTCCCATTTCATCCAGGAGATTCGCTCATGAAACGCCTCGCTTGGCTCGTTGTTCTCATCCCGGCCTTCGTTTTCGCCGCGGTCGGCTGCTCGTCCCAGGAGGAGAAGAAGCAGGCGCATTTTTCCAAGGGGCAGGAGTACTTGGGAAAAGGCGAGTTCAAATCGGCACGAATCGAACTCAAGAACGCCATCCAGATCGACCCGAAGTTTCTTCAGGCGCACCTGCTTCTGGCCGAGACCAGCCTGAAACTGGGAGATGCCCAGGAGGCGTTCCGTTCCTACTCCGCAGCGGCCGAACTCGACCCGGCCCACTCCGAGGCGCAGTTGAAGCTGGCCACGTTCATGCTCCTGGCCGAAAAGTACGACGCGGCGCGCCCCCGCGTGGAGGGAGTCCTGGCGCGCGAGCCGAACAATGTCGAGGCGCTCCTGCTGCTGGCAACGCTCCTCGACCGGGAAAAGAACCTCTTCGAGGCCGACAGCACCTACCGCAAGGTCATCGACATCAACGGCAGGGAGGCAAGGGCCTACCTCGGCCTGGCGCGAGTGCTGGCCCAGCAGGGACGCACGGACGAGGCCGAGCGGGTGCTGCGCCAGACGCTGATCATCGACCCCAAATCGATCAAGCACCGCCTGGCGCTCTTCAGCTTCTACTTGGCTCAACGCAAGTTCGAGCAGGCCGAGGCCGAACTCCTGCACGCCGTGGCGGACGCCCCCGGCGATGCGGACCTGCTGATCACCCTGGGCAACTTTTACCTCGGGTTGAAAAAAAATCAGCAAGCCGAGGCCGCCTATGTCAAGGCCATGGAGGCGGAGCCCAAAAACATCAGGCCCTACATGGTGCTGGCCGGGTATTACGCCAGCGTCGGCGACCGGGAAAGACCGCTGGCGATGTATGCCAAGGCCAAGGAAATCGAGCCCGACAATGTCAACATCCCCAGCGCCGTGGCGCGCTTCTATCTTTCCCAAGGCGACCTGCCTGCGGCCGAAAAGGAGAATGCCGCCGTGCTCGCCAAGCGGCCCAAGTACTTTCCGGCCCGGATGCTGCAGAGCGAGATCCTGATCGCACGGCGAGAGTTCGGACCGGCTGTGGAGCTCCTCGGTCAACTGATCCAGGAGGAGCCCAAATCGGCTCGGGCGCACTACTTCATGGGTCTGGCCCAGTTCGGCCGTGGAGAGAGCCGCCTGGCGCAGTCTGCGCTGCTCAAGTCGCTCGAGCTCGAGGGCGCCAACATGCGCGCGCACCTGCTGCTGGCGGAGATCTATCTGCGTGAGCGCGACCTCGAGCGGGCGCGCCGGGAGGCCGAGGAGGCGCTCAACATCGACCCGGGAAGCTACCAGGCCCGGCTGCTGCTCGGCAACATCCACCTCGGCCAGCAGAATTATGCCCAGGCCGCGGAGGCGTTCGCAGCCCTGGTCCGCGCCGAGCCGGACAACCCGGCCGGCCATTATCGGATGGGAGCCCTGCACCAGGCGCGCAAGCAATACGACCAGTCGCTGGCGAGCTATGAACGGGCGCTTGCACTCAACCCCAATCTGCTCGATGTCTTCAGCAGCCTCATCCAGGTGCTGGCCGAGCAGAAGCGGTTCGGCGACGCCTTCACGCGCTGCGAAAAGCAGCTCGTTCAGGTGGGCGGCACCCCGGCCGCGGCGGGCGTGGTCTACAATCTGAAAGGCGGTCTGCACCTATCCCAGGGCAACCCGACCGCCGCCGCGGAGGCCTTCCGGCTCGCGATCGAGAAGAACCCCAACCTGCTTGAGCCCTACTACGCCCTGGCCGGGATCTACCTGCGGGAGAAGCAGGCCGACAAGGCGGTGGAGCAATTCAAGAAGCTGCTGGAGGTCAACCCGCGCCAGGCCGGTCCGCATATGATGATCGCCGTCGTCTACGACTATCAAAAAAGATTCGATCTCTCTGAAAAGCACTACCGCAGCGCTTTGGAGATCGATCCGAAGCTGGCTCCGGCGGCCAACAACCTGGCCTACATTCTGGCCGAGCAGGGCCGCGACCTGAACGAGGCTCTGCGGTTCGCGCAGGCGGCCAAGGAAGCGCTGCCGGATGATCCCAGCGTGATGGACACCCTCGGGTGGGTCTACTACAAGCGCGGTCTCTACGATTCGGCGGTCAGCGAGTTGAAGGCCAGCTTGGCCAAGAATCCGGACAACCCGACGGTGGCCTATCATTTGGGGATGGCCTATCTAAAACTCGGTCAACCGGAGCGCGCGCGCACGGAACTCGAGCGGGCGCTCTCCCTCGGCAACGACTTCGACGGCTCCGCCGAAGCCCGCAAGGCCCTGGAAGAGATTAAATGATACGGGTGCTAAAGTGCCAAAAATTGAAAAAGACGAAAAGATCAATTTTGCCGCAGACACACGCGGGCTGACGCAGACATGGCTTTTTCCTCCGCCGACCTGGCGGAGGAAAATATGCTCGCCCTCCGGGCAGGAGCTTGAAGTGGCGCCAGCGGCATTCCTTGTGCTGAAGGTGTTGTTTTCCATCGCGCAGCGATTGCATGTTTTCCGCCCAGCAGGTCGCTGGGCGGAAAGGCCCTCAGAGCAGAAATTAGCATTCAGCCGCCGTCTGCGCCGGTCTGCGAGAGTCTGCGGCCAAAAAATGAAATTCGATTTTCTTTTCCTTGAGCCGTGCACCCTGCGCCGTGCACCGTTTTTTCAAGATTAGGCAGTATAGCTCACTTTAGGGATTTTAGGCACTCTCTTTCCATGCGGTTTTTCTCCATCAAAATTCTCGTCCTCTGCACGCTGCTGCCGCCGCTCCTGTACCTGCTGTCGGTGCTGGCGCTGGAGCGCCAGGTCGAGAGCCGCATCTCCCGGCAGATCGAAGAGGTATACACCGGCGACCCCCGGGCGCTGCTCGACGGCAGTGTGCGCCTCGAGCAGGCGCTCGACACCAACATTCGCCAGTACCTCGGTGCAAGCCTCCTTGTCCGGCACGGTTTTGCGGTTCGCGTCAGCGTGGCAACCGGCTCGGGCAAACTTCTCTACCCGTCGGCAGTTGACCCGCCGGGCGCCGGTCCATCCCAGCCCGACCCGCAGCGGGTGGCTGTCGAAAACTTCGCGCTGTTGAGCGAGGGCCTGGTCGTGCAGGTGGAGGCCCGCCTCGAGCACAACCGGCTGATCTCCAACGCCATCCTCGGAGCCTACGTTTTTGCCGCGCTCGCGATGTTGCTGGTGCACTATCGCATAGCCGGAAGAAAGCTCAACCTCGAGGAGGACCGACGGCGCGGAGAAATCGAACGCTTGGCGCAGCTGGAACGGGAGAACACGGCGAAACTGGCCGATCTGCAATCCGAGCGCGAGCGCCTGCGTTCGGAGTTCGAGCGCGTCAAGGCGACCATGGAGGGCGAGCGCGCCCGCGCGGAGAGAAACGAGGACGACCTGATCGGCGAAATCGAGTCCTTGGAGACAAAACTCAACGAGAATCTCGGGCGTCAAAGTTCGCAGGAAGAGGAGATCCGGAGCCTCAAGGAGAAGATCGAACTGCTCGAAAAGGAGCAGCGACGGGAGGACCGCGGCCGCTCCAAGGCGGCGGCGGCGCTACAGCGGCGGTTCGCCACCCTTTACAAGAACCTTGCCGTCAGCGAGCGCGCAGTGGATAATCTGCTGGAGTTGAACGAGGATCTGCGGCTCAAGGCCGAGGAGGTCATTCACCAGCTCAACTCCGCCCCGGACCTGGTGGTTGTCAAGCGCAAGGTCTTCGGCAAGAAGAACCGCGAAACGGTGCTGGAGGTGGTCTTCGCCTACAAAGGCCGGCTTTATTTCCGTCGCCGCGAGGGTCGGGTGGAAGTCGTTGCAGTCGGCACCAAGAACTCCCAGGAACGGGAGTTGGAGTATCTTTCGAGCCTGTGAGGTGAGTTGGAAAAGGCGCGCGGTTCACCGAATGCCGTGCGCCATGATCCGTGTGCCTTCCTTGTACGCTTTGGAATTTCACTTCTTTCTTTCCAGCAGCTCCTTTATGTGTCGGTCGAGGTCGGCCAGCTCGAAGGGCTTGTCCAGCACCATGTCGGCGGCCGCCTCGGTGGCAAGGGCGCCCGGGTGCTCGCCCCATCCGGTGATAGCAATAACCGGCGTGCCGGGGTACTTTTTCTTGATGATCGAGATGACGCCGACGCCGCTGATCTCGGGCATGACCAAATCCGTGATCACCAGGTCGATCCCCGCCTCGTTTTGTTCGAAGGCTCGCAGCCCATCCAAACCGTTGAAGGCGGTCAGGACCTCGTAGTCCCGGCTTAAAAAGCTGTTCAACCCGGCCACGGTTTCCTTGCTGTCGTCGATCACCAGCAACCGGTATTTCTTTTTCATATGCGCCTCGACTCTGGTTTTAGTGTTGGACCCAAGCCGCTCCTTCCAGAATCCCGACGCTATATTACTACACTGCGATAGTCAAGGCAACCACTAAAAGTTACACATGAAAAGCCGTGCGGGTCGATCACGCCTGCGCCTCTCGGCCGCAGGCACCGCAGGTTTTTCTTCGCCGGCATCAACCGGAGGATAGTTACGTTTCCCCCACAATTTTGGTAAATTTATTTCCCATTTTGCGTGACGGCCCCGCTGTGGCTTATTCGACCAAGTTTAATTCTAACTGGCAGATCTGAATTTGTTTACTGTAATTATAGATAATTAGATGGGAATCCGAGAACCGGGGAAGGCATTCTGGTGATTTCTTTCGGCATGCAAATTGCTTTAAAGACCGCTGCCCCCGGTATTCACGCGAGGCTTAACTTTTGAACGGATTTAGGCTAATATAGGAAGTGAATAAAGCCGAAGTGCTAACACTTTCTATGTTAAAATAAGAACGGCAGCCACTCAACACTCGCTATCGAGCAGGATCCCAGATGAGCACCCCCAATCGTTCCGCAGGCCTGAACATAGGCCACTACCTGGCGCTGATTTCCCGGCGCCGCTGGTTCGTCATCATTCCCTTCTGCCTGGCAGTGGGTGTCGGCATGGTTCTGACCGTCGAACTGCCCAGGATTTACGAGGCCACCACTCTGATTCTGGTTCAGCCGCAGCGGGTGCCGGAAAAAATTGTGACGCCCGTGGTCGACGTCAACATCGAAAACCGGATCAGCACGCTTTCCCAGCAGATTTTGAGCCGCAGCAACCTCGAGCGGGTGATCGACCAGTTCAAGCTTTTCTCGGACCCAAAGTCCGCCAGAATGCTAATGGAGGACAAGCTCGAGGGCTTGCGCAAGCGGATCAAAGTCGAGGTCGGCCGGCCCTCGCGGACCCGCAGGGATTCGGATTCGTTCACCATTTCGTTTCAGGACCGCAACCCGCAGACCGCCATGAAAGTCACCAACAGCCTGGCGGCGTTTTTCATCGACGAAAACATCAAGGTGCGCGAGGGGATTGCGGTCGGCACCAGCGACTTTTTGGATGCAGAGCTCGAGAGCATGCGCAAGCGGCTGGAGCAGCAGGAGCAGTATCTGAAGTCATTCCGGGAAAAACACATGGGCGAGCTTCCTGAGCAGCTCGACTCCAACCTCAAGATTTTAGAGCGTCTCAACCAACAGCTGTCACAGAAAGAGGAGAGCCTTCGCAGCGCCCGGGTCTCACTGGCGGCCCTTGAAAGCGAGATGGCGATTCGGCAGGGGGCGTTGGCCGCCATGGCGCCGCCGCCGGGGCCGGCCGCCGCCGGCCGCGACCCGGAGAGCTTGGACCAACTCAGGGAAAAACTTGCCGCGTTGCGCTCCAACTACACGGATCAGCACCCCGATGTGGTTCGTCTGAAGAGCCGCATAGAGAAGATGGAGAGCGATCAGGCCGCGGCGCCGCCCGCCGCCGAAGCCGTGGGCGAAGGCAGCGGGGCGGCCGGACGGCATGCCTCGGCCCAGCTCAACGCGGAGACCGTGCGGCAAAGAGCCATGCTGCTGGGCGCGATCCGGGCCCTGGAAGGGGAAATCGGGCGCATCAATCAGGAAACGCGGGAGTATCAACGCCGGGTCGAGGTCGCCCCGAAGCTCGAGCAGGAGCTGCTGACCATCCGACGCGATTACGACAACATCAAGGCGTCCTACAGTTCGCTGTTGAACCGCAAACTCGAAGCCGATATCGGCGTCAACATGGAGAAGAAACAAAAAGGCGAGCAGTTTCAGGTGATCGATATGGCCCGCTTGCCGGAAAAGCCGGTCTCTCCCGACTTGCCCAAGCTCTTCCTGATCACGCTCGCGGCCGGTATGGGTCTCGGTGTCGGTCTGATCTTCCTGCTGGAAAGCATGGATACCTCAGTGCGGCGCTTGGACAAGCTCGAGGAGGAGATCGGATTGCCCGTGCTCGCGATGGTGCCGCGAATTTTCAGTGCAAAGGATCGCAGGCGGCATCGCATGCTGACGGCGGCCACCACCGTGTCCGTCGTTGTGGCGGTGATCCTGACGGCAGCTTTCGCCATGCTGGTGTTTCAGGGCGTTGAGCCCACGTTGGAGATGGTGCGGCAGGTTGCGAGTGTTTAAAAGCGGATATCCGCAAAGGGTCCACGGCGCCGGGTGCCGGATGCGGTTCCGTCGCCTTGCACCCCGCACCCTAAACCTTGCCCTTTATATTTCATCCTGACCCTAACACCGACAGACGAGGTGGTTTGGTGGGTAAAATTTCAAAAGCCCTTGCGAAATACTCGAGCGAACGCAAAAAATCGACAACCGCGGCGCCGGCGGCCCCGGCGAAGCTGACCTACGACGACATCGCCGTGCTGGTCGGATACGACCCCACGACAGGGCATCTGCTCAAATGCGACCCGGCAACCGGCCAAGTGGACAACGATCGCATCGAGGAGTTGAAGTCTTCCGGAACCATATTCCGGCTGCTCGAACAGCGGCTCATATACCCCGGCGGCAAGCTGACGCCGCGCGGCATTGAGCAGGCCATGCGCCTGGAGGCGCTGGCGGCGGCGATACCCGCCAGGCAGCCGGCAGGCCAGCGGGCGGAGAAGGGGCTCCCGCCCTATCTCTCCAAGAGCGGCCCCGAGAGCCGAACCATTGCCCCCGCGCTACCGGAGACGCAGGCGGGCATCGCCTCTGCGCCGGTTCAGCCGCTTCCGCCAGCCGAGGATGGCCTTAAAATCGTGCCGGCCGCCACGCCGGTCGCCGCCAAGGGCGAGTCGCCTCCCGCGACCTTCCCGCGGCCGCTGAAACTCGTCTCGGAGACCAAACCCCAAGCCCTGCCGCCGGCTGCGCCTCCAAAGGAGGCTCCGGTTCAACAGACGGATAGAGCCGGCCGGGCCCCGAAATGGAACGAGGCCGATATCGACCCCATGCTGGTGTCGATGACCGCCCCGCACTCGCATGAGGCGGAGCAGTTCAAGATTCTGCGCACGAACATTCTCTTCCCGCTGGCCGGCCATCCGCCGCGCTCGATTCTGGTGACGAGCAGCGCCCCCGGCGAGGGGAAGACCTTTGCAGCGGCCAACCTTGCCATCAGCATCGCACTCAACATCAACCGCCACGTGTTGCTGATCGACGCAGACATGCGGATGCCGCAGCTCCACAAGCGTTTCGGGTTCGGCCCGGTCCCCGGACTGAGCAACTACCTGGCCGAAGGCAGCCTCTTGCCGTCGCTTTTGCTCAAGACCAAGGTCGACAAGCTGACCCTCCTGCCTGCCGGACCGCCGCCGGAGAACCCGGCCGAGTTGATCGGTGCCGAGCGGATGTCGAGCCTCCTGTCAGAGGTTACGAATCGCTACCCCGACCGGATCGTCGTCATCGACGCCCCGCCGCCGGCCTTGGCTGCGGAGACCGGTGTGCTGGCACGCCAGGTGGACGGCATCCTGATCGTCGTACGCTACGGCAGCACCCGCTGCGAAGCTGTTGCCGACCTAGTGGCCCAGGTGGGCCAGAAAAAAATCCTCGGAAGCATCGTCAACTACATCGAAACGGCCGCGTCCCGCTATTACGGATACAAGTATGGAGGCTACGGCCGACCCTCGAAGAAGTAGCTGCGGCTCGTGTCATTCCAAATAATTAACAATATAATTCAGTCTGTTATGCTTTATTTCGGTATGTATTTGAGAGGGCGGAGCCATATTCAAGGGCCTTGAAAGTCTGTAGTTGGAAGACCGCTTCACATTTCACGCGGCAGGGGCAGCAGGGTAAGCGTCCGAAGTTTCTGCCGCACCGCGCGTGGGCAATGTTGGTTGAGCAGATGCTATTTTTGTCGACGCGAGAGAAGAGGGTGCGAGAGGCTTTTTAAGGTTCCGGCGCCTCGGCGGCACACGCAGCCCCAACTTTCTCTGAAACCGCCGCGGCTCGGCGGTGGAACTCAGCTGGCAACTTTTTTGACTTTCAAAGGAGATGCAGACATGAAATCGAAACGACTCCTGGTGTCTGTCGCAGCGGCGGTTGTTTTCCTGAGCCTTTGCCAGGCGGCCTCCTCGCAAAGCCAGCCGGTGCAGACCTGGTCGGCCAAGTCCCAGTCGGCGGAGTACCGCATCGGGGCAGGTGACGTGCTCGAGATATCCACCTGGAAGGAGCCGGAACTCTCGCGTCCGGCGGTCCTGGTCCGGATCGACGGCAGGGTCTCGTTCCCGCTGCTCGGCGATATCGCGGCCGCCGGCATGACGCCGATGCAGCTGACCGAGACCATTCAGAAAGGCCTCGCCAGCTACGTCACGGCCCCGGTGGTGACCGTCACCGTCGTCAACCCCGCCAGCCAGAGGATCTATGTTTTGGGGGAGGTGATGCGGACCGGCGAGTATCCGCTCACGAAGGAGCTAACGGTGCTGCAGGCGTTTTCGTTGGCCGGCGGGTTCACGCAGTGGGCCTCCAAGGATGCGATCATCCTCATGCGCAAAGAGGGCGGCAAGGAAAAAATATACCGCATCAACTACAAGGACATCGTCAAAGGCAAAGACATCGAAAACAACATAACCCTCCAGACCAACGACACCATCGTGGTGCCCTAAAAAGCAATGCCTAAAATTGGCTCGAGATAGTCGAGGAGACGGGTCGTGGCTGACTGAGTCTGAAACCAAGGCTGAATCCGAAGAATGCGGTGAGCTGCCGGCACCCTGCTCCACAACAGCGAGAAGCTGTCAGAATTGATTTGATTTTCTTTAAATTAAATTTTATGAATTCGGTCAGTTTCTTTTTTTAGCTTTCAATTTTAGGCGATATAGCGAATTTTAGGCATTATAGGCATTCTTCTACCACGGAGGCCCGTCGATGAAAAAGATCCACGTGTCATTGATCCTGGTCGTGTCGATCGTGCTCGCATGGGGTAGTGCCTCTCTGGCGGCCCAACTGCTTTTCACGCCCCGCGCCTCCGTTACGGAGGAGTACAACGACAACATCGACCTCGACCGCAAAAACAAGAAGGACGACTTCATCACCACCGTGACCTTCGGCGGAACGCTCGAGCTCCTGGGCCAGGTGAGCGGTCTGCGCGTTTCCTACGACCCGGGCTACTCCTTCTATGCCGACAACGACGAGTTCGACAGCTGGCGGCACAACCTGTTCGCGTCGGCCTGGCACAACTTCAGCCGGGAGACGCGCCTGGAGGTGTTCAACTATTTCCTTTATTCAAAGGACCCGCTGGACAACAGGGATGTCGAGAACGAGGCGGGCGACGTTATCGTGAGGGGCGACGATACCCGCCGCGAGCGCGACAAGTACTACCGCAACCAGGCCACCGCCCGGCTGAGCCACCAGTTCGGGCCGGAGAATTCGAGCTTTGTCCAGTTCACGCACGGGCTCTACAAGTATGACGACCCCACCCGGGAGGACAACCAGGAGTTCACCCCCTCCGCCGGGCTCACCTACTGGTTCTCCACCTGGACCGGGATGGAGGCGGGCGCCGAGTACACCCGCGGCCTCTATGACGAAGACACATCGAGCGACTTCAACAACTACCTCGGCCGGCTGCGACTGAACCAGCGCATATCGCAGCGCTTCGGCGTGTTCGCCGAGTACAAGCACATCTATCGCGACTTCGACGACAGCAACATCGCCGCCACCGACGACCAGGACTACATGGTGTACGCCCCCTCGGCCGGCTTTTTCTACCAGTTCGACCCGACCCTGACGGCCTCCCTGGGCGCCGGCTGGTTCTACCAGCAGATCCAGAACGACAAGGACGAGCAAGGCCCCTTCGTGAGCGCCGACTTGAACAAGCTCTGGGACTATCAGCGCTGGAATATCCGCGCCCGGCTCACGAGCGGGATAGACAGCGAAGACTTCAGCAGCAACACGCGCGGCTTCGAACGCTATGGCCAGGCCGAGCTCAGGGGCCTTTACAACTTCACGCGCGACTTCTTCGGCGACTGCAGCCTGCGCTACCGCTATTCCGACTTTATCGCCTCCGATGACGACGAGGTCGACCACCGCTACACGGCCGATGCGGGCCTCGGCTACCGGGTCACGCGCTGGATGACGCTGCGCTTGGCCTACCAGTTCAACAAGCTCGACAACATCAACGGGCCTGACGACTACGAACAGCACCGCGTTTATGCGACCCTCACCCTGCAGCCGGACCAGCCCTGGCGGTTGTGGGACTGAAGCAGAGCATGCCCAACGTCACCCAAAACGGCCAACGGCAAAGGGCGCTCGGCGCACGGTGAAAGAGCTTTTCAGCCGCAAACGGCCGCCGACGAACCCAGGCGTTCATCCGGCCGACATGGCCGACCCAAGACGCCCTGCCCTCCAGGCAGCATTTCGCAGGATCGCCATCGATGTCAACGGCGGCTGAGGGCATTGTTTTACAGCGCGCAGCCGAAGGCAGGCTTTCGACCCCGCAGGGTGCCGTGCTGAAAGGCCCCTGCAGCGGGAGGCGCGAGCCTTCAGCTGCCATCGGCGCCGGTCTGCGTGCGTCTGCGGCAAATTCAATCAGTTTGCCATCCCTGTTTTAGAACTGGTTTCGAAACCTCGGAAACGGCTGCGGGCAAGGCGGCAGAGCGATTCGAAAGCGCAGCAACCTCTACCGGTGTGAGCACATTCGAGCGGCCGGCAATTCCGCATGGCGGGCCCCCCGGCCGTTAGACGGGGTTTTGAAACCAGTTCCAGACACTTCAGCCCCCTTCCATCTTCATTTTCTCCCCGTCCTGCGGAGCCCTTATGCAGATTCCTTTTCTTGACCTCAAGGTGCAGTACCGTCAGATCGAAATCGAGCTCAAACCTCTGATCGAAAGCATCATGGCCGAGGGCGCCTTCATCGGCGGGCCCCAGGTTGCAGCCTTCGAGGAGGAGTTTGCGGCCTTTTGCGGCGGCGGTCATTGCGTGGGCCTGAATTCCGGCACCGACGCCTTGCGCTTTGCCCTGATGGCGGCGGGGGTCGGCCCGGGGCACGAGGTCGTCACGGTGCCCCACACCTTCATCGCCACCACCGAGGCCATCTCCCAGGCCGGGGCCGCACCGGTGTTCGTCGATGTCGACCCGGAGACCTGCTGCATGGACCCTGCGCGGCTGCGGGAGTTTGTCGAACGCTCCTGCCGTTTCGACGCCTCGACCCGCCGACTCGTCAACCAATCGACCCGCCGCATCGTCAAGGGTATCCTTCCCGTGCACCTTTATGGACAGCCGGTGGACATGGACCCGATCCTGGCCGTGGCGGACGCTTACGACTTGATCGTGATCGAAGACGCCTGCCAGGCCCACGGCGCGCGCTACAAGGGCCGGCCGGCGGGCTCCATGGGCCGTGCCGGCTGCTTCAGCTTCTACCCGGGCAAGAACCTGGGCGCTTTCGGCGACGCCGGTGCGGTGGTGACGCGCGACGAGCGCCTCGCCGCTTGCTTGCGCATGCTGCGCGAGCACGGCCAGAGCCAGAAGTACTATCACGACATGGAAGGCTACACCGGCCGGCTGGATGCCATCCAGGCCGCTGTGCTGCGTTTGAAGCTCAAGCGCCTGGCGGACTGGAACCAGGCGCGCCGACGGAACGCGAAGCTCTATGACCGCCTGCTGGCCGAGGTCCCCGGCGTTACGGTCGTTCGTGAATCGGAATCGGCGCAGTCCGTCTACCACTTGTACGTCATCCTGGTCGACGACCGCGACGGTCTGCAGCAGCACCTCTCCCGCAAGGGCATCGGCACCGGCCTGCACTACCCGCTGCCGCTGCACCTTCAGAAAGCTTACGCCCACATGGGCTTCAAAAAGGGCGACTTCCCCGTGAGCGAGCGCCTCGCCGAGCGGTTGCTGTCGCTGCCCATGTTTGCGGAGCTCTCCCGCGAGCAGATCGAGTATGTGGCGGGGTGCGTCAAAGAGTACGTTGAAGGTTCAGGCAGCAAGGTGCAAGGTACACGGGAAAAAGCGTAGTAAATGGTGCAAGGCCCAGGGCGGTGCGCTAAGGGCATGGAGCACGAGGGCGAGCGGGTCGCGTTCCTAACCTTGTGCCCGGAACCCTCGACCTTGTACCTATCCTCACAGGAGATCCTCGTATGATCAACATCGGCCTTATCGGCTACGGTTACTGGGGGCCCAACCTGGCGCGCAACTTCAGCGTCAACCCGGATTTCAAACTGGCTGCCGTGTGCGACTTTTCCGCCGATCGGCTTGAGCGCGCCCGCCGCATGCACCCCCAGGCGCGCTTGTTCAGCAGCCTGGATGACTTTTTCAAGGCCGACCTCGACGCGGTGGCCATCGCCACCCCGGTGGCGACCCACCATGAGCTTGCGCGGAGGTCCCTGGAGAGCGGCCGGCACGTCTGGCTCGAAAAGCCCATGACCGAGACGGTGGCCCAGGCCGAGGATCTGATCGAACTGGCGCAACGCGGGCAGCGGGTGCTGCTCGTGGACCACACCTTCGTCTTCACCGGCGCGGTGCGCAAGATCAAGGCTTTGATCGACAAGGGCGAACTCGGCGATCTGGTCTACTACGACTCCACGCGCGTGAACCTCGGGCTGTTCCAGCAGGATGTCAACGTCCTCTGGGACCTCGCTCCCCACGACATTTCCATCATGGATTTTCTCCTGCCGTTCAAAAAAGTTGCGGTTTCGGCCACGGGCTGCCACTACTACGGCAACGGGCTGGTGCCGAAGTCGCTGCTCACCATTTACATGGAGGGCAACGTGGTCGGGCACATCAACGTGAGCTGGGTGTCGCCGGTGAAGATCCGTCAGACCCTGATCGGCGGCACCGCCCGGATGGTTCTCTACGACGACACCCAGCCGTCGGAGAAGATAAAGGTCTACGACAAGGGCGTCGACCTCGACGTGGCCGACAAGGATGCCGTCTACCGCCTCAAGGTCCAGTATCGCGTGGGGGACATGTACGCCCCCAAAATAGAGGATCACGAGGCCCTGGCGCTCGAGACCGCCCACTTCGCCGACTGCATCGCGAACGGTCGCGAACCTCTCACCGGCGGCCTCGCGGGCCGGGAGGTGGTCAAGGTCCTCGTCGCCTCCGAGCAGTCGCTGAGGAGCAGGGGGGCGCCGGTGGAGTTGTAGCGCATTGCTCGCGTGAGGGTGTTGCAGGGGGTGGGCATTAGGTGAAAGCCGAGCACTTCAAAAAGGATTTTCGGCTGGCCACCAAATTCAGCATCGTCGGTTTCATGCATGGCAAATATGGCTGAGGGTTTTTCGCGACAAAGCCGCAAAAAGTTTGCTCAGTTTCTCTACGCGGCAAAAGGGTCGGCTGCGGAAATTCAAAGCTACATTTACGTGCCCTGGACCTCGACTGTGCAACGCAAATCGTATTCGATGAGATTTATGACAAAGCCGACAAAGCTTCCCGTATGATTTCAAATTTCATCAAATACCTTCGAGCCCAAACTCATGCCCGTGCCTAACGCAAGCAACCCAAGCAACGCTGCCAACCCGAGCAACGCTTTTCTCCGCAAAGTCTCCCCCAACGTCATTCTCGGGGAAAACGTCGTCTTGGCCGACTTCATCAACCTCTACGGCTGCAGGATCGGCGACAACACAAAGATCGGCCCCTTCGTGGAGATCCAGAAGGGCTGCTCCGTCGGCCGAAATTGCAAGATTCAGAGCCACAGCTTTTTGTGCGAAGGCGTCAGCATCGAGGATGAGGCCTTCATCGGCCATGGGGTCATGTTCATCAACGACCGCTATCCGCGCTCGGCGACCGCGTCCGGCACCCTGCAGACGGAGGCCGATTGGAAGGTCGTGCCCACCGTAGTTAAAAAAGGGGCTTCCATCGGCTCCAACGCCACTATTCTCTGCGGGGTCACGGTGGGCGAGGGATCCATCGTCGGCGCCGGCAGCGTGGTGACCAAGGACGTTCCTGCCGGCGTCATCGTCGCTGGCAACCCCGCCCGGATTATGCGAAAAGTTGGGTAGCCGGCCGAGCGAAAAGGAGGGTGCCGGCGGAGGGGTGGGATCGAGCGCGGAAAGGGATGCGTTTAGGATCGGCCCGCCCGAAATTGTTTCCGTGCGCCTTGAACCGCATATCGACTTTGATCTATAGGTGTCGACCATGAATTTTCCTACGATCCGGCCGGTTATTCTGTGCGGGGGGAGCGGAACGCGGCTGTGGCCGCTTTCGCGCACCTTCCACCCGAAGCAATTCATCAAGCTTGAATCGGGCACGCTGTTCGGCGCCACGGTGAAGCGTGCGGCAGGCGTGCCCGGGGCGGGAAAGCCGATCGTGGTCTGCAACGAGAACCACCGCTTCTTTGCGGCCAGTTTGCTCCAGGAGCTGGGCGTGGCGGCCGAGATCCTGCTCGAGCCCCTGGCACGCAACACGGCCCCGGCCATTGCGCTCGCGGCCCTGGCGGCGCGGGAGGCGGGCGAGGATTCGCTGCTGCTCGTGCTGCCCTCCGACCACATCATTGCGCCGGATGAGGCCCTGTACGCCGCTGTGGCCGCGGCGGCGGCCGCCGCCGGCAGCGGCTCGCTCGTCACTTTCGGGGTCACCCCCACGCGGCCGGAAACCGGCTATGGCTACATCCGGCGGGGCGCCGCGGCGGGCCAGGGGGTTTTTCGCGTCGAACGCTTCGTCGAAAAACCCGACCGGGAAGAGGCCGATCGGCTCCTGGCCGACGACGGCTACACCTGGAACAGCGGCATGTTCCTGTTCAGGGCCTCGGCCTTCCTCGAAGAACTCTCCCGGCATGCGCCGGGCATTCATGACGCCTGCGGCAAGGCCTGGGACGGCCGCTCGCAGGATCTGGATTTCACCCGCGTCGGCAGGGAGCACTTTGCCGCCTCGCCCGCGGACTCCATCGACTACGCCGTGATGGAGCGCACGCGGGCGGCGTGCGTCGTCCCGCTGACGGCCGATTGGAACGACCTGGGATCCTGGAAAGCCTTCCACGAGGTGTCGCTGCGCGATGAGCAGGGCAACGCCCGGGTGGGAGATGTGGTGGCCCTGGACGCGGCGAACTGCTATCTTCACTCGACCCACCGGCTGGTGGCCGCTTTAGGCGTGAAGGATCTGGTGGTCGTGGAGACGGCGGATGCGGTGCTCGTGGCAGACTGGTCGCGCACGCAGGAGGTCAAGCAGCTGCTGGCCAGCATCGCCCAGGCGGGTCGCAGCGAGGCCGACACCCACCTTACGGTCTACCGGCCGTGGGGGTGCTATGAGAGCCTGTCCGCCGGCGACCGCTTTCAGGTCAAGCGCATCGTGGTCAACCCAGGCAAGGTGCTCTCGCTGCAGTTTCATCACCACCGCTCCGAGCACTGGGTGGTGGTGCGCGGGACCGCCCGGATCACGGTGGGCGACGAGGCGCGCCTGCTCGGCGAAGACCAGAGCACCTACATCCCGCTCGGTAGCGTGCACCGTCTGGAGAACCCGGGGCGCATCCCGCTCGAGATCATCGAAGTCCAGACCGGCGCCTACCTTGGAGAGGACGACATCGTGCGACTGCACGACAGCTACGGCCGCAAGGGCGAGCTGCCGGTCGAGGTGCTGAAAAATAGAAATAGTGGTTAGACAGGATCAACAGGATTGACAGGTTTTTCTTGTCCGCTGTCCGGAAGACAGGGGACAAAGCCAATCGCCCTCTGCGAGGTAGAAACGGCAGATATCACCACCGGCGTGCCGTTTTAGCCGCAAAGCGGCTAGTTCATCAGCGCCTTCACCCGGAAAGCGCTGATGAAGAACATGTAAATCCTGTCGGATAATTTTTCATTTTCTTTACACCCTATCGAAAGGATAAATTTTGAACTCTCAGAAACTGCAGACCCCAAAAAACCAAAACAAACCATTGGCTGATCAGGCCGTATCCGTCTGCCCCAACGGGCACTCCTTCCCCCTGCCGCGGGAGAAGGACTACGCGGCCGAGTACAAGCGGCTGGCGCGCATCGTGGCCGCGGAGCGCAAAAAGGGCCGCGAGATCGTCGTCGTCATGGGTGTGGGCTTTGTCGGCGCGGTCATGGCAGGGGTGGTGGCCGACTCGGTCGACCGCAAGACCGGTCGTCCCGGCAAATTCGTCATCGGCATGCAGCGGCCTTCGCCGCGTTCGTTCTGGAAGATCGCCTATTTGAACAAAGGCGTGGCGCCGGTTGAGGCCGATGACCCCGAAGTCGCGCGCATGATCAAAAGCTGCGTCAAGGACAAGAAGACCCTGATCGCCACCTACACCTACGACGTGCTCAAACTGGCGGACGTGGTCGTGGTGGACGTGCAGTGCGACTACCACAAGGAGACCTTCGGCAACGTGCGCCAGGGCCGCGCCGACATCAAAGCCCTGGAGGAGTGCCTCAAGGTGATCGGCGAGAAGATCGAGCCCGATTGCATGGTGCTGATCGAGACCACGGTTCCGCCCGGAACCACCGAATACGTGGCGTACCCCATCGTCAAGAGGGAGTTCGAGCGCCGCGGGATCAAGGGCAAGACCCCGCTTTTGACCCATTCGTTTGAGCGGGTCATGCCCGGCCGCAATTATGTGGCCTCGGTGCGCGACTTCTGGCGGGTGTGCAGCGGCATCACCCCGGAGGCGCGCGCGCGGGTGGTGAAATTCCTGACCGAAGTGCTCAACGTCGACGCCTACCCGCTGACCGTGCTCGACCGGCCCATCGAGAGCGAGACCTGCAAAATCGTGGAAAACTCCTACCGGGCGGCGATCCTCGCCTTCAACCACGAGTGGAGCCTTTTTGCGGAGCGCAACGGTGTGGACCTGGTCAAAGTGCTCAAGGCCATCAAGGTGCGCCCCACCCACTCCAACATCATGATGGCCGGCCCGGGCATCGGCGGATACTGCCTGCCCAAGGACGGCGGGCTGGGGTTTTGGGCCTACCATACCTTGATGGGGTTCAACGACGACATCTTCCGGATCACCCCGGCGGCGATCGACATCAACGATACCCGCGGCATCCACGCGGCCCAGCTGGTGCGCGACGCCCTGCGCAACATGGGCAAGATCGTGGCCGCCTCCCGGGTGGCTCTGCTCGGGGCCTCCTACCGGGAGGATGTGGGCGACACGCGCTAC
>JALOOU010000064.1 GCA_025454255.1 Desulfobacterales bacterium | reverse complement strand
TGCGCATCGCCATCCCCCGCGAGAAGAAGATCATCCTCACCGTGGGCGACGGCGACGCCTTCGGCATCGGCCTGCTGCACCTGATCCACTCCGCCCGCTCCAACGCGCAGATGACCGTGGTGGTCAACGACAATCTCGGGTATCAGTCCACCGGCGGCCAGTTCGGTTTCACCACCCCCCAGGGGGCCAAGACCGACTCCAGCCCCTACGGCATGTTCGAGCACAACCTCATGTCCGACGGCATGGACGTCATGGATATCCTCAAGGGTGCCGGCGCCACCTTTCTGGCCCGGCACGTCGCCATGGAGGGCCCGGCGGCGGTGGAGACCATGAAGAAGGCCATTGCCAACCCCGGATTCTCCCTGGTGCACCTGCCCTACCCCTGTCCCACCAACTTCGGCTCCCGTCATCTGGGCACCCGGGTGCCGGCGAATATATACCACTGGATCAAAGATCACGCTGCGCCCATGGGGCAGGAGAAGCCGGATACGATCTGGCGCACCGGCGTCTATCATGACGCCAGAGGCTCGCGTCCGGAATTTTCGCAACACGTTTGGGACTCGGTCACCCGGATCAGGAGGACGGGAAAACTATGAAAGACAGAACCGAAATCGTGGCCAGCGGCTTCGGCGGCCAGGGGGTGGTCCGCTTGGGGCAGACCCTGGGAGAGGCCGCCGTCAAGCAGGGTCTGCGCGTAACCATGCTCAAGAGCCATGGCACCGAGATGCGGGGGGGCTATGTGCGCAGCCAGGTCGTGCTTTCCGACAAGCCTATCGACTCCCCCATGTGTGAGAGCCCCCAGCTCTTTCTGGCGCTCTCCGGCGCGGCCTACAAACGCTTCAAGGACACCGTGCCCCCCGACGGCCTGATCGTCTATGATCCGGCCTTCGTGGAGGATGTCGACCCGAACCTGCCTTGCACGCAGAAATCGCTGCCGGCCAAAGATCTGGCGATGAAACACTTCAAGCGGCCGATATTCTCCAACGCCATCGCGCTGGGGGCCTTGGCCCGGCTGCTGAGCAACACCCTGGACAAAGACATCGTTCTGGAAAGCTTCATCGAGGTCATCCCGAAATACAAAAAGGAAAACCGGGAGGCATTCGAGCTGGGGTTCAAACAAGTCGCGTAGACCGGCCTGCCGGCGCCCCTCGGGCGCCGGCAGGCCGGCTTCGGCCTCGGAGTCGATCGGCCGGGCCAGCAACCACGTCTCTGGGGAGGAATCCTGCACATGCAAAGCAAGCTCATAAGCACCCGGGAGGCGGTCTCCCGGCATGTCAAGCGCGGGATGCACATCGCCTTCGGCGGTTTTTCCCTGTGCCGCAACGCCATGTCCGTCTCCCATGAAATCATTCGCCAGGGGATCGGCGACCTGCGCGTGTCGAGCGTGAACCCCGCCTACGCGGTGGATATCCTGATCGGCGCCGGGCTCGTCGCATCCGTCGAGTCCGGCTGCCTCAACATGGAACGCCTCGGCCTGCCGCGCAACTTCTGCCGCGCGGTCGAAAGCGGCAGACTGAAATCGGAGGACTACGAGCACCTCGGCATGACGATGCGCTACCTGGCCGGCGCGCTCGGGATCTCCTTCATCCCCACCAAGGCCGAGCTCGGCTCGGACATCGTCCGCCACCAGGCGCTGGAGGGGCATAAACTTCAAATCGGCCCCTGTCCGTTCACCGGGGAGACCTATGCGATCCTTCCGGCCTGCACGCCGGATCTGGCGGTTGTCTTCGTCAGCAAGGCGGACGAGCTCGGCAATGCCCAGACCGCGGGTACGGCCTTCGCCGACGAATACATCGCCAAGGCCTCCGGGCAACTGATCGTGGTCGCCGAGGAGATCGTGACCACCGAAGAGATCCGGCAGCGGCCCCAGGAGACCCTGATACCTGCCTACCGTGTGAACGCGGTCATCCACGAGCCCTGGGGGGCCTACCCGACCTCCTCTCCCGGTCACTACGACTATGACTACGAGGCCTTGCAGGAGTACCAGCAGGCCGCCCGCGATGCGGCCTCCTTCAAAGCGTATGTAGAAAACTATGTCCTGGGTGTCACCAATTTCAGGGACTACCTGGACAAGGCGCTCACGCCCGCGCGCATGCAGCGCCTGCGCTTCGACCCGCGTCTGGGGTATTCTTCGGAAATCGCCGAAGTGGTCACCTGCGGCGGCTTCACCGGCGATTTGCCCGATGAGTGCACCCGCAACGAAATGATGATCGTGGCGGCGGCCCGGCAGATCCGGGAGGGCGAGATCGCCATCGTGGGTACGGGCCTTCCCATGGCGGCCACCACCCTGGCGATGCACACCCACGCGCCCAACCTGAACTACATCGTCGAGACGGGCATCGGCGACCTCATGCCGATGCACGCCAGCCTGTCGGTGGCCGACACGCGCCTGCTTGGGGCGGCCAAACCCGCCTTCGTGCGCAACATTCTCGAGGCTCTGGGCTTTCTGGTGCAGAGGGGGCTGGCGGACCTGGGGTTCCTGGGCGGGGCCCAGATCGACATGTACGGCAACCTGAACGCCACCTGCGTCGGCGACTACGCCAAGCCCAAGAAGCGTTTTCCGGGCAGCGGCGGCGCGAACCCCATCGCCTCCTGCTCCAAGCGGGTGCTCATCATCATCCGGCACGAGAAGCGCCGCTTCCTGGAGCGGGTGGAATACATCACCAGCCCGGGCCATCTGCAGGGGGGCGCTACGCGCCGGGAGGCCGGCCTGCGGGGCGGCGGCCCCGACCGGGTGATCACGGATCTCGGAATCATGGACTTTGAGCCCGAGTCCAAGCGCATGCGCGTCGTCTCGCTGCACCCCGGGGTCAGCCGCGAAAAGATCCAGGAGGCCACCGGGTTCCCGCTGCTCTTTGCGCCGGAGGTGGCGGAAACCCCACTGCCCACCGCCGAGGAGTTGAGCATCCTGCGCAACAAGGTGGGGCGGGTCTATCTGGGTGCGGAATAGCCTCGCGAAAATTGACTCTCCGAATCGGAGCAGAGCGTTGACCAACATGGCAAAAAAAGAGTTTCACTTCGAGCGACCGGTCATCATGTCCCAGAACCTTCAAAGAGGAAAGAGAGGACCTTAACCATGAAAAAGCACGGGCTGAAATGGGTTGGATTCGCTTTGGTTCTCGCACTGATGCTGGGTGCATCAACCGCTTTTTGTCAGGAAAAATACCCCTCGCGGCCGATCGATTTCATCTGCACCTGGGGCGTGGGCGGCGGCTCGGACCAGATGGTCCGGATGCTCGCCAAGCTGACCGAGCCTTTCCTCGGGGTTCCCCTGCCGGTTTCCAACAAACCCGGCGCCTCGGGCAACTCCGGCACCACCGACCTGCTGGCCGCCAAGGCCGACGGCTATACCATCGCCAACTACATCGCCGACACCCTGGCCACGATCCCCACCGGCCAGGCCCGCTACAAGATGGACGACATCGAGTGGATCGTCCGCACGCAGAACATGCCCTCCTTTCTATTCGTCAAAACAGACGGCCCCTTCAAGGATATCCAGGCTCTGTTGAAGGCCACCCAGGAGAACCCGGGCAAGATCAAGATGGCCGGCCTCGGCTTCGGCACGATCGACGACATCACCCTGCGCTATCTGGCGGGCAAGGGCCACAAAATGACGCTGGTGCCCAACCCCAACCCCGGCGAGCGCTACGCCTCGGTCCTGGGCGGCCACAACGAGGTGCTTTACGAGCAGGCCGGCGACATCCGCCAATACCTCGATGCGAAGCAGCTCAAGCCGGTGATGGTTTTCGCAGAGTCGCGCTTCCCGGCGTTTCCCGATGTCCCCTGCTCCAAGGAGCTCGGGTTCAACATCTTCCTGCCGCAGTTCCGCTGCGTGATCGCCAAGAAGGGCGTTCCGGCCGAGCACATCAAAACGCTCGTGGCCGCCTTCGAAAAGGCCATGCAGACGCCCGAGTGGAAAAAGTTCAACGAGGACCAGTACGCCGATCCGGCCTCCTACATGGGCGGCGATCAGTTCAAGGCATGGGTGGCGGGCGAGATGAACAGCATGGAAAAACTCATGAAGGAGTTCGGGATCATCAAGTAGCTCGAACAAGGAGCAGGTGTCTATGAGCAGCCCATCAGCCCGGGCGGGGGCGCATCCGCCTTGGATCAAAATCATGGCGGGGCCGATCTTCTTTCTGGCCTTCGGTTTGATCGGTTACTTCTATGCGGACGGCAGCATCGACCCGGCCCCGCCCGGGCAGTTGGGGGCCGGTTTCTGGCCCAAGATGTGTATCATCGGCATCCTCATGGCCGCTGTGCTGAAGGCCGCCGAGCTTTTTCGGTGCATCGGGAAGGCCGAGGCCGAGGGCGGAGCGTGCAAGGAGATGGACACCCGCAAGCTTGTTCTGATGATGCTCCTCATTGTGGTTGTCGTCCCGGCCATCAGCTTTGTCGGTTTCCCGATCGCCACGGTTTTATTCATCGGGAGTTTTTTATGGCTGGCTGGGGCCCGAAAATTATGGGTCCTGTCTCTGACCTCGATCATCGGCACCACCTTTTTGATCTACATTTTTGTGAAGGTGGTCTATCTCCCTCTTCCCAAGGGCGATTTTTTCTTTGAGGACATCACCCTGGCGATCTATCGCGCACTGTTCATCATGTGAGGGGCAAGGAGATACGCAATGAGTGAGCTGGAGCTCTTTTGGATCGGGTTGACCAACGCCTTTTCACCGTTCAATTTCATGATGATGCTCACGGGTCTCACCATCGGCGTCCTGGCCGGAGCCCTGCCGGGCATCACCATGCTGAACGCCATCGTCCTGGTTCTGCCCTTCACCTATTCGATGGACATCGTCCCCTCGCTGCTGCTGATGACCGCCGTTTACGGCGGCGGGATTTTCGGGGGGTCCATCACCGGGATTCTCTTCAACATCCCGGGCGATCCCATGAACGTGCCGGCCACCTGGGAGGGCTACGCGCTCAACCGCAAAGGCCACGTCGCCAAGGCGCTGGGGGTCGCCATCATGGGATCCGCCCTGGGGGGGTTTTTGAGCTGCCTGGTGATGACGCTGGTCTCCCCGCCCTTCGCCAAGATCGCGCTGTCGTTCTCCTCCGCCGAATACTTCGCGGTGGTGTTCCTCGGGCTGGTGAGCGTCGTGGTGATCAACACCAAGTCCATGGGGTCGTCGCTGATCTGCCTGTTCCTCGGAATGCTGCTCGGTACGATCGGCATCGATGACGTGTATGGTGCGGCGCGGTTCACCTTCGGCTCGCGGCTGATGGAAACCGGGATCAACTTTACCATCGTCTTGATCGGACTTTTTGCGATCGGAGAGGTGCTCGACCAGTTGTGCGAACGCGACAAGGTGACCGACCCCGGGCTCAAGGAGCGGCCCAAGGTCCACCTGATGACCCCGCGCGAGATATGGGCGCTGAAGGGGCCGCTCCTGCGGGGATTCGGCACCGGGACCCTCATCGGCGCGATCCCCGGCGCCGGGGCCACGGTGGCCTCTTTCGTGAGCTACGGGGTGGAGCGTCAGGTCAGCAAGAAACCGGAGGAGTTCGGCAAGGGATCCTGGGAAGGTCTGAACTCCACCAGTTCGGCCATCAACGCCTCGGTCGGCGGAGCGATGATCCCGTTGCTCACGCTGGGCATCCCCGGCAGCGGGGCCACCGCGGTCATGATGGGGGCGTTCCTGCTCCACGGCATCCAGCCCGGCCCCCTGCTCTTCACCAAGGACCCCGCGTCGGTGTACACGATTTTTTCCGGCATGCTGCTTTGCAACATCGTGATGATCCTGGCCGGCTGGATCTGCGCCAAGTTCTTCTCCGAGCTCATGCGCGTGCCCGAGAACATCATGGGCGCCTTTATCATCGTCTTCTGCTTCGTCGGGGCCTATGCCCTGCGCAACGATTCATCCGACCTCTGGTACATGGCCTTGTTCGGGATCGGGGGCTATTTCATGCGCCGCTACAGTCTGCCGGTGCCGCCCCTGGTGCTGGGGGTTATCTTGGGCCCGCTGGCCGAG
Source organism: Desulfobacterales bacterium (assembly GCA_025454255.1). Classification (GTDB taxonomy): domain Bacteria; phylum Desulfobacterota; class Desulfobacteria; order Desulfobacterales; family SpSt-501; genus SpSt-501. The sequence goes on along the minus strand of JALOOU010000064.1, from coordinate 13,583 downwards.
CGCTATTTTCTCACGACCATGATCGGCGCGAACAACGACATCAGCGTGTTCTTCACGCGGCCGGTCAGCGCCGCGATCATCGTCGTCTCGATCGGGATGTTCTTCTGGCCGATGCTGCAGTCCCGCCTGAACAAGCGCCGCACGGGAAAGAGCTGCGCCGCGGCTTGAAGGTTCGAAGTACGGTTTTCGCGGCCGAACGGCCGGGTGGCCCGCCCGCGCGCGGGGAGGCGGCGCCGGAGGTTATTTGCGCAAACGCCCGGCCGTTGACAGGGTGTCGCGCCATGAAATCTTTTTCCGTTCAGTTTCTGGGCAGCGGCGATGCCTTCGGAAGCGGAGGCCGCTGCCAGACGTGCATCCTCGTTGAAACCCCCTGCACATGCTTCCTGCTAGACTGCGGGGCCTCCTCGCTGATCGCGATGCGCCGCTGCGGGGTCGATCCGGCCCGAATCGACGCGATCCTGTTGACCCACCTGCACGGCGACCACTTCGGCGGGCTGCCGTTTTTCATCCTCGAGGCGCAGCTGGTCTCCAAGCGCACCCGGCCCCTCGTCATCGCCGGCCCGCCGGGCACGCAGGCGCGCGTGCGTGCGGCGCAGGAGGTGCTCTTCACCGATTCCTCCCGAGTGCAGCAGAAATTCGACATCGAATTCGTCGAGATACAGGAGCGCACGCCGGCCGCCCTGGCGGGACTCTGCGTGACGGCCTATCCCGCCGCCCACGCCAGCGGGGCGGCCTCCTATGTCCTGCGCGTCGAGTGCGGGGGCAAGACGGTGGTCTATTCCGGCGACACCGACTGGACCGATTCGCTGGTGGAGGCCGCCCGCGGCGCGGACCTCTTCATCTGCGAGGCCTACTTCTTCGAGAAGCGGACGAAATACCACATCAATTACCGCACCCTCCTGGAGCACCGTGCGGCGCTCGACTGCCGCCGGATCGTGCTGACCCACATGAGCGCGGACCTGCTCGCGCGCCTATCGGAGGTCGAGATCGAGTCTGCCGCGGACGGGAAGAAACTGGACCTCTGAGAGAGAGTCTGGTAAAAAAACCCCATGATTCCGGAAAGCCCTGCTTTGCACAACGTCATGATCCACCCCGCGACCTACGAGAATGTGCGCGCGGCCGTCACGCGGGCGTTCGAGCTCTTTCCGTTGCAGCTCGAGGGCAAGCGGGTGCTGATCAAGCCCAACGTTCTCAGGGCGTCGAAGGCCGATGAGGCCATCGTGACCCACCCTGCGGTACTTCAGGCCGTGGTGGAACAGGCGGAGCGGTTGGGGCCTCGCGAGATCGTCGTCGGGGACAACCCGGGTGTGGTCAGCTACGGGGCCAACGAGGAGAGCTTCAACAAAACGGGCCTCATGCAGGCGGCCAAGGGCTACTACCGCAACATCGGCAACGAGTCGTGCCGGGTAGAATTCAATCCGGATTTTCTGCCGGCGGTCAGCCTCTCGCGCGCGGTCATGGAGGCCGACATCATCATCAGCCTGCCCAAGTTCAAGACCCATGGGCTCACCGTTCTCACCGGCGCCATCAAGAACAGCTACGGCTTCATGCCCGGCGCAGTGAAAGCCAAGCTGCACCGTGCGGCGGGGAACCCGGAGAGGTTCAATGATGCGGTCGTGGAGGTCTTTCGGCTGCGGGTGCCCGAGCTCTTCATCGTCGATGCCGTCGTCGGCATGCAGGGCAACGGTCCGGCCGGCACCGATCTGAGGGAGATCGGCCTCATCCTGGCCTCCGACAACGCCGTGGCGCTCGATGCCGTCATCGCCACTCTGATGGGCTGCGACCCCGGCCGGCTGCGATTCCTCCGCAAAGCCCGCGAGGCGGGCTTAGGGGACTATGACCTCACGAAGATCCAGCTCATCGGGGAGCTGAAGCCGCTGGCCGACTTCAAGCTTCCGCCGCTGGGGGGCGAGGCGATCGCCGGCAACCCCGCCATGCAGGCCGCCATGAGCAGCCGGCTGCGCATGCGGCCGCAGGCGGAACCGGAGCTCTGCACGGGGTGCGGCACCTGCGTCGAGCAGTGCCCGGTGGCGGCGCTTGCCATGATCGACGGGCTGCCCCGGGTGGACGCCGACACCTGCATCACCTGTTTCTGCTGCCAGGAGATCTGCCCGGAGAAGGCGATCGCGCTCAAATGAACCCACCTTGGCTGCTGCGCGGCTTTCATCGATAAATGCCGGGGGCGGGTCAACGCGGCGCGGCAAAATCCCAGCCCATCTCGATCGCCAGCCAGTGCGGCAGGAGCAGGATGGAGCGGGTCGGGTCGCCGCCGGTGGTTTCGGTGCCGGCCCGCAAGGGCCTCGTAAAGGGATGGGCCGCCGCGATGATGGAGGTGAGGGTGACCGGCGCGGTGCCGGCCGGATGCCGCCGGCCGGGCGGCCGGCACGCGGAGGGGTTCGAGCTGACGTAATGCGTCCGGCAGATGACCGGCCGGACCGGGTAGGCGCTGCAGAGCTGGCCGACCAGCATCGGGCAGCACAGGGCGTCAGCGGGCAGGTGCGCGTCGCGGATGAGGTCATCCCCTGGCCGGCCGCGGCGCTGCTCATCTGCGAGGTGCCACCGGAGCGTCCGCCGCCTGAGACCCTCGATCTGCCGCTTCGAAAACGTGCTCCGGATGAATCGACCCAGCGCGTGCGCTTCCAAGGAGTTCGTCTGGATGTGCTGCCCGCAGCAGCAGCCGGAGCAGCCCCGCCGGCAGCTGGGGACGATCCCCTCCTCGCGCTTCAGCCGGTCGATCTCGCGGCCGGCCGCCTCGTCCACGGCGGCATAGACCCTGGCCACCAGGCCCTCTGCAGCGGTAGCCCGAGTCGGCGCACAGGATCCGCAAGGGTCTGCGGCGGGAATATTTTCCGCGGCCGGCTTCATCCGCCCCTCAGAAGTGATTGAGCAGCGTGGTGGGAGCGGCAAGGGGATTCGGCATCCGTCACTCCACGCAACGAGGTTTTCAGTTTAGTGCTTCGCCCCCGCCAGGCGCAAGAGCTCGCCGCGCCCCTCCGCGGAGAGGCCATAGCGGTCGATTTCCGCCTTGAGATTGTCCGTGCTGCCGCTGCGGCCCAAATATCCGTTGACCCGCGCCGCCGCCGTCGAGTCCAGGAGGGCGGCGTCCGCCGCGTAGTAGCGCTGCAGCTCGGCGAGCAGGCGCTTGTGGTTCCGGAGGTAGTATTTTTGGTGGTAGGCCTCGGCCGGGTAGAACCGGCTGAGGGCGATTATTTCAGTCTGGATCGGCTTGCTCAGCTTGGCAGCCATTCGATCGCGACTTTCGAGCGCCAGGCGCTTCTGCTCGTCATCCTGAAAGAACACGGCCGCCTTGTACTGCGCGGACCACGACCGGCCGGTCGGGTCGTGCTCCTGCCAGAAGATCTCGAGCAGTCTCTCATAGGATATCTTCGCAGGATCGAAGTCGACCTGCAAGGTTTCGGTGTGGTCGCCGAGTCGATGGTAGGTCGGGTTTTCCCGAGTTCCGCCGGCATAGCCGACCCGGGTGCGGATCACCCCGTCGAGGACTCCGAACCTGGAGTCCGGTCCCCAGAATCAGCCCAAGGCGAAGGTGGCTGTTTCGAATCGGCCCGGCGCGGCAGCGTCGATGGCAGGGAGCGCCGCGCCCGGTGCACCGGTCTCGCCGGCGGCCGGCGGGGAAGATCCCAACACGCAGGCGATCGCCACCATGGCAATATCGGAGTAGCGTTTCATCTCGGAATCCTCACGATGGCTGGATGATCGGCTTGATCAAAGTCGGATGATGTTCTAAACCCGTTCTAAGCCTCACCATGCCACTATAAGGCTGATCGAGAGTTCCACAATCCCCCGAGCCGCAAGCAAGCCTCGGGGGGGCAAACCATGCGTGGGAGCGGCATTCTGCCGCGATGGAAGGGAGATGGCCGATGTTCAGCACGATCGGGACCCTGTTTCGGGCAACGACGTTCGGGGAGTCCCATGCACGGGGGGTGGGGGTCGTCATCGACGGCTGCCCCGCGAAGCTCGGACTGACCGAGGCGGACATTCAGCGCCAGCTCGACCGCCGCCGGCCCGGCCGGAGCCGGCTTGCCAGCGAACGGGAGGAGTCGGACCGGGCCGCCATCCTGAGCGGGACCGAAAACGGCCTCACCCTGGGCACCCCCATCGGTCTGCTCGTGCTGAACACGGATCAGCGGCCCGCCGACTACGCGCATTTGAGCCGCATCCCCCGTCCCTCGCATGCCGATTTCACCTATCAGGCGAAATACGGCATCCGCGCGGCGAGCGGCGGGGGCCGCTCGAGCGCGCGCGAGACCATCGGCCGTGTGGCGGCCGGCGCGGTGGCGGAAAAATTCCTGCGGGAGCGCCACGGGGTCGAGATCGTCGCCTGGGTGAGCGCGGTGGGTGAGATCGACGCACCGGAGGCGGATGCGCAGAGGATCGACCGGCCGGCGGTGGACCGGACGGATGTGCGCTGCCCCGACGCGGAAACCGCGCAGGCCATGATCGCGGAGATCACCCGGGCGCGTGAGGCGGCGGACTCGGTCGGCGGGGTCGTCACCTGCGTGTGCCGCAATGTGCCCGCCGGCCTGGGGGAGCCCGTGTTCGGCAAGACCGAGGCGCTGCTGGCCCAGGCCATGCTCTCGATTCCGGCCACCAAGGGCTTCGAGATCGGCTCGGGCTTTGCCGGGGCCCGCATGCGCGGCAGCGCGCACAACGACCCGTTTGTGCTGAAAGCCGGGCGCCTGGGAACCCTCACCAACAGAAGCGGGGGCGTGCAGGGGGGGATCACCAACGGCGAACCCATCCTCTTGCGGGTGGCATTCAAGCCGCCGGCCACCATCGGCCGGGCCCAGCAGACGACCGATGACGAAGGGCGGCCGGTGACCCTGGAGGCCAAGGGCCGCCACGACCCCTGCGTCGTACCCCGCGCGGTGCCCATCGTCGAGAGCATGGCGGCCCTGGTGCTGGCCGACTTAGCGCTCATCCAGGCCATGCGCGCATAGGCCGCCCGCGCAGAAATACCCGAGCAAAGCCGCCTTCATCCCGGCGTCCCCGCCGCGGGGCCGGCCGCCTTCAAAACGACCAGGGTGATGTCGTCCTCCTGCGGCATCTGCCCGCGGAACTGCTCCACGGAGCGCAGGACGGCCTCCAGGATGGCCTCTGCGGGATCTTGGCGGTGCCGGCGCATGATGTCGACGAGGCGGGTTTTCCCGAATTTTTCCGAGCGGCTGTTCCGGGTGTCCCAGATGCCGTCGGTGCCGATCAGCACGATGTCGCCCGTGTGCAATCCCAAGGGGCTGACGCCAGTATAAGCAAAGGCCTCGTTGACCCCCAGCGCCAATCCCGGGCCGTTTAGCTCCTGCACATCCCCGTTCGCTGCGCTGAAGAGCAGCGCCGGGTCGTGGCCGGCCCGCACCCATGCGAGACGGCGCGTGTCCGCTTGCACCTGCAGCAGAAACAGCGTCACAAAGCTCCCGCTGGCCTCCGTGTCCCGGCACAGCAGGCGGTTGACATCGGTCAGCGCCTCGGGGATCGGACCCGGGCAGTCGAGGCGGATGCGCAGCAGGGCCCGCACGGTGGTCATGAGCAGGGCGGCCGATATCCCATGACCGACCACATCGCCCACGGCGATGCACAGATGCCGGCGGCCCTCCTCCCCGTTGCGGAAGATGTAATCGAAGTAGTCTCCGCCCGTCTCCTGGCAGTAGAGGCTGCGGCCGGCGATGTCGAACCCCGGCAGGCAGGCGGGTGCGGCCGGCAGCAGGTTTTGCTGGACCTCCATGGCAAGCCCCATGGCCTGCTTCAGCTGCAGACGCTCCCGCAGATGGCGGGTCATGAGGTTGAAGCTGCGGGTCAACTCGCCCACTTCATCACGGCGTTTCACCGGCAGAGGGTCGTCGAACTTTCCCCGCGAAAGCCGCAGGGCCGCCTCGGAAACGGTTTTGATCTCGGATGCCACGCGCCCCGTTACCAGCCGGATCAGGGCCGTGACCAGCAAGATCAAACCGATGGCGGCAATCGAATAGGCCCATCGGAACTGGAGGATGGGAGACAACACCTCGCGTCCGGGGGCGATCATCACCAGGAACCACGGCGCTTCGGTGAGACGGTAAAAACCGCTGATCTCCGATGGGGGGTAGCCCTTGCCCCACACCGTGCCATGCGTTTGATGGGCCATGGCCGCAAACGTCGCTTTTTCAAGCGGGTCGCCGGCGTCGCTGATCTTTCCATGCCGCCCCGGCGCCGTGCAGACGAGGACCTGTCCGTTTTCGTCCACCAAAAAGGCTTTGCTGCTCTGCCACCAGCCCGACTCCACCACGTGGCCGAACATCAGGTCGAAGTCGACAACCACCTCGAGCCGGCCGATGGCGGCCCCGGCCTCATCGAGCAGCTCCGATACCATGCTGATGGTGCCGTGAGCGCCGCCGGCATCAAAACGGGGCGCGGTGATTTCGCGGATGCGCGCACTTTGAAAGCGGCGCATCCCCCCGGCACGGAACCCGTGGCCCAGGCCGCGTGCCGGAGGGGCCGGCTCTTGCGCCGGATCGGGCTTTGTCTGGGGGCTGTTCCAACTGAGCCTGGCATCGACGATGCCTTCCTGACGCCGCAGCCGATCCAGGGCCCACGCATGAAAGGAATCGTCGTGAATGCTGCCGGAAATGTCATGGAACAGGCGGATCCCTTGCTTGACGGCCGCAAGGTGCATGTCCATTTGGTGGGCGGCCCGTCCGAGCCTGAGAATCGCCGACTCCTGCCATTGTGTCAGCAACAGGTCGCGGGCAAGTAAAAAGCCGATGAGCCCCATGATGACCAGAAGGGTCAAGACGGGCAGGATCAGGTAGAGCGTAAAGCGCCCCTGCAGGCTGAAGGGTCGAATCGCCATATTCATTCATCTACGTCCGGAGTGTCGATCTGTACCATACCGCCCGGGGCGCCATCTGGCAAGAAAGGCGCCGCCCCGGTTGAGAATCAAACGGGTTGCTGCTATACACACCCAATTGGTTGGTTTATCCGGCACCCAAACGCGTCCAACAGCTTACGGGCGGGAGCGCCCGGCGAGGGGGCCGCCGCACCCGCAAAGGAGGCATCCGGTGAAACGCACATTGGGGGGCATCAACGCGCTCTACCCGACCCCGACCGTCATCGTCGGCGCCATCGTCGCAGGCAAACCCAACTTTATCACCATTGCCCACATCGGCATCGTCAACCACGCCAAGCCATATCTCATTTCGATCAGCATGGCCAAGGCCCATTACACCAACGCCGGGATAAAGGAGCATAAGGAGTTCAGCGTCAACCTCCCCGGCGAGAAGCTGGTCGTCGAAACCGACTACGTCGGCATGGTTTCAGGAAAAAAGGTCGACAAGTCGACGCTTTTCGAACTCTCCTTCGGTACGCTCAAAAACGCCCCGCTGATCAACGCCTGCCCGATCTGCATGGAGTGCCGGCTCTATGACACTTATGACACGCCGACCCACGATCTTTTCATCGGTGAAATCGTCGCAACCCACGCCGAGGAGGCCGTGCTGACCGATGGCAAGATCGATATCGCCAAGGCGCGGCCCATTCTCTTCGACATGAACACGGTCACCTACTGGTCGCTGGGCCCTGCCATCGGGGCCTGCTGGAGCATTGGCAAACAGCTGAAAAAGTAGAAAGCAACTGGGCCCGACCCGGCGTCAAGCCTCTCTCATGCGGCGGCTTTGCAGCAGCGGGCCGACATCAACTATGAATTTGGAAGTTCGCCACCTGGCCTTTCGCCACCCAAACGCGAGCAGCGACCTCTTCTCCGATGTGAGCTTTCAACTGCCGGCGGCGGGGTTCCATGCGCTGTTCGGGCCCTCCGGGGTGGGAAAGACCACCCTCGCCCGCATGCTCACCGGCGATATCCGAAACTTCCACGGGGAGATCTCCCGCGACGGCAGCCGGCGGGTTCTTTACACCTACAACCTCGAGCGGCTGCCCGGCTGGTCGAGCGTGCGGCGACACATCGAGGAGACCGCGCCGCCCGCGCGCCGCCGGCAGGCCGGGGAGTTGATCGCCGAGTTCGGCATCGAGGGCTGTGTCGACGCACGCTTCAGCCGCCTCTCGATGGGGCAGCAGAACCGCGCCAACCTGGTGCGCTACCTGCTGCAGGAGTTCGAGGTGCTCATCATGGACGAGAGCCTCGCGAACGTGGATGAGCTCACCCGCGAGAAGATCATTTTGAAGATCAAGGCCCTCTTCCCGGAGCGTTGTTTTCTCTACATCTCCCACAACGTAGCCGAGGTGGCCCGGTTTTGCGGCCGCGTCCTGGTCCTGCGCGCGGCGTCGAAGGCCCCGCAGGTCGTCTGCATCCAGGGCGCGGACCAGGCGGCGGAACGCCCTGCGCCGCCGCCGCAGCTGCTGGAGCGAGCCATGCTGGAGATCGTCCATGCTGCTTAGGCGCATCTACCAGTTCCTCATGATCTATGCCCTGGGGATCGCGCTGCTGTTGGCGCTGAAATACGGGTTGGGCCTGTCGGATTACGTCGTCCCCGGGCCGGGGGAGATCGGCCGGACCGCCGCCGTCTATGCCGGGCCCTATCTCCTGGCCGTGCTGAACACCCTGGCGGTCGCGATCCTCGGCCATCTGCTCGCCATCGGCCTGGCGACGGCGGTGGCGATTTTAGGCCGGCTCACCGCCTGGGTCGGCTCCTTCATCCGCACCGCGGCCTACAACATCCAGGCCTACCCGATCGTGGCGGTGGCCCCGATCATTTTCATCCTGCTCGGCGACGGCCTCGCCTCCCGGCTGCTGATCGCCGCCATGATCTGCTATTTTCCCCTGCTGCTCTCCTTCATCGGCATTTTTTCCGAACCGGTGTCGGAAATCGAGCATTTCTACGAGTCGACGCGGCGGACGACCTGGCGGCTGCAGATCAAAATCCGGGCCTTCGAGAACGTTCACAAGATCAGCACCGTGGTGGTGGGCAGCGCCACCATGGCCGTGGTCGGCACCATCGTGGCGGAGTTCATCGCTGCGACGGCCGGCATCGGCTACAGCATCCGCATCGCGCTCTACCAGAGCGATCTGGCCAAGATCCTGGTTGCGCTGTTCCTGATCGGGGTCGTCACTTCGCTTTACCTGGTGAGCCTCGAGGGGCTCGGCAACGCGCTGCAAGCACGCTTGAGGCGTAGTTAGAAACATGTCCGTCCATCCGGGTTCGAACTTGAAACACGCCGCGGCGATCTTCCTCATGGCCGGGTTTCTTTTTGCCTGCGGGACGAACGAAAAATTGGAGGAGGTCAACTACCGGCTCAAGTGGCTCTACAACGTCAGCACGGTGGGCGACCTCTACGCCGACGCCCGGGGCCATTTCGAGCGCAACGGGCTGAAGGTCCACGTGAAGCCCGGCGGCCCCGAGCGCGACGCGCTCAAGGAGCTCGAGCTCGGCCATGCCCAGTTCGGGGTCGCCTCCGCCGACCAGGTCTTTCGGGCGGTGGCCAAAGGGGCGCCGATCGTGGTGCTGGCCCAGCTCTTCCAGGTCAACCCGCTCAACTGGATCTATCGGCCGGGCCGAACCCCGTTCAGCTCCCCGGACGACTGGAAAGGCAGGACGATCGGGGTCACCTTCGGCGGCAACGACGAGACCATCCTGCGGGCGCTCCTGGCCCGCTACCGCATCGCCGAGGCCGAGGTCGACCTCTTCAGCGTGCGCTACGACTATACCCCCTTCTACGAGGGGCGGGTGGCCTTTTGGCCGATCTACCTGAACGCCCAGGCCGTCATCATCGGCGACAAGCTCAGCCGCGCAGGCGAGAGCTTCGGCTTCGTCAGCCCGGACCGGCTCGGGGTGAAGTTCGTGGCCAACTCGGTGGTGGCCACCCGGCAGATGGTGGAGCGGCACCCGGAGACCGTGAAGCGCTTTCTGGCGGCCCTGCTCCAGGGGTGGCGGGAGGCCCTGGACCCGCAAAACGAGGAGCAGGCCGTGCGGTTGCTGGCGCAAGTGGACCGGGAGACCCCGGAGGCGGTCGTGCGCCGCCAGCTGGCGGTGACCCGCGAGCTGATGCTGCCGGCCGCTGGGGTTGCGTTCGGGAAAATCGACCTCGACGCCTGGAGGCAGACCGCCGAGATCATGGCCGCCCAGCGGCTGATTCCGGCCGGGCTGCCGGTCGAAGCCATGCTGGTGACCGGGCCGAAACCCATGCCCTGAGGATTTAAGAGATGATCGAGCTGACGGCGGTTGTGACCGGGGGAACGCGGGGCATCGGGCTCAGCCTGGCGGAGTGTCTGGCGCGGCGCGGCGCCTCTGTGGCGGTCACCTATCGCAGCGACGACTGCGCGGCGGAAAACGCGCGGCGGGCGATCACCCCGCAGCTGGCCGCGGGCCGCCGGCTCCTTGCGCTGCGCGGCGACGCGGGCGACGCTTCCGCCGTGGCGGCCCAGCACCGCGAGATACGGCAAGCCCTGGGGCCGGTCAATGTCCTCATCAACAACGCCGGCGTCATGCCCCCGGCCGCCTTCGAAGCGCTGAGCGCCCGCGACTGGGACGAGACCCTGCGCATCAATTTGAGCAGCGCCTTCTATTGGTGCCGCGAGGTCATCCCGGGCATGAAGGCGCTTGGCTTCGGCCGCATCGTGAACATCGCCTCGATCGCCGCCCGCGGCGGGGGGGTCATCGGGCCGCACTATGCCGCCTCGAAGGCCGGGATGCTCGGGTTGACCCGCTACGGCGCCCGCGAACTGGGGCCTTTCGGCATCACCCTCAACGCCATCGCGCCGGCCTTTATCGAGGAGGCGGGGGTGTTTGCGGGCATTTCGGAGGAGCGCAGAGAGGCGCTGGCCTCCAAGACCGTCGTGGGCCGCATCGGCCGTGTCGGCGATGTGGTGCGGGCCTTCGAGTATCTGCTGGAGTCGCCTTTTGTCACCGGGGTGTGTCTGGATGTCAACGGCGGGGCCTTCATGATTTGACGATGTCGCCGAAAGCCCAATCTCTGCGTTGCGCATCACCCCGCGGTCGCTGCGGCGTACTTAGAGTACGCCGCAGCGCCGCGGGATTCGCGCGCCTTGATCTTGGGCTTTAGGCGACATCGTCTTAGCTTTTTGCCGAGACGCCGAAAGGCCGATCTCGGCGTTGCGCATCATCTTTACAAGCTATCCTTGGATCGAACGGGCGGTCACGGAGATGCCGCCGGCGGGGCGGTGATGATGCACCCGATGGGAGGTGACCATGCGCGATTTTCTGTTTGAGCCGATGCGGATCAACCGGATGGAGGTCAAGAACCGGATCTACATGCCCGCCATGCACATGAACATGGCGAAGGCCTACGAGGTCACCGACCCATTGGTCGATTTTTACTCCGAGCGCGCCCGGGGCGGGGCGGGCATGATCGCCGTGGGCTATGCCACGGTGGATGAGCTCTCAGGCAGCCCCGCCAACATCGGCGCGCATCGGGACGCGTTCATCCCGGGCCTGGCCCGCCTCGCCGCCGCCATCCGCGAGAACGGCGCGCGGGCCGTGCTGCAGATCAACCATGCCGGCCGCTACAATTTCTCGTTTTTCATCGACGGCCGCCAGCCCGTTGCGCCCTCGGCGGTGGCATCGCGCCTGACCGGCGAGGCCCCGCGTGCGCTCGAGCTGGATGAAATCCCCGGCGTGATCGGCCGTTTCGCCGCGGCGGCACGGCGGGCGCAGCAGGCCGGATACGACGCGGTCGAGGTGCTCGCCGGGACCGGCTACCTCATCAGCGAGTTCTTGTCGCCCCTGACCAATCTGCGCACCGACGCCTACGGCGGCGCGCTCGAAAACCGGATGCGCTTCGGGGTCGAGGTGGTCGCAGCCGTGCGCCGCGCGGTCGGCGCGGACTACCCGATCCTCGTGCGCATGAACGGCAACGACTTCATGCCCGGCGGCAACGGCCGCGCCGATCTCCAGGCGTTCGCGCAGGCGCTCGTCGCCGCCGGCGCGGACGCCCTCAACGTCAACGTCGGCTGGCACGAGGCGCGCGTGCCCCAGATCGTCGCCGCTGTGCCGCGCGGGGTCTACGCCTACCTCGCGCACGGGATCAAAGAGCGCGTGGACGTGCCGGTCGCCGCCGGCCACCGCATCAACGACCCCCGCACCGCGCGCGATATGATCGCCGGGGGCATGTGCGATTTCGTGGCCATGGGCCGCGCGCTGATCGCCGATCCTTTTCTGCCCGCCAAGGCGGCCGAAGGCCGGGAGGCGAGCATTCGGCACTGCGTCGCCTGCGCCCAGGGCTGTTTCGACCATCTGTTCAAGCTTAAGCCGGTCGCGTGCCTCTGCAACCCGCGGGTCGGCCGCGAGGCCGCGACGGCCGCTGCCAAGGCCCGGGTCCGCCGGAAGGTGATGGTGGTGGGCGGAGGGGCCGGGGGCATGAGCGCAGCGCTCGCGGCGTGGGAGGCGGGCCATGCGGTCACCCTCTACGAAAAGCGGGAGCGGCTGGGGGGGCAACTGCTCTTGGCCGGCGCCCCTCCCGGCCGGGAGGAGTTTGTCGAGCTCGCCCGCAACCTCCGGCAGCAGGTTGCCCGCAGCGGGGTTGCGGTCGTCCTGAACCGCCCCGTCGATCCGGCCCTGGTCGAAGCGGAAAAGCCGGATGCCGTCATCCTCGCCACCGGCGCCGTCCCGGTGAAACCGCCCCTTGCGGGTGCCGATCTGCCGCACGTGGTCCAGGCCTGGGACGTGCTGCGCGGGCAGGCGATGACGGGTCGGCGGGTGGTGGTCGTGGGCGGGGGGGCGGTGGGTGTGGAAACGGCCTTGTTCCTGGCAGAAAAAGGGACCCTCTCGGGTGAGGCCGTCAAATTTCTGCTGGTGAACCGGGCCGAGGACCCCGAAACTCTCTACCAACTGGCGACGCGCGGCGCCAAGGCGGTCACGCTCGTTGAAATGATCGACACGCTCGGCAAGGATATCGGCCGCACGACGCGCTGGGGCATGCTCCAGGACCTCACCCGCTCGGGGGTGCGCACGCGGACATCGGCCCGGGTCCTGGAGATCAGCCCCAGCGGGCTGAAAATCGAGGCGGGTGGAGTCAGCGAAGAGATTCCGGCGGACACCGTTGTGCTTGCGATAGGCGCCGTCGCCCACAACCCCCTGGAGAAGGTTTTGAAGCAGATGAGCATCCCCTGCCGGGTGGTGGGCGATGCCGGCAAACCGGGGTGGGCCTTCGATGCGATCCATCAGGGCTTCGAGGCGGGCCGCACGATTGAGTGAAACCCATTAAACCAAGGAGATCGCCATCATGGCCAAACGCAGCGATTTGATGACCAAGGGCCCGGAACGGGCGCCGCACCGCTCGTTGTTGCGGGCGGAGGGCTTCACGGATTGGGAGATGGAGCGGCCGATCATCGGCATTGCCAACTCCTTCAACGAAATCATCCCGGGCCACATCCACCTCGACAAGCTCGTGGACGCCGTCAAGGCCGGGATTTACGCCGCCGGCGGGACGCCGGCGGTCTTCAACACCATCGGGGTCTGCGACGGGATCGCCATGAACCACATCGGCATGAAGTACTCGCTTCCCAGCCGCGAGCTTATTGCCGACTCGCTCGAGATCATGGCCATGGCCCACCCCTTCGACGGGCTGGTGCTGATGGCCTCCTGCGACAAGATCATCCCCGGGATGCTGATCGCGGCGGCGCG
>JALOOU010000063.1 GCA_025454255.1 Desulfobacterales bacterium | reverse complement strand
AGATCTTCGGGGTTTTATGAGGGTACAGGACAAAGCACAAGGTCATTCAGACGACTGTGACAAATGCGGTGCATGAGATTTGACTTCGTGCCTTAATCGAATCCTGACCGATAGATGGTTTAGGAAGTCCAATTTCAACCTCCTTTTGACTTAATCGTGATAGGGGAAGGCCTCACAGCCATCGCCACCGGGTGGCCAGAGGCGGTTGCCCGCCTCCGGCTCCCACAGAACGTAGCGTGCAGATTTCCCGCACTACGCTCTTCGAAAATTGGTTCACAGGACTGCGATAGCCCGCAGCTCCCGGTACGGGAGGCATAGCTTTGGTCGCAGTAACGGATTCCGCTGCTTGATCCGATGAAACACTTCCCATGTGATTTGGCCCGCCCGACTGCGGCTGCCCAGCATGCGTTGCCAGCAACGCTCCACGACCTGATGGCTACATGTTCGGCCCTTCGGGCAGGTTGAACGCCCTGTCGGGTCGGAGGAGGCACACTTGCGTGCTGGCCTCCGTCCGCCGCTCAGTAGGGTCGAGGACTGGCGCGGTGCCTTGACGGCCCGTTTCCAGCCCCCGCCTCGTCAAACGTAGCGTGCGGATTTCCCGCACTACGCTTTCCTGTAGACTTCACCCCAAGGGTTATGGGACCTATCAAGCTGGCAGCGCTTTCACGACCGGAAGTACCGTACCCCATAATCCGAGTACAAACCAAGGCCCTGGTACATCCAACCCCTACTCCACCTGTCCCAGCCGAAGCCTTTGCGCTTTCGTGCACGCATCAGATGGCGCCGGATCTTCTTCTCAACCCAGTCCTTCACATAGGAAAAACACCGACTGGAATGCCCAACCCGAAAATAGTTGACCCAACCCCGTAGAATCGGATTTATCAGTTCGACGACCCGCCCTGCAGGTTGGGACATAAAGCGTCTAAAGACTTCCTTGAGCTTGACTATCAGTGCGCTTCGCGCCTTGGTTCTCGGGGTAATGCGCACTCCCCATTTATCCTGTCGGGTTTTCCTCCGACACAGGTCAAATCCCAGGAAACTGAAGCTTTCATCCCGCGTCAGGTCCACTATACGCGTCTTCTCGGTGTTGATCCGGACATCGAGTTTCGTCAGCTCCTCCAGAAGCCTTTGGTACGCCGCCCGGGCCAGCCAATCCCATTTCCGAAATCCGTCAATCAGGATCACCAGGTCATCCGCAAATCGGGCGTACTCAATGTACGTGTACCGCCCGTGGCGGGTCACCTCTTTGGCCCGCACCAGCATCTTATCCACCTCATTGAGATAGATGTTGCTGAGCAGCGGCGAGATCACCCCTCCTTGCGGGACACCCCGTTTTCCACTCGCTTTGAGCATCAGCTTCAGCAGGTGCAGCACCTGATCGTCATCGATCCGTTCCGCCACTTTCTTCAACAGAAGATCGTGCCGTACCATGTCGAAGTAGGATTTCAAATCGACATCGATGACCCTGGTTTTGTTGTGCACCACCGCCTTGGCCACCCGCTCTATCGCCTGGTGGGGGGTTCGTTTGGGACGGTATCCATACGACTCCTCTTGGAAGTCTGCCTCAAAGATCGGTTCAAGGATGAGCTTGAGCGCTCCCTGAACCACTCGGTCCCGTATCGTCGGTATCCCCAGGACCCGAACTTTGCCGGACTCTTTGGGGATTTCCTTTCTTCGGTTCCGAGTCGGCCGATACGTGCCGGAGACCAGTTCATCCCTTACTTCCTGCAGAAAGCCTTCAGCACCTCTTTCTTCAATGGCCTCAAACGTAACACCGTCGCTTCCCGGTGCGCCGTTATTGTGCTTGGCCATCGCATAGGCTGTCTGAAGTGTTTCCTTCTTGCAGACATGGACGTACAGTCCCCAACACCGCCAAGTCTTATCAGTCTTCGCCTTGACGTACATCCTCCTTCTCAGGTCCTGCAAATCGATGGGCGCCTTTATCATCTCACCCCTGCCTTCCATCTTGTCGGAGGATTGTCTACAGCAGGGTGGCTTCGCTCTACGGGCGTTACCCCGCTTCCACGCTACTACCCACCCATCCGCCACCCTCTCGTCTTCAATCCATTTCCCGGGTTCGCCGGTTATAGCATCTACCTTGCTCCAGGGATTTCTCCCCGGGACGAGGAGGGCTTCTCCAGTTGCTTGGCATGTCCTTGCCAGCGTGCCGTCGCTATCACCCCGCCGGAGTGGCGCACCGCTTCAGCCAGACTGCGGCGTCCCATGCTGCCTTCATCCTACGGTTGCAGACTCGGCCTCCGGGGCTTCGCACTTTCGGGGCCACCTGTGCGTTCACTTGCGTTACGGCCCGCTGACTCGCAGCCATCCTTGTGATGGCCTTGTCGATAAGCTTCAGGGCCTTGGTTTCCCGCCTCCCTGTTATCCAAGCTACGGGGCTTCTGGCTCCTACCCCGGCAGGACTTTCACCTGCTAAACATGCCAGCCTTCGCTGGACACACAACTGCACGTGCGGTTTTCCCGCATGCAACTTTCACGAAGGTGCAGTGTTCCGGGATGCAATCGAAGGAATTAGTCCAACCAGATTCACCAACCCGAGCTGGCCATAGAGCTTGGCAGCTGGCAGCACTTTCCACCCCGCACAGCGCCAGCGCTTGAACCGATGCGACCAGATGCGCCGCACGATCCATCGGTCCAACCGGTTGAAGAGCTTTCGGACGTGGGCACGTTTGTAATAATTGCCCCACCCTCGCAGCACCGGATTGATCCAGTCAATCAGCTCCTTGGTATTGAGCGGCACACGCCGTTGCGTGCGTTGGCGCAACTGATCCATGAACCGCTGGACCGATTTCTCTCGGGGAAACGCGTAGAGTTCTCCCGATCGGGCACCACTGCGGATCTTGTTCACGGGCAGTGATAATTGCCGCCCACGCTTAATCTTGTACCCGAGAAATTCGAATCCATGCCGGATGTGTACGATCCGCGTCTTCTGCGGATGCACTTGCACCCCCAGTTCGGTCAGTATCCGCTGCGCCGCTGCTATGGCAGCGCGGGCTTCCGCCGCAGACGTGCAGGTGACTACCCAATCGTCTGCGTACCTCGTCAACTGATAGCCCCTGCGTCTCATCTCCCAATCAAACGGCGTCAGGAGAATATTACTGAGCAGGGGTGACACAACCCCACCTTGAGGGGTCCCGCGCTCCGAAGGAAAGAGCCGCCCCTGACCATAACTACCGGCCTTGAGCATAATCTCGACCAGGCGCAGTACGCGCCCATCGGATACTCGCCGAGCGACCAGCGCCAAAAGTTTGTCGTGGTCCACAGACCCAAAGAAATCCTTGAGGTCCGCATCCACGATCCACTCCCGACCGCTCTTGATTTCCTTCCACACCTTGCGCAGGGCGTCCTGTGTCGATCGCCCTCGCCGATAACCGAAGTTGGCTTCATCGAATACCGGCTCGAAGATCGGCTCCAACCGGTTGAGCAACGCCTGCTGGCACACCCGGTCGTAAACCGACGGAATGCCCAGCATACGGTATTCCCCCGGATTGCCTACCTTCGGAACCCGGACCTGTCGCACCGGTTGGGGTCGATAGCTGGCTATGGGCTTTGCTTTGTCACGTAAGCTCACCCCGGTACCGCAGCCTTGTATGCGATTCGTATTCCTCGGCTCGGAGCTTTGCATGCGATTCGTATTCCTCGGCTCGGAGCTTTGCCTTGGGCTTCCTTCAGACCCCACCTCGCGGTGGACGCCCTTGCCGTCGGCTAACAGTTACCACCATTGGGTCCTGTAGGGGGACTTGAACCCCCAGGCCGCTACACATGCCGGGCACACATAAACCATCCCCGCCCCAAGGGGCGGGGTATATTTACTGAATGTTTGGGTCGATTTTATCGCAGCAAGCTGCGGGGAATAGAACCCGTCCAGATTCAACAAGCCACAATAGTCAGAAATACCAATTGACAAAGCGTTCTGGTTCATTTAAAAGGACGCGTTGCGCAAAATTGATTTTTTGGCAATTCAGGTAATGGCGTCGGCGATCCTTTTTCCACCGCCGACCCGGAGATACACTCTCGACGCGATTTGCAGGCATAATAGATTTGCCCAAATTTTGCCCAAATTTGATGCAAACAAGGGCATGGAAAAGTAACTTGGGTGAAAACCACCAGAGGGGCGGTTGGTTAATGTGCTGAAATCTCATTGGATCAATTTTGAAGATTTTACGCAGGAAATTGATCCGGACGCTATTTAACCAATTGAATTGACTCTTAATGACTCTTAATCATTAGGTTACTGGTTCGATTCCAGTGCAGCCCACCACCCGCTCGAGGTTAGCCTGCTAACCTCTTTTTTTTTACCTGCCGGCCGGCGCGAGGCAATAACGGATTGATGGCGGTTGACCGGATCAACCGGATTTGATATAGAAGCAAATTTCAAAAACTTACTTTGCCGCCTGTCCATCCTTGCTCTGGAGCATCGGCATCCAGGGCTTTATACCCGAGAGGAGGATTTATGCGACGGTTCGAAACGTTTATCATCATCGACCCGGATCTTTCCGAAGAGCAGCGCGTGCTCATTCTCGAGAGAGTCAAGGAGATCCTGGGCCAAATGAACGGGTTTCTCATCCGCGTCGACCCCTGGGGTCTTCGGAAACTCGCCTACCCCATCCGCAAAAAAGAACGCGGGTTCTACGTGCGCTTCGATTTCTGCGGCACGGGCCAGCTCTTGAACGAGATGGAGCGCTTCTTCCGGATCGACGAGCGCGTGCTCAAGCACATGTCGGTGCTGCTCGACTCCCAGCCGAGCCTCGAGCGCATCCAGGAGGAGATGGCCAAGGCCGAGGAGGCGGCGAAAACGCCCGCCGAACCCGAGGCGCCGGCGGCCATCGCACCGGCCGTCGCCGCAGAGGCCCAGCCGAGTCAACCCGAGCCAACCCCGCAGGAGGCCTAGCCATGCCCGCACCCGCACCCCGTGACAGAGACCGAGACGCTCGACCCGCCGGCGGCGTGAAGCGCAAACGACGGGTCTTCCACCGCCGCAAAGTCTGCCGCTTCTGCGCCCAAGCGCATCTCCGGCTGCTGCGCCAAGCACCAGCGCTCGCTCACCCATGCCATCAAGCGCGCCCGGACGATTGCGCTGCTGCCCTTTGTCGGGTCGGTCGACAGCTACTGAGCGTCCCGGCGGCCGCCCGCCGGCCGCCCACAGCCTTCCCATCGGGACCATGCGAACCGATATCGTCACCGGCATTCTGGTCACGTGCGCCATCGTGGCCCTCTGCGCCCTTGTTCCGATTTTAGGGCTGGCGGGCACCGTGGTCCTGCCCCTCCCGATCATGGTGTACCGCACCAAGCTCGGGAGGCAGGAGGCCGCGATCATCGCCGCGGCGGCGCTGGGTGTCGTCGGCCTGTTCGGCGGCAGCTTGGAGATCGTGTTTTTCGGCGTGTTTCTGCTGATCGGGTTCGTTCTGGGCGAGCTGCTGCCGAAGGGCCTCACGATCGAGAAAACGGCGCTGATCGCCTGCGCGGCGGTCCTCGGAGCGGGGGTGGCCGGCCTGGCGCTGCACGGCCTGATGCAGGGTGTGGGCCTGACGGAGGTGGTTTCCGAGGCCGCCCGCCACAATCTGGAGATGACCCTGGCGCTCTACCATCAGATGGGGGTCTCCGAGGAGCAGATCCGCTTTCTGGAAGAGGCCATGCCGGTCATCCAAACCGTTCTGGTCGGCATGATGCCCGCGCTGGCGGCCGCCTCGACCCTGATGGTGGTCTGGGCGAACCTGCTTCTCGCCCGGGCGGTCTTTCAGCGGCTGGGACTGGCGTTTCCAGACTACGGGCCGCTCGATCACTGGAGGGCGCCGGAGCCTCTCGTGTGGGCGGCCATCGCCTCCGGGGTGCTGTTGCTGCTGCCCGGCCTCGGGCTCAAGATGCTCGGACTAAACGGCGTGATCGTGCTGATGACGGTCTATTTCTTCCAAGGCATCGCCGTGGTCGCCTTCTTCCTGCGCAAGAAGCAGGTCCCGCGGCTGGTGCGGGTGATGCTCTATTTCATCGTCGCCGTGCAGCAGCTGGTCATGCTGTTGGTCATCGGTGTCGGCTTCTTCGACACCTGGTTCAATTTCAGAAAACTCGGAAAACCGACCGTAGCGGCCTGAGCCGGGTCTGCGCGAACGGAGAAGGTCGCTGCGGCGAAAACATCGCAGAGGGGGGTCTCATGAGGGTCATACTCACGCAAACCATCGAGTCGTTGGGCATTATCGGCAGCGAAGTCGAGGTCAAGCCGGGCTATGCCCGCAACTTCCTGCTGCCCCAGAAGAAGGCCGTCGCGGCCACTCCGGAAAACCGCCGACGCATGGAGCAGGAGAAAACCAAGTTCGAGCTGCAGATCGCCAAGGAGCGCCAGATGGCCGAGGAGATGGCCAAGCGGCTCGAGGGCGTTTCGTGCAAAATTTCCGCCAAGGTCGCCGAAGAGGACCGCCTCTACGGCTCGGTCGGGGTGCGGGAGATCATCGAGGCGCTCGCCGCCCAGGACATCGTCGTCGAAAAGCGCATGGTCCTGCTGACGGAACCGATCAAGCAGCTCGGCGCCTACCAGGTCCCCATCCGGGTCTACAAAGGGGTCGAACCGGCCATCACGGTGGAGATCCTCGCCGAAGGCTGATCGTTCGACGAACGGGATGAGCCCCATGGCCGACACCCGCCCGGCAGGCGGCAAAGAAGCGGACGCGCTCAATGTACCGCCCCAGAACCTCGAAGCGGAGGAGTCGCTGCTGAGCTCCATCCTGGGGGACAACACCTGCCTGCTGGAGGTGGTCGACCTGCTGGCACCGGCCGACTTCTACCGCACGGCGCACCAGCGGGTGTTTGCCGCCATGACCGACCTGTTCAACCGCAGCGAGCCGGTCGACCTGGTCACCCTGGCGAACCACCTCAAGGAGAAGGGGCAGCTCGAGCAGGTCGGAGGCGCCGCGGCCCTGGCGCGGCTGCTCGACGCGCCCCCCTCCGTCACCCCCGCGCATCATGCCAAGATCGTCCACGACAAGGCGGTGCTGCGGCGGCTGATCGAAAAATCCAACGCCATCGCCAAGCGCTGCTTCATGGAGCAGGGCAGCGCGGACGACATCACCGATTTCGCCGAGGCCTCGATCTTCGAGGTCACCGACCAGAAAACCCGCCAGGCCTTCTACCCCATCAGCAAGCTGATCGACGGCAACATCGATTTTCTCGAGGAGAAGCAAAAAAACAAGAGCCTCGTCACCGGCGTGCCCACCGGGTTCACGCTGCTGGACAACCTGACCTCCGGCCTGCAGAATTCGGACCTCGTCATCCTGGCGGCCCGGCCCAGCATGGGCAAGACGGCGCTCGCCCTCAACATCGCCCGCAATGCGGCCGTGGATGCCGGGGTGCCGGTGGCCATCTTCTCCCTGGAGATGTCCAAGGAGCAGCTCTCGCTGCGCATGCTCTGCGCCGAGGCGAGCATCGACTCCTCCCGGCTGCGCAGCGGGTTTTTCAGCATGGACGACTGGGAGCGGGTGACCGACGCGGCCGGGGTCCTGTCGGCCGCGCCCATCTTCATCGACGACTCGCCCAGCCTCTCGGCCATGGAAGTGCGGGCCAAGGCCCGGCGGCTGAAAATGGACAAGAACATCGGACTGATCGTGATCGACTACCTGCAGCTGATGCAGGGCCGCGCGGACGCCGAGCGCCGCGACCTCGAAATTTCGGAGATCTCCCGCGGCCTGAAGGCCCTGGCCAAGGAGATCAACCTCCCGGTGCTCGCCCTCTCCCAGCTCAACCGCATGCTGGAGCAGCGAAACGACAAGCGG
Organism: Desulfobacterales bacterium; assembly: GCA_025454255.1. Classification (GTDB taxonomy): domain Bacteria; phylum Desulfobacterota; class Desulfobacteria; order Desulfobacterales; family SpSt-501; genus SpSt-501. Next base: position 23,476 of record JALOOU010000063.1, on the reverse strand, counting down.
CCGCGCCTGTCGGATCTGCGCGAGTCCGGCGCCCTCGAACAGGACGCGGACGTGGTGGCGTTCATCTACCGCGACGAGGTCTACAACAAGGAGGATACCAACCCCAACCGCGGCACGGCCGAGGTGATCCTGGCCAAGCAGCGCAACGGGCCCACCGGGGAGGTGCTCTTGACCTTCCTCTCCGCATACACCCGCTTCGAGAATCTGACCCCCGAGGCCGCGCGCGGATGAAGCGGGTCTACGGCAACACGGCCGGGTTGAAGGCCGGCCAGCTCCGCCGCCTGGAAAACCTCTACCGCCGACGCATCCCGCCCGAGCAGGTCGTCACCCCAGAACTCGCCCGGGAGCTGAGCCTGCTCGCGCACGAGATCCGCCGCCAGATCGGCCTGCTGGTCAACCGCCAGGGGCGCCTGGCCTTCGTCGTCGTCGGCGACCCCCGCAAAATCCTGCTGCCGGAGATGGAGGACTACCGGGCGGCGCCCGGCCGCTTGAACGGACTGCGATTCGTCCACACCCACCTGGACAACGAGCCGCTCACCCAAGACGACCTGACCGATCTCGCCCTGCTGCGCCTGGATTTGATCGCGGCCATCGGCCAGCGGGGGGACGGCGAACCCCTGACCGTGCACGTCGCGCACGTTTTGCCCAAAGCCGCCGAACGCCTGCCCTACCGCGTGCTGCCGCCGCAGACGCCCTGGGGCCTCGACGTCGACTGCCTGCAGCTGGTCCGCGCCCTGGAAAGCGAGCTGGAGCGGACGGTGAGCGGCCGCCGGGCGGCCGCCGGCCGCGAGCGGGCCCTGCTCGTCAGCGTGGCCACCGGCCCGCGGCGCCGCGCGGCGGAGTCCATGGCCGAGCTCAGGGAGCTCGCCCGCTCGGCCGGCATCGAGACGGCCGGCGCCGTGATCCAGCACCGCGACAAGGTCGACGCGCGCTTTCTGATCGGCACCGGGAAACTGCAGGAGCTGACCATCCAGGCCCTCCAGGAGGGGGCGAGCCTGATCGTGTTCGACCAGGAGCTCAACCCGTCGCAGATCCGCTCCATCACCGACCAGGTCGACCTCAAGATCATCGACCGCAGCCAGCTGATCCTGGATATCTTCGCCCAGCGGGCCCTTTCCCGGGAGGGCAAGCTGCAGGTCGAATTGGCCCAGCTGCGCTACATGCTGCCGCGGCTGGTCGGCCGCAACACCGCGCTCTCACGGCTGGCCGGCGGCATCGGCGGCCGGGGGCCGGGCGAGACCAAGCTCGAAATCGACCGGCGGCGGGTGCGCGAGCGGATCGCCCGGCTGGAGGACGAGCTGGAGCAGGTGCGGCGGCACCGCCGCCAGCGCCGCGCCTTGAGGGGCAAAAAGTCCCTGCCCGTCATCTCCATCATCGGCTACACCAACGCGGGCAAGAGCACCCTGCTCAACAGCCTGACCAAGAGCCGGATGCTGGCCGAAAGCCGGATGTTCGCCACCCTGGACCCGGCCAGCCGCCGCCTGAAATTCCCCCGCGACATCGAGGTCATCGTCACCGACACGGTCGGGTTCATCCGCGACCTGCCCCAGGAGCTCATGGTCGCCTTCCGCGCCACCTTGGAGGAGCTGGAGGGCGCCGACCTGCTGCTGCATGTCGTCGACATCGCCAACCCGCGGTTCGAGGAGCAGATCCGCTCCGTGGAGGCCGTCATCGCCGAGTTGCATCTCGAGCATAAACCATGCCTCAAGGTGTTCAACAAGCGCGACCTGCTCGACCCCGAAACCGTTGCCAACCTCTGCCTCCGGCACGGCGCCGTGCCGGTTTCCGCCTTGGAAGCGGCCAGCTTGAAGCCCCTGATCGATCGCCTGCAGGCGCTCATCGCCGGGCGGTGAGCGGCCGGTCCGGCGGAGGGAGGCCTCTGCCGCGACCACAACCGATTGTGGTTGACATCGGTCGCCGGTGGGATATAGTTTTCCACGCAAGTCAGGCTTTCTCTAGGAGGGAGCGGCGGCTTGCCGCGACCGGATCGCAACTGCAAGCCGCTCCCACAAAAACGGATCCTGCTTGCCGACGAATCGCCGCCGCCGGCATGCAACGCTTGCCATTCATACCGGCACTCCGGCGGCCCCTGCGCGTGCCGACCGGCGACGGGGTGGGCTGCGCGCGAAGGGTGTTGGGACCGGATGGACCTGGATCAGCTGATGCGAGTCGCCGAGCGCGCCGCTTACCGCGGCGCCGCGCTGCTGCGGCAGCGATTCGGCCGCCTGCAGCGGGTGGATGAAAAAGCGCCGTTTGACCTCGTCACCGACGCCGATACCGAATCCGAAGCGGCGATCATCGCCACCCTGCGGGGGGCCTACCCCGAGCATGCGGTGGTGGCGGAGGAGAGCGGGCTCACGGCGGGCGATGCCGAATGCCGCTGGCTGGTGGACCCTTTGGACGGAACGGTCAATTTCGCCCACGGGGTGGCCTTCGCGGCCGTCTCGATCGCCTTCGCCCGCGGGCCCGAGCCCCTGGCCGGGGTGGTGCTGAACCCTTTCAGCGGGGAGCTTTTCAGCGCCGCCGCCGGCCGGGGCGCGCGGCTCAACGGGCAGCCGATCCGGGTGAATGCGTCCGGCCGGGTCGGCGAAAGCCTCCTGGCGACCGGGTTTCCATACCGGCGAAGCGACCTCGACCGGGTGACGAACCGGCTGAGGCGTTTCGTCCATGCGGCGCAGGGCATTCGCCGCTTCGGATCAGCGGCGCTGGATTTGTGCTTCGTCGCCTGCGGCCGGTTTGCCGGCTACTGGGAGCAGGGGCTGCAGCCCTGGGACACGGCGGCGGGCGGGCTGATCGTGCAGGAGGCCGGCGGCCGGGTCACGGACTTCTCCGGCCGCCCGTTTTGCATCGGAGGCGATGAAATTCTCGCGACCAACCGGCGGGTTCACGACGAAATGGTCGCGCTCATGGAGGCGGAACCGAATTGACCAACCAACGAAAAACTCAACGCGTCTCGGCGCATATCCACTTGGGATGTTTCGGCAACTTCCGGATCGAAGACAGGGTCTGCCGAAACCACTGCGCGATTCGCATCCGTTGCGCCATCGAACGGGACCACAGCACGTTTCTGGAAGTGATCGAAGAGATGGAGGCCGCCGGCGACGAGAGCCTCATGAAGACGCAGTGACCCGGCAGAAGCCTCGCCGGGGCGGGGGAGCCGGGGCCGATGGCGCAGACGGGAGAGAAGGGCCTTGCCGCGCCTGCACAGGGGGGCGCACGAGCAACGTTTCGGGCTAATCGCGCACGGTCTCGAGCTTCTGGCGAAAGAACTCCACCTGCTGACGGACGGCGGCGTCCTGCTTGATCCCGCGCTCGATGCACTGGATGGAGTAGAGCGCGGTGGCATGATAGCGGTTGAAGGTCTTGCCGATGGTCTGAAGGGGCGAATCCGTGTACCGGCGCGAGAGGAAGATCGCCATCTGGCGCGGCCGCACCAGGGTCTGTTTGCGCGAGCGGGAGATGAGCTCCTCGCTGCTGACATGGTAGTATTTGCAGACGAGCTGCTTGATGAGATCGATGGTGATTTTTTTCCGTTGGCTCACGATCTGCTTTACCACGCTTTCGGCCAGCATGCGGTCGATGGGCATCCCCAGCAGCGATGATTTGGCCACCACCCCGCTCAAGCCGCTCTCCAGCATGCGCACGTCCTCCGTGAGCTCAGACGCCAGGTAGCCCAGCACCTCCTCCGCAACCGAGCAGCCGAAGAGCCTGGATTTCTCTTTGAGGATCCGCACCCGCGTGCGGAAGTCGGGCGGGTCGATGGCCGAGATCAGGCTGCTGGCGAAGCGCGACCGCAGTTTGTCGTGCAGCTTGGGGATATCGGAGGGCAGGCAGCTGCTGGAAAATATGATGCGCTTGCCGCTCTCGCAGAGCGTGTCGAGGGTGGCGTAGGCTTGGACCATCTCGTGGCTGAAATCCTCGGCGCTCATGTAGTAGACCCGCTCCTGCGGGCGCCGCGCGAGGATGTGATGGCCGACCGCCTGGGAGAGATGGCTCTTGCCCAGCCCGGTCCCGGAAAACAGATAGAGCGCCGCCTGCGAGGAGTCCGCGCGGGAGGCCAGGGACAAGGAGGCGGAATAGGCGAAGTCGTTGTTGCCGCCCACCACGAAATGCTCGAACGTGAAATCCCGCCGCAGCAGCCGGCCGTTGTGCGGGCGGGCGCTCTCCCCGGGCAGGGCGAGCTGCACGGGCGCGCCGGCATCGGCCTTGCGGCCGTTGCTGCGGCCGGCGACATGATAGCTCACCTGCCCTTGGCTGTGGCCCGAAAGCCGCTTGAGCTCCGCCTCGATGAGCGGGCCGAAATGCTCCTGGACCCTTTTTCTGGAAAACGCATTGGGGCAGGTGATGGTCCAGCCCCCCTCGCCGTTGCCGGCAAGCTGCAGCGGCTCGATCCACATGCGGTAGCTGTGGGCGGCGATGCGCTTCCTCAGTGCCGCTTGGGCATCTTTCCAGATCGTGTCCATGGCCTTTAGCAGGTCAGAAACCGTAACCGAGAGTTGCAGACCGACGTAGCGGTGTCGAGGAACGCTGCGGCTGGTCGAGCGCGTGTTGGGACGAAATGGTTCTCGATCGCATGAGGGTGGCTTGTATGTGATCCGGCAGGTGGAGTCAAACCTGGAAATTAGGATTTTGTGAGGGGTCTGTTTTCGGCTCTGAACAATTTATATCTGATTGTTATCATATGATTTAATTGCATCCGCCAAGCATACGGGCCAGCCATCAGCCCTTTTGATCGAGGGTGTTTTTCCAAACGATTTCGGGGCATCCTCGCCGCTGGGGGGCGCGGCCCTGCGGACAACAACTCATCAAATCTCGCATTTTCGCTTTTTATCTTCGATTTTCGAATAAAGATGGGGGCACGCCGACGTGAGCGACACGCCCGTCGATCCGGTCGGAAGCCATCCCCGGGCCCTTCCGCCGCCGGTCCGGTTTTTTGTTTCGGAATGGGCCATCCTGAGGTAGAGTGGGCGTCAACCATGAACCCGCGACCGCGCGCAGGCCGCGCGGCCGACCCGACCGGAATCGCATGACCTCCGAGCACATCCGCATCCGCGGCGCACGGCAGCACAACCTGAAAAACATCGACGTGGAGATCCCGCGCAACGCGTTGACGGTGGTCACCGGGGTGTCCGGCTCGGGCAAATCGACACTGGCCTTCGACATCCTCTACGCCGAAGGGCAGCGCCGATACGTCGAATCCCTGTCCACCTACGCCCGCCAGTTCCTCGAGCGCCTGCAGAAGCCGGAGGTGGACCTGATCGAAGGCCTGTCGCCGGCCATCGCCATCGAGCAGAAGAGCGGGGGCCACAACCCGCGCTCGACCGTGGGGACCGTGACCGAGATCCACGACTATTTGCGGCTGCTCTATGCCCGTGTGGGTTCGGCCCACTGCCCGGGCTGCGGCCGGCCGATCGCCGCGCGCACGATCGACGAGATGGTCGCGCAGGTGGAAGCGCTGCCGGAGGGCACCCGCATGCTCCTGCTGGCCCCGGTGGCGGCCGGTGAAACCGGCACCCACGAGAAGCTGCTGCGGCGGCTGAAGCGCGACGGCTTTTCGCGGCTGCGGGTGGACGGCGCCATGGCCGACGTAGAGGAGCTGCGGCCGCTGAACCCGCGTCGGGCCCATGACATCGAGGTCGTCGTCGACCGCCTGGTCGCTAGGCCGAACCTGCGGCAGCGTCTGACGGACTCCCTGGAGCTGGCGCTGGCCCTGGGCGAAGGCGTGGCGCGGATCGAAGCCACCGGGCACGAGGCCCTGGTCTTCAGCGAGCAGGCCGCCTGCGCTGCCTGCGGCACCCGCGCCGGCGAGCTCACGCCGGCCGTCTTCTCCTTCAACTCCCCGCAGGGCGCCTGCCCGAAATGCGAGGGGCTGGGAGTGGCGACCGAATTCTCCCCCCGCCTCGTCGTCCCCGACCCGAACCTCTGCCTGCGGGACGGCGCAGTGGCGGTGTGGGCCCGGCGCAGCAGCGTGCACTTCATGGAGTTTCTGGAGGCGCTGACCGCCCACTACGGCGCCAGCATCACCACCCCGTTCCGGGAGCTCCCCGAGCGGTTTCAGCAGGTGCTGCTGCACGGCTCGGGCGATGAGCCGATCACCTATTACTTCGACCGCGGTACCAGCCGGATCCGCTTCCACCGTCCCTTCGAGGGGATCATCCCCAACCTGCGGCGCCGCTACCGACAGACCGACTCGGCCCAGACCCGCGAGGAGATCCGGCGCTTCATGGACGTTCAGCCCTGCCCGGCCTGCGGCGGGACGCGGCTCAACGCACTCGGCCGTGCGGTCACCATCGACGGCCTGAACATCGCCGCCCTCTGCGCCCTCACGGTCGCCGACGCGCTCCGGTTCTGCCGGGGGCTGAGGCTCCAGGGCGCCCGCGAGCGGATCGCCCGGGACATTCTCAAGGAGATCGAGGAGCGCCTTGGCTTTTTGGACGCCGTGGGGCTCTCCTACCTCACCCTCGACCGGTCGGCGCAGAGCCTGGCCGGCGGAGAAAGCCAGCGCATTCGGCTGGCCACGCAAATCGGCTCCCGGCTGACGGGGGTGCTCTACGTGCTGGACGAGCCCAGCATCGGGCTCCACCCGCGCGACAGCGAGCGCCTGCTGAACATGCTGCGGCGGCTGCGCGACCTGGGCAACACCCTGCTGGTGGTGGAGCACGACGAGACCGCCATCCGGGCGGCGGACCACGTTCTGGAGCTGGGGCCAGGGGCGGGGGCCCGCGGCGGGCGGGTGGTGTTTGTCGGCCCGCCGGAGCGGATGCTCGCGTGCCCCGATTCGCTGACCGGCAGCTACCTCTGCGGCCGGCGGCGCATCGGCGAACCGGCGCGACGGCGCGTGGGTTCGGGGCCGAAGCTGGTGCTCGAGGGTGCCACGACCCACAACCTCAGAAACATCACCGTCGAGTTCCCCCTGGAGCGGCTGGTCTGCGTGACCGGCGTCTCCGGTTCGGGCAAGTCCTCCCTGGTCACGGAGACCCTCTACCCGGCCCTGCAGCGGGCGCTGAACGGGCGCCCGGCGCCGATGCAAACCTGCCGCGGCCTGCGAGGGGTTGACCATATAGACCGGGTGCTGAACATCGATCAGACCCCCATCGGCCAGAGCCCGCGGTCAAACCCCGGCACCTACACCGGGTGCTTCGGCTTCATCCGCGATCTGTTCGCCCGCACGCCGGAGGCCCGCGCGCGCGGGTACAAGGCGAGCCGTTTCAGCTTCAACGTCAAGGGCGGCCGCTGCGAGGCCTGCCGCGGCGACGGCACCCTGCGCATCGAAATGCACTTTCTGCCCGACGTCTTCGTCACCTGCGACGGCTGCCGCGGCCGCCGCTACAACCGCGAGACGCTCGAGGTCACCTACCGGGGCAAAACCATCGCCGAGGTGTTGGGGCTCACCGTCGACCAGGGGATAGAGCTCTTCGGCCGCATCGGCGCCATCCGCGAAAAGCTTCAGGCGCTGGCGGACGTGGGGCTGGGCTACCTCCAGCTCGGCCAGCCGGCGAACACCCTCTCGGGCGGCGAGGCCCAGCGCGTGAAGCTGTCGCGCGAGCTGGCGAAGAGGAGCGCCGGACGCACCCTCTTCGTGCTCGATGAGCCCACGACGGGGCTGCACGCGGAGGACATCCGCCGGTTGATGCAGGTGTTGAATCAACTGATCGAAGCCGGCCACTCCGTGGTGCTGATCGAGCACCATCTGGACGTGATCCGCCTGGCCGACCACGTGATCGATCTCGGCCCGGAGGGGGGGCGGCAGGGGGGCGCAGTGGTCGGCTGCGGCCCGCCGGAGCACATCGCCGCGCTCCCCGGGTCCCACACCGGACGGTACCTGAAGGCCGTGTTGTCGCGCTGAGGGGCTGGCTCCCGCGGGGGCGATGGAGGGGCTGCGCCGGCGCGGGAACCGGCCCCGGCGCTGTCGGTCAGCGGTTTTGGAGAAAAAAGGCGTGCGCCGCCTCGATCTCCTCGACGATGCCCGCGTACCAGTCGCCGACGTTCTGCAGGCTGTTCATCAGGAATTTGCGGGCCTCCGGGTGCAGGGAGCCCAGATCGATGACGCACTCCGGGTTTTCATCGTAGCTGTTCACGATGATGTTGGCCAGGTGGATGATCATGATGAAGTCGGCGTTCTCGGAGGCCGGCTGATGGTCGTGGTGCCAGCGGATGGCGTCGACCAATCCCGGGGGCAGCTGCCATTTGGACGCCAGGTGGGCCCCCAGCACCGGGTGCGGCGCGGGCAGCACCTTCTGCTCCGCAGCGAGGAACGAGCACCCCTCGCTCTGCAAGGCCTTCCAGACCTCGGCGAAAAGCTCCGGCAGATACTGGGCCAGGATGACCTTGCCCACGTCGTGCAGCAGGCCGCCCACGAAGCAGTTGTCGGGGGAGTTGCGGCGGGTTTTCATGGCGATGTTCTTGCTGGTGACCGCCACGGCGAGCGAATGTTTCCAGAAATCGCTGATGTCGAAGTTTTTGAGCCGGCCCAGGCCGCTGAAGGCATCGATGACCGACACCGAGACGATGGCGTTGCGGACGGCATTGAAGCCGAGCATGATGACGGCGTTGCGCACATCGCTGATCCGGTGCTTGGATCCGTAGAAGGCCGAATTCACGAGCTTGAGGATCTTCAGCGCAATGGCCTGGTCCTTTTCGATCGTTTGGCTGATGCGCGCCACCGATGTGTCCGGATCTTGGAGCAGCTTGTTCAACTCGAAGACGATGGATGTCAGTGTGGGGATTTCCCGGATCCGGTCCAGCCGCTTGAGGATCTGCTGCTCGTCCATGATGCCATTCCTTTAGCCGGCGTTCGTGCTGCGCCCGTCTGCGGCGCTGATGCCGGCTCCTTTCGCTATATCGGCACCTTAGGGGTTTTCTTTAGCCCGAACATTTTTTGAAAAAATAGGCAGTTGGCAGCCGCCGGCCGCTGAACGTCAAAGGGCCTGCGGCAGCTCGACCGCAGGCCCTTTTGAATTCGAACACCCAGCGCGGGTTACTTCATGAACAGCTTGGCGATGGCCGTGGCCTGGGGATGGGCGAAGATAAGGATCAGGGAGACGACCAGGGCGTAAATACAAAGCGACTCGATCAGGGCCAGGCCGATCAGCATGGTCACGGTGACCTTGCCGGAGGACTCCGGGTTGCGGGCGATGCCCTCAACGGCGGATTTCAGTCCGATGCCCTGGGCGATGCCGCAGCCGAAAGCGGCGATGGCGATTCCGAACCCGGCGGCGGTGACACAGGCGATGAAGAACTGCAATGCTTGGGCTTCCATACGATTGTCTTCCTCCTTTTAGAGAGTATGATATGGGGCTTCTTCCAAGCTCCCGTTAAACGCCAATGGGTCAGGCGAACCGCATCCCCCTCCGCATCAGTGGGCGTGCTCCATGGCGCCGCTGAAGTACATGATGGAGAGGAGGAAAAACACGAAGGCCTGCACGAACGACACGAAGATGCCCATCGCCATGATGGGCAGCGGGGCGAAGAACGCGCCGGCCAGCATGAACAGGATCATGAGGACCAGCTCATGGCCCATCATGTTGCCGAAAAGACGGAAGGAGAGCGACATGATCCGCGCCAGGTGGCCGATGACCTCGATCGGGAAAATGATGGGGATCATCCACCAGATCGGCCCGAGGAAATGCTTGATGTATTTGACCCCGTGATACATCACCCCGATGACATGGGTGAAAACGACGCTCACCAGCGCGCAGGAGAGCGTGGTATTGATGCTTGCGGTCGGCGGAAAAAAGCCGGGGATCAAGCCGATGAGGTTGCAGGTGACGATGTACAGGAACAGGGTGCCGACGAGCGGGAAAAACCAGCGCCCCTCCTCGCCCGCCACCCCGACCATGAAATCCTCCATGCCGGAAACGACCACCTCGAAAAAATTCTGCGCCTTGCCCGGCACCAGGGCGATGCTGCGGGTGCCGACGAAGGCCAGCACGATCAGCAGCGCGAGCACGAGCCAGGAGTAGACCACGTGGGGGTAGGCATTGGCGAAATGCCCCAGGCCGAACCATTCAAAGATCTTGGGCAGAAACAAAAAGGGATGATCCATCCTTACCCCGCCTCCTTGAAGAGAAGTTTTTTCAGCTCGCGTGCGGTCGCCAGCATGATGCTCACGACCACAACCGAAAGCCCGATCACAAGCCCCACGGGGGCGACCACGCGCGCTGCGATCAGAACGAAAATAATGAAGCCGCTGACGGCAAAGCGCAGGTAGTATTTCGCCAGCACGGCATGGTGCGAGGCCAGATGCGGCGGCCTCAGCGCCCCCCGCAGGGTGCGCGCCAGCAGGTGGAAATTGACCGTCACGATCAGCCCGCCGCAGAAGATGCCCAGTGCAAACTCAAACGGGGCCAGCACCGCACCCGCCGCCGTTGCCGTCGCGAAGACAACCCAATTGGCCCGGGTGACGAACGTCAGTATGCGCTGTTCGACCTGCACCATCGAAAAGGCAGACCCCTCTGCCCGGGACGCCTCAGAGCTTGCGGCTCTTGCGGATCGCCAGCCCGATGTTTCGGAACGCCGCGGCGATTCCCAGCGCCAGGAACACGAAGGTTCCCCACGGCGAGGTGTCGAAGCGCCGGTCCAGGTAGACCCCGATCCCCAGGCCGATGAAGATGGACAGGGCCACGCTGAACCCCAAGCTGCTGTAAAAGGCGAGCTCCCGCCACGGCCGTCTGCTGGGTTCGTTCATTGGCTGTGCCCGGTCCGCGCTGCGGGGCGGTGCCTCATCGGGACGCTTGCACCTACCACAGGCCCCCATCTAAGTCAACGTTAAAATTCCGCGCAAACACGCGCCGGCGCCCTCACTCAAGCACAACGGCGTCGGCGTCGAACACCGGCCCGTCGACGCAGGCATGCAGGTAGCGCCCCGGGTCCCGCCGCCCCTCGACGGCGCAGCCCAGGCAGGCGCCCATGCCGCAGGCCATCATGGCCTCGATCGAGACCTGGCAGGCCACCCGGTGCGCGCGAACGATTCCGAGCACGCACGCCAGCATGGCTTTGGGGCCGCAGGCCAGGACCAAATCCGGGGGGCGCTGCGCGACGGCCTCTGCGAACGGGTCGGTCACCCGGCACTGGTCGCCGCAGCTGCCGTCGTCGGTGGTCAAACGGACGGGCACGCCCAGGCGCTCAAAGTCCGCAAGGCACAGCAGGTCCGCTTTGCCCCGCCCCCCTAAAAACACCTGCAGCTCAGCGGGGGGAGAGGCCTGCCGCTGCAGCCATTCGGCCAGGAACACGAAGGGTGCGACCCCGAACCCGCCGGCGACGCAATAAAGGCGGCCGACCCCGGGCGGCACTTGGAACCCGCGCCCGAGCGGCCCCAGCAGGCTCAGCACCCCGCCGGCGGACACCTGGGACAGCCGCCGGGTCGCCTTGCCCACGACCTTGTAGAGCACCTCGATCCATCGGGAGCCGTCTGCGCCGGAGACGAGCCGGTGGATCGAAAACGGCCGCCGCAGCAGCGGGTCGATGGCGCCCGGAAACCCCAGCATGAGAAACTGCCCCGGCCGGGCCTGGGCGAAGCCGGCCTCGCAGCAGAGGCGGACGCGCCCGTAGTCCGGGGCGAGCCTCTCGTTCAACACCACGGTGGCGTGCGTGTGGATCATAAGGTGTCCGCAGGCCGGCTGCCGCCGGCGATGGAAGAGGTCAAGGGTCCAAGGGGTCGAGGGATCAAGGGTGCCGATAGGAGCAACCGGTTTCGGCCCTCTGCTTTTTACTCCTTACGCGTTGCGCTCAACTCCGATGCCGCCCCTCGTCCGGTCGCTGCTCACGGCTCGCTGTTCTCGTCCCGCAGGCCGATCGCCGCCGGAAAACGCCCGGTGGTCTTCTCCCCGCGGTACGAGAAGAATCGGTCGGTGCGGCACTTGGTGCACATCCCGCTGTTTTCGATCTGGACCGCCGGAACCCCCGCCCCGATCAGCTGGTCGCGCGTGATGGCCCAGAAGTCGAAGCGGGCCGCACCGCGGCGGTAGCCCCAGAGCGAGGCGGGGATCTCGTCGCGGTAGTTGACGAACTCGGCGCAGCAGGGGCCGAGCGAGGGGCCCACGCCGACCAGCACATCCCGGGCCGAGCAACCGAACCGGGCCGCCATGACCTCGAGCGTGCGCACCGCCACCCCGGCCAGGCTGCCCCGCCAGCCGCTGTGGGCGCTGGCAACGACCCGCCGCTGCGGGTCGTAGAACAGGATCGGCTGGCAGTCGGCGACCTGGACCGCCAGGGCCTTCCCCGGGAGCGCGCTGACCATGGCATCGCCTACCGGCTGCGCGGGGGATCCGGCGAGGTCGTCGACCACGAGCACGCCGTCGCCGTGCACCTGGCGGGCGAAGAGCAGTTCGGCCCCCTGCAGACAGCGGCGCACCCGGTCGCGGTTGGCGCGGACATGCTCCGGGTCGTCTCCCACCGAAAAGCTCACGTTCAGCCGGTGGAAGGGCGCGCGGCTGGCGCCGATGGTGCGCGGGAAGACCGCGTGGCGGATCTGCCCATAGGCGGCCAGATGCTCGAACTGGTAGTAGCCCAAACCGTTTTCACTGCAGAAAATCACCGGGAACGCCCCTCCGGCCGGCGGGGGCCCTCCAGGATGCGCGCGATGATCCCGCTCGTGCTGACCCCCTCCCGCAGGCCGATGCGCACCACTCGGCCCCCCTGGCGCTTGACCGCATCGGCCCCGACGATGTCCGCCTCCGCCCAGTCGCCGCCCTTGACCAGCACGTCCGGGACGAGCGCGAGAATGAGCGCCAGCGGGTCGGGCTCCTCGAACACCACGATGTGGTCGACCGCGGCCAGGCCGGCCAGGACGTCGGCGCGCTGCCCCTGGGGCACCACGGGCCGGGACTCGCCCTTGATAGCCCGCACGGAGGCGTCGGAGTTCAAACCGACGATCAGCACATCTCCCTGCTGGCGCGCCGCGTTCAAGTAGTGCACATGCCCCGCGTGCAGAAGGTCGAAGCAGCCGTTGGTGAACACCACCGTTTGCCGCAACCGGCGCGCCGCGCGGCGAATTTGCCGGAGCTGATCCAGCGATCTCAATTTGCCCGGCCCAGTCGTTCCGGCGCAGCTCTGCGGCCTCATCGAACCACCCGCGCCAGGGCCAGCACGTCCACCGCTGCCGCCCCGCTCTGCTTGAGAACCCGGGCGCACTCGCCGACGGTGGCGCCCGTGGTGATGACATCATCCACCAGCAGCAGGCGCCGGCCGGCCACGCGCACGGGGTGCCGCACCGCAAACGCGCCGGAAATGTTGGCGCGCCGCGCGCGGCGGTCCAGCCCGGCCTGAGGGGCGGTGGCGCGCGTGCGCACCAGCACGCCGCACTCCACCGGCACGCGGGGCTCGCCGGCCGCCCACGGCCAGCGCCGCACCAAAAGCAGCGCCTGGTTGAACCCCCGCTCCCGCAGCCGCCGCCGGTGCAGCGGCACCGGCAGGATCAGGTCCACAGCCGGCGGCTGCCAGAACCGGCGATAGGCCGCATGCATCAGAGGGCCCAAGGGCCGCGCCAGCTGGGTCCGGCCGCGGTACTTCAGGCACTGGACCACTTCGCGCAGCGACCCCCGGTAGGCGAAGGCGGCGCGCGCCCGGTCGAAGGCCGGCGCCTGCTCCCGGCACGGGGCGCACAGCGGCTGCGGGCCCTCGCCGCCGCTCATTGTCGTTCCGCAGCAGGCGCACATCGGGTTTTCCAGGGGCACGAGGGCCTGCAGGCAGCCGGGGCAAAAATAGGGCCGCAGCCGGGTTATGGCCTCGGCCCACAGCCCCGCTGCGGGCGGTGTGCGGGCCGGTTCGACCTCCAGCCAGGTGCGGCAGGCCAGGCAGCGGGCCGGAAACAACGCCTGCCGGCACGCCTCCAGCAGGCAGGCGGCCCACCGCAGGGCCGACCGGCCGCATTCAGCTGCGCGCGGGTGCATCGGCCTTACCGGCGGGCCTCTCCCCCGCCCGGCGCTGGCGGAGGATCTCGTAGAGCGCAACGGCGGCGGCCACGGAGGCGTTGAGCGAGTCCAGCGGCCCCGCCTGGGGTATGGCCACCAGGATATCGCAGCTCTTGCGCACCAGCGGCCGGATGCCCCGGCCCTCGCCGCCCACCACCACCACCAGCGGCAGCGTCCCGTCCAGCGCATACAGGGGCTGCCGCGCACCCGGATCCAGGCCGACCACCCAGAGCCGGCGCTCTTTGGCAAGCTCGAGGCTTCGCACCAGGTTCGTCACGGCAACGAGACGGGTGTGCTCGAGCGCACCGGCCGAGATCCGGGAGACCGCCGGCGTCGGCGGCGCCGAGCGGTCGCGGGGCATGAGCACCGCCTGCACGCCGGCGCACAGGGCCGTTCTCAGAATGGCGCCCAAGTTGTGCGGGTCCTGAACCAGGTCGAGCGCGAGGAGCAGGTTCGGACCGGCTCCGCCGGGTGGGCCCAGCACCGCCGAGAGCTCCTCGCCGGCGAAGGCGGAGACCCGCGCGGCCACCCCCTGGTGCGACTCCGTCCCCGCCAGGGCGCTCAACTGGTCGGCCGGCACCACCCGCAGCGGCAGCCCGCGGGCTTCGGCGGCCTGCCGGAGGGCATCCAGGCGCGGCGAGCGCCCGCCGGCCGCCAGGCAAATTTCAAAAATGCGCCGGCGCCCGGCCCTCAGCGACTCGCTCACCGGATGAATGCCGTACAGCAGCTCGGTCTTCACGCCGCCCCTTGCGCCCCTGCCGACCGGGCCGGCCCCCCCCGGCATGCGCCCACAACCGCAACCAGATCCCGCACGGCCGCCGGCAGATCGTCGTTTACGATGACGTGGCGATAGAACCCAATCTGCGCCATTTCGCCCGCCGCATTCTCCAGGCGCCGGGCAATGGCCTCGGGGCTGTCGGTGCCCCGCGCCACCAGCCGCTGCCGCAGCGCCTCCAGCGAGGGCGGCCGGATGAAGATGGTGACGCACTCCGGAAACCGCGCGCAGATCTGGCGCGCGCCCTGCACGTCGATTTCGAGCAGAACGTCGCGGCCGGCGGCCCGGGCCTGTTCCAGCACCTCGGCGCTGGTGCCGTAGAAGTTGCCGTGAACCTGCGCCCATTCGGCCCAGCGGCCGCTGCGGATCCCGGCCTCGAACTCCGCGACGGGGACGAACACGTAGTCGCGGCCGTTCACCTCCCCTTCGCGCGGGGCGCGCGTGGTGAAGGAGACCGAAAAGAGGATGTCCGGGAACACGCCGAGCAGCGCCTGGCGCAGGGTGGTCTTGCCGGCGCCGGAGGGGGCGGAGAGAATGAAAATCAACCCCGGCCGGGGCGGCGCCCGCCGCTCGGCCTCCGCGCCGCGTTCGGGGATCTCCTCCTTATTCGGTCTCATCTTTGAGCTGGGCAAAGCGCTGCGAAATCGTTTCCGCTTGAATCGCGGAGAGCACGATGTGGTTGCTGTCCAAAACGATGATCGAGCGGGTGCGGCGGCCGTGGGTGGCATCGATCAGCCGGCGCTCCTCGCGCGCTTCGTCCTTGAGCCGCTTCATCGGCGCGGAGTTCGGCGACACGATCGCCACGACCCGCGCGGAGACCACCGTACTGCCGAAGCCGATGTTGAGCAACGCCTGGTCCATCCTGCGCCTCCGTCGCCGCGGGCGGGGCGCGCCGGGCCCCGCTCGCGCGCCCCGCCCCCCGGCCTCGCCTCACTCGATGTTTTGAACCTGCTCGCGGATCTTCTCCAGCTCGGACTTCACGTCCACCACCCGGTGGGCCGCGTCGGCATCGGCGATCTTGGAGCCCATCGTGTTGAATTCCCGGTTGAGCTCCTGGAGCAGAAAATTCAATTTGCGGCCGGCGGGCTCGGCGGAGTTCATGATGCCGCGGCACTGGCCCAGGTGGCTCTCCGCCCGGACGATCTCCTCGGAGATGTCGGCGCGGTCCGCCAGGAACGCGGCCTCCTGGGCCAGGCGGGTGGGATCGATCTCCACCGCTCCGCGCGTGATCAGGGCCATGCGCTCCTTGAGGCGCTGCTGATGGATGGCCGTCAGCCCTTCGGACCGGGCCGCGATCTCCTTCAGCGCCGCGGCCACCTGGTCCAACCGCGCGTGCAGGTCCCGGGCCAGGTGCTCCCCCTCGCGCCGGCGCATGGCCTCGAGCTCATCCAGGGCCTGTTTCAGCCCGGCTTCGATAACCGGCCAGAGCCGTTCGGGGTCGGCCGCCGCCTCGGCGGTGCGCAGCACCCCGCCGCAACCGACCAGGAGCTCCAGGGTGGGCTCGGCCGTCAAGGCGAACTCCTCCCGCAGCCGGGACAGCGCGGCCATGACGGCCCGCGCCCGCACCATGTCCACCTCCACCGCGCCGGCCTCCCCCGGCGCAGGCCCGATCTGAAGCCGCACCTCGACGCGGCCCCGCGCCAGGCGCCCGGATACCAGGCCACGCACGCGCTCCTCGAGGCCGGTGTCGGCCGGCGAGACCCGCAGCGCGATGTCGAGGCTGCGGCTGTTGACCGTTCGGATCTCGATCGACACCGCACTGCCCTCCGCGGCGAGGGCGGCGGCGGCATAACCGGTCATGCTCTTAATCATGGCTCGATGCGGGTCCTCCCTCGGGGTCCTGAGCCGCTGCCAGATCCGCGGCGTACTTGCGCCGCACGCGCTGCAGAAATCCCGACAGCGGGCGGTCGGCGTAGTCCGGGTAGGTCCAGGGCAGCGGTTGATACGCGCCGTGCCGGAACACGAGCGTCAGGTCGGCATAGATGCCGCATCCGATGTAGATGCGGTGGCTGAAATTCTTTCCGGTGGCCAGGACGAAGCGCTCCAGCAGCAGGTATCCGGGGTCGATGTTCACCCGCCGCCGGCCCGCCGCCAGATGCTCCTGCTCCAGGGCATTGGTCTGCAGCTTGATCCTGGCCAGGCCATCCTGCGCGATCCACCCCGAGAAGGCCAGCACCCGCCGCCAGAGCGGGGCGCCCATCTCCTTCTCGTAGTAGGAGGTATACCCGAAGGGCAGCCAGGGGCTGACCAGATCCGGCGGGCTGAACCGGGCGGCGAGCCCCGCAGCGATTTCCGCGAACATCGCCCGCTCGTTGAGCAGCATCCCGATGACCAGCTTGGCGGGCCGGGGCGGCAGGGGGAGGCTCATGCCGACACTCCTGCAGCGCCGGGATCATGCATCCGCAAGGGGCCTGGCTTCGTCGATCAGCATGATGGGGATGTCGTCGCGGATGTCGTAGACCAGCTTGCAGCGCCGGCATATGAGGCCGTCCTTGCCTGCGTTGAGGTGAATGTCGCCCTTGCATTTAGGGCAAGCGAGGATCTCCAGAAGCTCGGGGCTGATCGCCATGAGTTGCTCCCTCGGACGTGGTTTTTCCAACGGCCTGAAATGCTCAGGGGCTCTCGCCGAAGGAGGCCATCAGTTCGGCCTCCGCCACCAGCTGGCCCTCCACCAGGGCCCGGCCGGCCATTTTGGCGACCCGCGAGCGCATCTTGAGCACCTTGGCCTCCAACATCAACTGGTCCCCGGGCACGACCGGCTTGCGAAAACGCACCGCGTCCATCCCCATGAAGTAGATGATCTGCCCCCGCTGCTCCGGCCCGCGGGTCTCGCTCGCCAGGATCCCCCCGGCCTGCGCCAGCGCCTCGATGATGAGCACCCCCGGCATGACCGGCTTGACCGGGAAGTGGCCCTGGAAGAACGGCTCGTTGAGCGTCACGTTCTTGAGCGCGACGATCTGCTCGCCGGGAACCAGCCGAACCACCCGGTCGACCAGCAGAAAGGGGTAGCGATGCGGCAGCCGCTGCATGATGGCCAGAATGTCCAGCACGGTCTCCATAGAGGTTCTCCCCCGGGGGGTTGCGCCCCCGGCAGCCTACTTGCCGGGCTTCTTGGCGGGCCTGGCGTTGAGCTCCTGGATCAGGCGCTCGGTCAGATCGACGGCCGGCTGCGCGTAGATCACGCCGATGTTGCTGATGATGAGCGTGTAGCCGTCTTTTTTGGCCATCTCGGCCACCAGTTCGCTGATCTCCTTTTGAAGCACCCCCATCAGTTTGCGCTCGGTCTCCTGGAGGTCGGACTGGTACTTGCGCTGCAGGGCCTGAAAATCGCTGGCCTTGATGCGGTGCTCGCGCTCCTTCTCCTCGCGCGCCTCCTTGCTCATGACCATGGCCTCGCGCGACATGCGCGCCTCGATCTCCTGGATCTCGGTGCCGCGCTGCTTCAAGTCCGCTTGCATCTTGTCGCGCTGGGCCTTGAGCTCGCCCTGGGCCGCTTTGCCGGCGTTGGACATCTCGAGGACCTTCTGCAGGTCGACGACGCCGATCCTGGCGGGATCCGCGCCGGAGGCCGGTCCGCCGGCGAGGCAGAGGCCCAGCGCGGTGACGATGACTCCCAACCCTATGTATCTTCTCATGATTCCGAAATCCTTTCTGTTAGTGGCCTTGTATCGGGCCGACCGCGCCGGCGCGCATGCGGGGGCGTCAGAAGGCCGAGGCCATGGAGAACTCCCAGGCGCCCGCACCGGAGTCCGAATCGCGCGGATTGAGGATGTACCCGTAGGCGATGCGGATCGGCCCGATGGGCGAAAGCCACCGTATTTCCGGCCCGGCGCTGTAGCGCATCTCGCTCCACTCGAAGGGGTCCTCCTCCCGCCAGACCTGAGCGGTGTCGACAAAAAGGATGCCGTAGACCCCCGCATCCTCGACCAGCGGGAACTTGACTTCGAAATTGCCCTGGAGGAAAAAGTTCCCCCCCACGGGGTCGCCGTCCTGCTGGGGGGCGAGGTCCTTGCGCTTAAAGCCGCGCACCGTGTTGATCCCGCCCAGATAGAATTTTTCGTAGTCCGGCAGGTCCTTGTCGACGATGCCCTTCACATACCCCGCGCGGCCATGGGCCAGGCCAATCATCTTCCAGAGCAGGGGAAAATACCAGCCCGTGTCGCCGACCACCTTGTTGAAACCCACATCGCCCCCGAGACCGGCGAACTCGTACTCGAGGCTGTGCAGGGAGCCCTCCTTGGCGTTGAAGAGGCTGTCGCGCGAGTCGTAGCGCGCCAGAAGGGTGATGCTGCTCTTGACGTGGTGGCCCTCGTCCTGCTTGATCGAGGTCGCGGCATCCTCGTCCACGCTGCCGATGCGGGCGAAATCCAAGTTGTAGATGACGGTGCCGCGGACGAATTCGTAAAGCGGGTAGCCCAGACGCAGCTTCCCGCCGATGCTGTCGCGGGTGTAGTCGTCGAGCTCGTATTCCCATTTGTAGAGTTCGGCCCCGGCCATGAGGGGTATATCAAACAGCCAGGGTTCGGTAAAGCTCAAGGTGTAGCGCTGGGTCTGGCTGCCGACCATGCCACGCAGGGCCAGCGTCTGGCCGCGGCCGAACAGGTTGCGTTCGGCGATCGAGCCCGTCAGAAAGGCATTTTCAACCGTCGAGTAGCCCGCCCCCAAGGTGAAGGCCCCCGTGCTTTTCTCGGTCACCTCCACGGTCGCCCGCATCTTGTTGTCGGCGCTGCCCTTGACGGTGTCCACCTTGACGTTTTCGAAATAGTCCAATCGGTTCAGATTGCGGATGCTGCGTTTCAGCCGTTGGCCGCCGTAGAGCTCCTGTTCGTGGACCCGCAGCTCCCGACGGATCACCTTGTCGCGGGTTTTGGTGTTGCCGACGATCTGGATTTTTTCCAAATAGACCTGCTGGCCCTTGTCGATCGCAAAAAGAATGTCCGCCACGAGCGCATCGGCGTTCTGATCCACCCGGGGGGCCACGTTCACATAGGCGAACCCGTCGTCCGAGTAGAGGTCGGTGAGGCTTATGACGTCCTTGCGCAGGGTCTCGCGGTTGAAGTAGGGTTCCTGCTGGATCTTGGTCTTTTTCAGGAGCTGCTCCTTGGGCAGGATCAGATCTCCGCTGAAATCGACCTTGCCGACCTTGAAGCGCGGCCCTTCGTTGATTTTGAAGGTGACCAGGATGCCGTCGGACTCGAAATCGACTTGGGGCTCGCCCACCCGGGCGCGGACGTAGCCCTGGTTCTGGTAGAACGCGGTGAGTTTCGCGGCGTCCTGGTTGAGCAGGTCCCGGTTCAGATCGCCGGCGGAGGTGAACCAGGAGAGCCAGCTTTTTTCGGCGCTGTCGATCTCGCCCTTGAGTTTCCGATCGCTGAAAGTCGTGTTGCCGACGAAGGCGATTTTCTTGATCAGCTGCTTTTGCCCCTCCTCGACCTTGTAGTTCACATCGACCTGGTCGTTTTTCTGGGGGCTGACGCTGTAGGTCACTTGAGCGTCGTGGAAGTTCTTCTCCCGGTACATGTCCTCGATTCGCCGCAGGTCGTTGCGAACCGTAAAGTCGTTCAGCACCGCCCCCTTCTTCAGGTTGAGGCTTTTTTTGATGTCGTCCACGTCGATGGCGCTGGCCCCGGTGACCTCCACCGATCGCACCGTCGGCTTTTCCGTGACTTTGAAGAGGATCGCAATGCCGCCCTGCCGCGGCTGGGATTCGACCTGAATGTCGTCAAAGTAGCCCATCGCGTAGATCGACCGGATGTCCTCGGCCGTGTTTTTGGCCAGGAGGAGGTCTCCGGGCTTGGTCCGAACGACGCGGCGGATGGCATCCGCCTCGATCCGCCGGTTGCCCTCGATCATCACCTCGAGCACCTTGTCCCGTCGGAACAGGATCAGACCGATCTCCTGGGACAATGCCCTGACGGCGTTCGGAAGATTTTCCACGCCCTGCCCGACTTCGGAAAAGAAGCGCGGGGGGCGATCGGCGGCCGCGGCCACCACCCGCCCGTCCAAGCTGAAATCCCGTCCGATCCAGGTGAGGCTCCCGGTGACGACGAAATCGGCCCCCGTCTGCGCCGCCAGGCGGGCCAGTTCGGCATCGCCGCCGGCCGAGGCGGCCCAGGCCGCCGCCGTGTCGGGGTCCAGCACCCGGACCGTGGCCCCCTCCTGCTCGAGCTGCCGTTTGAGCGCTTGCGGAATTTCACCTTTCAGATAGGCGAGATCCGGCTGGGTGTAGGTGTCGAAGGGCAGGATGAGCACTCCGACCGCCGGCTGCGCCGGCGCCCCGTGCGCACCGAGAAGGCCGCACAGGACGGCCGCCGCCAGCGGCGCCGTCCGCCGCAGGAATCGGAACAGGAGGCCTGCCCGGGTTTTCTCGTTTCGTTGCGCATCAGCGCTGCCGGTGTGCGTCATGGGTCGATTCCGTCCAGTGCAGTGGTCAGCGGTTCAGGCCGCCCGCTCCAATCGGCCGTCCACAAGCGTCTCCCTCCGCGACATGCACGCCGCCAGCTCCAGGTTGTGGGTGACCACGACGAGGGCCATGCCGAGCTCCCGGTTGAGTTCGAGCAGGAGCCGATGGACTTGTTCGCCGTTTTTGCGGTCCAGGTTCCCGGTGGGCTCATCGGCCAGAAGCAGCGGCGGCCGCAGGACCAGCGCCCGGGCCAGCGCCACGCGTTGCTGCTCCCCCCCGGAGAGCTTGCCGACCCGGTAGTCGAGCCGGTCCTGCAACCCCACCCGGACCAGGACCTCGCGCGCCGCCCGGGCGGCGCGCGCGCGGCCCCAGCCGTGGATCAGGGCGGGCATCAGGGTGTTCTCCAGGGCGCTGAACTCGGGCAGGAGGTGGTGGAACTGAAATACAAAGCCGATCGATTCGTTGCGGAACCTCGCCAGCTGGACATCCGGCCAGTCGAAGAGGCTCTCGCCCTTGTAGAGCACCCGGCCCGCGTCGGGCCGGTCCAGCGCCCCCAGGACGTGCAGCAGCGTGGATTTTCCGATCCCGGAGGCGCCGATGACGGCGATGGTCTCCCCCGCTTCCAGGTCGAAATCCAGGTCTTGGAGCACGCGCACGATGGTTGCGCCGCTGCGATACGACTTGCAGAGGCCGCGCACGGCCAGCAGGCCCGCCGGTGCGCCGGCCGCCCCGCGGGGCGCTGTCGTTTCAGCCTTCGGTCCGGAGTCCATGCGTTCATCCATACCGAATGGCGTCCACGGGGTTCAACCGCGCCGCCTGCCGGGCCGGGTAGAGCGTCGCCAGAAAGCAGATCGCCAAAGCGGAGAGGACAATCGCCGCCACGTCGAACGCCTCCACCTTGACCGGCAGCCGGGTGGTAAAGTAGTAGATATCGCCCGTCAGCTCGTGGATGTCGTAGCGCTTGAGCATCGCGCACAAGAGCATCCCGAGAAGAAAGCCCGTCCCGGTCCCCAGCAGTCCGATCACCATCCCGTTCATCACGAAGATCTTGCGGATGCTCTGCTCGGTGGCGCCCATGGCCTTGAGGATGGCGATGTCTTTTGTCTTGCCCATCACCATCATGATCAGGGAGCTGGCGATGTTGAACGCGGCGACCAGCACGATCAGGGTCAGGATGATGAACATGACCCGGCGCTCCAGTTTGAGGGCTTTGAAGAGGTTGCGATTGAGCTGCATCCAGTCCCGCGCGTAATAGGCCGGGCCCAGCTGGGCGACGACCGCATCGGCCACCTCCCGCGCCCGGTAGATGTCGGTGACGCGAATTTCGATGCCGCTCACCGCCTCCCCCAGTTTGAGCAGCCGCTGGGCATCGTGGAGATGGATGTAGGCAAAGGTCTGGTCATACTCATACATGCCCGACTCGAAGTAGCCGGTGACGCGAAACTGCTTCATGGCCGGAATGTGGCCGACCGGCGAGAGCATGCCGCGGGGGGAGATCAGCTGGACCACGTCGCCGGCGACCACTCCGGCATTCCGGGCCAGCTCCCGCCCCAGCACGACGCCCGGCATGGCGGTTCCGCCGCCGTCGGCCTCGCCGACGCCCCGGCCCTCGGGCAGATCGACGTTCGCCAGCGTGCTCAGGACCCGGCCGACCGTGGCGGGCTCGACCCCCCGCAGCACGGCCCCCGAGACCGCGGCGTTCGAGCGCAGCATGATCTGGGTGAAGATGAACGGCGTCGCGGCCTCGACCCCGCTCACCGCCTCCACCCGGCGCATGACCTCCTGGTAGTCGACGAACGGCCCGCTGTGACGCATGAGGATCACCTGGGCCTGGCCGCCCAGGATCCGGCTCTTTAGATCGGCCTCGAACCCGCTCATCACGGCGATCACCACGATCAGGGCCATGACGCCCACGGCCACGCCGGCGATCGACAGGTAGGTGATGAGCGAGATGAAGGCCCGCTTCTTGGCCCACAGGTAGCGGCCGCCGATGAAGAGCTCGAATGACATAAGGAAAAAGGGTGCCCGAGGTTCAGGGGTTAAATGTGCAACGTCCGGTCAGATGGCTGCGCCCAAAGCCCGAGGCCAAGGCGCGCAAGGCCCGCCGAGCGAGGCGTACCCAACGTACGCCGCAGCGAGAAGGCCCGCCGCGCAACGCCGGCATCGGGCTTTCGGCGCAGCCATCACTCGCGCGGCTTCATGTGCGGGAAGAGTATCACCTCCCGAATCGAGGCCGCATTGGTGAGCAGCATGGTCAACCGGTCGATCCCGATCCCCTCCCCGGCCGTAGGCGGCATGCCGTACTCCAGGGCTTCGATGTAGTCCTCGTCCATCCAGTGGGCCTCGGCGTCGCCGGCCTCCCGCTGCCGCAGCTGATCCACGAAGCGT
>JALOOU010000013.1 GCA_025454255.1 Desulfobacterales bacterium | reverse complement strand
ACATCGCAATCGACTGCCTGCAGGTCACTCACCTTTCAACTCCTTCAGGGCGCCAAACAGCCCTTCCACCCCTGTCTTCCTCAACTCCAGGACCGCTTGGACAACTGCCTCCGCCTTCTTGCGCTCCGCAAGCATGCCGGCCAATCGATAGAATTTAGATGTCAACTCTTCGGCCGAAAGGGGGTTTGCGGGATCGCCCCGCGGGTGCTGCACTTGTTGGGAGAAAGTACCTTTCGCGGTATGGACAACCAGGCGTGCCCCCGCCCGAGCCGGGAATTCAGCTTCTATCGCGGAGTCGTGGTGTAGGCTAACCTTTCGAGCGAAAGCCGCGAGCTGAGGGCGCCCCAAAAGATCAGCCGACAGGGGCAAAAGAGCTTGGGGCCCATCTAAAGCAATCACTGCCAGGCAAAAGGGCAGTGAGAATTGGGATTGCTCCAGGCTTGCGGGATCCGGATGGTTATTGAGGTTGATGGCCCGGTTGAAGGTGAAGACTTCCACCCGCTCCACCTCACTGGGAGAAAGCCCCTGTCCAACGAGAGTTTGCCAGGCATCCAAGGCGGCGTGCAGCCAACGGCAGCATGCGTATGGCTTGAAATAGGTTCGAAGGATGGTCCAATCTTCGCCGAAACCGTCCGTGATGACCTGACTCCGGTAGTAGTTGGGGTGATCCCAAAGATCCAAGGGTCCGACGAAACCTTGGGCCGCCAAGTCCACGGCCGCCAATCCGGTTAAGGTTCCCCAGGGGATTCCCTCCTTGGTGTGATGGCCCAATCGGCTGTACGCGGAGGCCGATTGTAGCGGCGCGTGTATGCCGCTGATCGCCATGGCACGCGCAAGCACCTCCGGTCCCCGCTTCTCCAGCCAGCAGCGGACGGTAGCCGCTCCAAAGCCGCACCAGCGGCCGGTCGAGAAGGTGTCCAGGGTGGCGGGGTTGCGCGCGGCAGCGGCCCGTACGGCGACTTCATACCCGATCACCACAGCGGCCAGCGTGTCGCGACCGCCGGAGTTCAGGAATTGGCCCACTGCCAGCGCCGCGGGAATGAGGGACGCTCCCGGGTGTCCGCCGGCGGCACGGTGTCCGTCGTCCAGGTCCAGGGCGCTGCCTGCAACCGCATTGCAGAAAGCAGCTCCTGCTGGCGAAAGGCGATCCCGGGTCAACCAGACGTCGGACGATCCGCTGGGGAAAAAACAGCGCGCGAACCCCCGCGCCGATTGCGCAGATGGCTGGTTGAAACCCGCCATGGCCGCTCCCAGCAGGTCCAGCAGACACCATGCGGCGTGGTCCAGCACCGCCTCCGGTATGTCCTTCGCCCGCAGGGTGCATGCCATCCGTGCAACCTGTTCCACCGTGGTGGGTTCCATGCATGCTCCTTGAAACGAGTGATCACTCCGGTTTGCCGCTATCCACCCGTGGTGGCTTCGAACAGGTGACAGGCCACCTCACCCCCTCCCGGCAACGGCACCGGGCGTGGAGGCTCTGTTCGGCATCTTTCCATGACCTGGGGACACCGTGGATGAAAGGAACATCCGGAAGGAAGATGGATGGGGCTGGGGACATCGCCGGCCAACGGCGTCTTCTCCTTCTTGCCCGAATCGACTCTGGGAATGGGGATGGCCGCCATCAAGGCCTGGGTGTACGGGTGTCTGGGGTTGCGGCAGATCTCGCTCTCCCTGTTGAGCTCCACCACTTTTCCCAAATACATCACGGCGATCCGGTCGGCGATGTGTTCGACCACGCCCAGATCATGGGAGATGAAAAGGTAGCTCAACCCGAAATCATCCTTCAACCGTTCGAAGAGGTTTAAAACCTGAGCCTGAATGCTTACATCCAGAGCGGATACAGGCTCATCACAGACGATCAGCGTCGGGTTTAATGCCAGGGCCCGGGCAACCGCAAGCCGCTGACGCTGGCCCCCGGAGAATTCGTGGGGATAGCGGTTGCTGTGTTCCGGACGAAGGCCTACCTTCTCGAGGAGTTCGATAACTCGCTGGCGGCGCTCGCCGGACGAGAGCCCCTCGAACAGCATCAGGGGCTCGGCCAGCATGGCCTCCACCGACATGCGCGGGTTCAACGTCGAAAACGGGTCCTGAAAGACCATTTGGAATTGAGGCCGGATGCGGCGCAGTTCCGGCCCCGGGATGCTGCCCAAATCAACCCCGTTGAAGATGACCTTGCCCTCCGTCGGCCGCTGGAGCAATACGACGCATTTTCCGAGAGTGGTCTTGCCGCAGCCGGACTCCCCCACTAGCCCCAGAGATTCTCCCGGGTGGATGGTGAACGTCACCCCGTTGACGGCGTGAACGTGCCCCACCGTGCGCTTGAGCACGCCTTTGCGGATCGGAAAGTGCTTCTTGAGGTCGACGACCTGGAGCACGGCCTGCGCAGGTGGCGTCATGACCAACCCTCCTCCACCGCGTAGCAGGCAACCCGGTGGTTTTCCCCCTGCTCGATCAACGCCGGCTGGCGTTGCCGGCAGCCCTCCCGCGCTATCGTGCACCTGGGATGGAAGACACAGCCTTCGGGCATATTGAACATGCTTGGGACGATCCCGGGGATTTCCGCCAACTTTCTTTTCCCCAAAACGCTCTTGCGCCCCGGGAACGGAACCGATGCAAGCAGCCCGCGGGTATAAGGGTGCATGGGCCGGTTGAACAACTCCGCGGCGGGGGCGTCCTCCACCACTCGGCCGAGGTACATCACGATTACGCGGTCGGCCATTTCAGCCACCACGCCGAGGTTGTGGGTGATAAGAAGTATCGCCGCGCCGGTTCTAACCTGAAGCTCGCGCATCAAAACGAGGATCTGCGCTTGAATGGTGACATCGAGTGCGGTGGTCGGCTCATCGGCGATGAGCAGGGAGGGGTTGCAAGCCAAAGCCATGGCGATCATGGCACGCTGCCGCATACCGCCGCTCATCTCGTGAATGTACTGGCGGGAGCGCTGGGCCGGTTCCGGGATCCCGACCCGGCCGAGGATCGCCTCCACGGATTCCCAGGCAGCGCGCCGATCCATACTGGTGTGCTCGCGATAGACCTCCGCGATTTGGTCGCCCACGGTAAAAAGCGGGTTCAACGAGGTCATCGGTTCCTGAAAGATCATGGCGATCTTTTCCCCACGGATGCGCCGCATCTGCTCCTCGGTAAGGGTCAACAAATTCTGCCCGCCGAACTCGATGAGCCCTGCAACGATCCTACCCGGGGGATCGGGAATTAGCCGCATGATGGAGAGGGCCGTCACGCTCTTGCCGCAGCCGGACTCTCCCACCAAACACACGGTCTCCCCCTCATGCAAGCTGAAGCTGACCCGATTGACCGCTGGCACCACCCCCTCCGGAATGCGGAACTCCGTCGTCAGCTCGGTAATTTTTAGAACCGCTTTGGCGGGTTTTTCCATTCGACTCTCGCCGGGTCCACTCCCCTGCTTAGCGACGGAGCTTGGGGTCCAAAATATCCCTCAACCCGTCGCCGAAAAGATTAAATCCGACGACGGTGATGAAAATAGCGCCGCCGGAATAGACACTCACCCAGTAAGCGTGGCCCATGAAGTCCAACCCCTCGCGGACCATCCGCCCCCAGCTTGGGGTCGGCGGCGGGACTCCCAGACCGATAAAGCTGAGGCTGGCCTCGGTGATGATGATCGCTCCGACCCAAAGAGCTCCCATGACGATAACGTCTCCCAGGACGTTGGGCAGGATGTGTCGAAACATGATGCGCATATCGCTCATGCCCATGGACCGCGCCGCCTCGACGAAGTCGTTCTGCCTGACGCTGAGCACGGCTCCGCGACACAACCGCGCAAACCGTGGGGCAATGGCTATGCCGATTGCGATGATCAGACTGGTTATCCCGGAACCTAGAGCCGCCATGAAAAGGATGCCCAAAATCAGGGTCGGAAAGCACATCAGCACGTCGACCATCCGCATGGTCAGGTTGTCGATGACCCCGCCCTTGTAACCGGTGACCAGCCCGATGACGGTTCCCAGCGTCATCGCCAGCAGAACCGAAAGCACACCGACGAGCATGCTGACCCGGCCACCCCAGATGACGCGGCTCAAAACGTCCCTTCCGAAATTGTCGGTGCCGAGGGGGTGAGTTGCGCTCGGCGCCTTGAAGCGTTGAGACAAGGACTGGTCGACGGGGTCCGGCAGTGGCAGAAAAGGGGCCGCCGCGCAGGTCAGGACCACCACCATGGAGATGACAAGACCCGCCAGGGCCGCTTTGTTCTGGACGAAGGTCCGGATGATTTTCGCGCGGGTGTCTTGATTCACGGTGCCTTCTACTCGTAGCGGATACGCGGGTCGATCAGACCATAGCTCAGATCGGTAATCAGGTTGATGAAAATCACGATGGCCGCGTAAACCGTCATGATGGATGTGATGGTGATGTAGTCCCGGTTGAGCATCGAGCCGACGATGAGGCTTCCCAGCCCCGGACGGTTGAAGATGATCTCGGTCATGACGGAGGAGCCGATGAGGATCCCGGTGTAGATCCCGAGGACCGTCACGATCGAGACGCTGGCGTTCTTCAATGCATGCTTAAAGATCACCTTCGCTTTCCTCAGCCCCTTGGCATGGGCGGTCCGTATGTAATCGGCCCCCAGCACATCCAGCATGGTGGAGCGCGTCATGCGGGTCAGATAGGACATCATCAGAAGCCCCAGCGTCAGTGCGGGCAGCACGAGATGCCGCATCCTTGCCCAGGTGTCGCCAGCGGGGCCGACGCCCATCACCGGCAGCAAGTCCAGCTTCATGCTGAACAGCAAAATCAAGAGCACCGCGATGTAAAAGGATGGAAAGGAGATCCCGGCCAAGGAGAAGAACCGTCCGAGATAGTCCCATGCCGAATTTCGCTTCAGCGCCAGGAAAACCCCCAATGGGATGCCGGTGAGCGTGCCGATCAGGAGGCTAAAGAACGTCAGTTCGAGCGTGTGCGGCAATGCGTTCTTGAGCTCTTTGAGGACCGGGGCCCCGGTGATCAGGGAGTTGCCGAAATCGCCCCGAACGAAGTTGTAGAGGTAGAGTCCATACTGCTCGATCAAGGGCAGGTCAAGCCCCATCTGCCGTTTGAGGACCTCGAGGGATTTATCGGTCACGTAGTCGCCCATCACAGCCGTGGTGGGATCCCCTGGAATCACCCTGACCAGGATGAAAATCATGGTCAGGGCGACCCAGAGGGTGGGGATGGCCATCAGGATGCGTCTGATGGTGTAGGCCAGCATGGGCAGTCCCTATGAGTTCATTTGAGGTCGGTTTTTTCCGTGATCTGGTAGTGCAGTGTCATGTTCGATTTGAGGTCGTATCCCAAATCGATTGTGGCCTTGCGCAGGAAAAGAACGTAGGTGATCCGCAGCGGATAGGCCGGCACATCGTCCAGGATTTTCTGCTGGGCCTTGACCCACAGCGCTTTCTGCTTTTCGACGTTGGGCTCCACCCGCGCTTGGTCCAGAAGGTCGTCGACTCCCGGAATGACCTTCCCATAGTGGCTGAAGTTGGTGATGCCCGTGGGGGTCCCCACAATTGAATTGCTGTGAAAAAACTGGGTCATCATTTCATCGGCGATCGGAAAACGCGCGGCGCCGTAAGGGACCAAAGCGTTCAGGTCCTGCCGGATCATCTTGTGCATGGTCGGGTGATCGACCATTTTGATCTCGAACGTAACCCCGATTTTCTTCAGCTGCCCCTGGAGTAGTTCAGCGGAGTTGAGATAAATCGGGCTGGTAACGAATTCGCCCAGGTTGAACCCGTTCGGGAAGCCGGCCTCTTTCAGCAACGCCTTGGCTTTTTCTACATTGAACTCATACTGGGCTACCTTGTCGGTGAAGCCAAGGTAGCCGGGGCCGATCACGGAGACCGCATCCCCGGTAATGGACATGCCGTAGGTCTCTCTGAATTCCTTGCGGTTGATGGCATGCGCCAGCGCGCGCCGCACCCGGATATCCTCCAGGGGCTTCTTGGTCATGTTGAAGTGTACCATGGTCAGCTCGCCCGGCGGCAGTGCGTCGACGATGACGTTTTTCTCCTTTTTCATTTTTTCGACCCACCACTCCTGCTTGACCCCCTCGATCATGTCGAGCTCTCCCTTGAGGAAGGCCATCTCGCGGGCCTGGTCGACGGGAACGAAATGGTAGACGACGCTATCCAGTTTGGGCTTCCCGCGGAAGTACTGCGGGTGGGCGACCAGGATGGTTTTCTGCTTGGGGATGTATTCCTTGAATGCGAACGGTCCGGTGCCGACGGGGTTGAGCCTGAAATCATCTCCGTATTTTTCTACGGCTTTCTTGCTGAGCACCATGCCACCGTGGAAATTCAGCACCAAGGCCAGCATCGACGGTACGTTGTTGGAGAGGCTGATGCGCACGGTGTAGGGGTCGACGGCCTCCACCTTCTCGAAGGCGGTGTAGCCGGTGTGCCAGATGCTTGTTTCCTTGTTGGCCGCTTTTTTGAGACTGAAAACCACATCCTCCGCGGTCATTTCGCCGAACCCATGATGAAACTGCACGCCCTTGCGCAGGAAAAAGGTCCAGACTCTTCCATCGGCGGATGCCTCCCAGCGCTCGGCCAGGTCGGGCTCGATGGTTTCCAAGTCGACCGAACCGGGTCGCCACCGGACAAGCCCGTTGAAGATCGAATCCATGATCGGCAGATTGGCCGTGGTTGCGGACCGGTGTGGGTCGAGAATTCCCATATCGGCCGAAAAAACACCGATTTTAAGGATCTTTTCCGCAGCAGTCGCCTGCCCCGGGCCTGCGAGAAGGATCGCCGCAAGCGCCATCGTCGCAAGACATTTAAAAATCTTCATTGGAGGCCCTCCTTTTTCGTTTGCGGGTTGATGGAAGCGTTGTATCCGCTCAGCATGCGGGCTGGATTGGCGCGCATGAGTTGCCGGATCTGGTCTTCAGAGTAGCCGAAAACGCGCATGTAGGGAATGACCCGCTCAAGCAGATGCGCAAATCCCGGCCCTCCCCATTGGCTGAAGTTCGTCTTGAGGCAGTTGTCATGCGATACCAGAATCCGTTCGGCCCAGCCACAGTCGATCAGGTCGGCAATCTCCTTGATGCGGCCGACATCGTTGGGCATGTCCGGCAGATGCCCGTCTGCCAGTGCTGGCTGAGCAGGATAATATCCCTCCTTGCCAAAAAGGTCGTATTCGACGTAGCACCCTGCCTCGAGAATGTTTAATCGAGTCTCAGGCGCGTACCCGCAGCGATCCATGTGGCAGATGACCACGCGGTTCAGGTCGGCCCCGGCAGCCCTGAGGACTTTAATTGCGTCTTCAGGCCCTGCCTCGTTACGGCTGGGATGCACGGTGATAGCCGCACCGGTTCGACCCTGGGCGACTGCGGCCGCCTCGAGCACCCTCATCTCGCCCGCGGCAAGCGGCCAAGAGCAGCCGATCTCCCCAATGATGCCCGCCCGGATCCCGGTAGCGTCCACCCCGTCGTTGATCTCGCCGACCATTGCCGCGGCGATCTCCTCAACGCTTGATAGGATGAGGCTGCGCGGGTGGGTCCCGGCCGTGTAATAGCCGGTGCCGATGATGATGTTGACGCCGGTCCTGCGGCTGATGCGGGCCAGGGCGACCGGATCCCGCCCCATCTCGCGCGAGGTGAGCTCGACGATCGTAGTGCCTCCGGCGGCTGCGAAAAGGCCGACTTCGTGGGACGCCTGCTCTTCGTCCAGCATTCGGAGGCAGTCGCGGTTATGCCGGGCATTGTAGCGGACCCAGCTCAAGTTGGAAAGACGGATCGGCTCATTTTCCCGGTGACGTTCGGATTCCGCGGCCAGCGGCACAAAAAAAGAGGAGGTATCGATCAATATGTGTTCATGTGGCAGGACAACACCAAGGTCGTTGCCGGCCACAGGCCCTGTGACCGTCATGGCAACCGAAGAAGATAGGGACGGCTTGTCCAAAAATCCTTTTTCGCTTTCTCTGGAATCACGTGGATCCGCAGGTTTCACCTATTTGCATGGGTTAACGGCCGATTCGAATCGCTTAGCAACCAGCCGCTTTATTGTCAATGCCGGAATTTTCTACCGAATAGGCAATTCTCATGTTCATTGTGCAAAGAATTTTTTGCACGGAATTACACTGCCGTAAGTTTATTGTATTGCCGGTTGCCCTGTTTACGCGCCTAAGTCATGGCCGTGCATGCAGTCGATCCATGAATCTGGGAAAACCAAACATGGTTAGGGTTCGTAAAATTGCGGAGCCAGACGCCGGCGTTGTACTCCGGGAACAGCCGACGCACCTGTTGCCGCGCAAGTTAATTGCTGGCCTCGGTTTTCACCCCCTCCAGAACCGTGTCGATAGTTTCCAGTTCCCTTTGGCAAAAAATTATATGGCCGAGCTGAAAACACTGTGACTCACGATCCACCTGAACCAAGCTGAGCAGGCCAGTATATAGTTGAGTCAAAAGGCTGCACGTCGGCTTATAGCATGCGTGCCTTAATCCAAAGCAGCCTTTGGCAAAACGGGGTTGAGATTACCTGATCAAAGGCATCGATTCAGAGAATTGCAGATTAGTTCAGGCGCTCATTGGGTATGGGGGCGAGAGGCAACAGTGATTCGCTGAAACAAGATCAAAAAATGGCGGTCCAGTGATTTGTCGGATCTGTATCCCAATATGACTTCTTAGGCATAAAAAAAGCGCCCATCGATTTTTCGAGGTCGGCCTTTTGGGCGGGAATCAGCATACGATGGATTCGCTTTTCAAAATATGATAGTCAAACTCATGTGAGGAAGCCTTTCTGAAAACACCTGACCGAGCGCCGGCGTCCGGGCGGCCGGCGGGACGAGAACGCATGCACAAAGAGTTCATCGTCACCTTCTCTACCAGCGACAAGCAAGCCGAACGCGAAGGGGTCCTTTTTCCGCTGACCGCGGTGGACTCCGCCTACGCCGCCGGCCCGATCCGCTATGTGACGACAAGCCTGCTGGAGAAACTGGGCTACCTCGCCCCCAATGCCTTCGGCGGCCGGGCCATCTCCCCGCAGGTCGGCGAGCTGTTCGCCGCAGCGCTCGCACTGTTCCACCGATGCGAAGAGACCGAAAAAGGCGACTATCCCTATATCGGGGAGGTGGAATCCCCCACCGGCACCCACACCGTCTGGATCAGCCCCAACCGCGCCCGCGGAAAACACACGCTCTATCTGCCCGAGGATCGCTGACCGCCCACGCCGCAACCGGACCGCACGCATCTTCAAACAGGGTTGGGCCTTTTCTTCAGCACTTTCATCCCGTAGGGGCACACCGCCGAGCAGATCCCGCAGTTGTGCCCGCGGTGGTACTGAAAATAGTTCTCCTTTTTCCACTGATCGCACGCCCGCACATCCAGCAGCTCCTCGCGGGGGATGCCCGGATGCCAGCCGTTGCCTTTCAAGGCCTTCGCCGGGCAGGCCTCCACGCAGCGCCGGCAGCTGCCGCAGAAGTTTCTCTCTATCGGGGGGCCACAGGCGATCTGCATGTCGGTGAAGACGGTGCCGAGCCGAATCCATGACCCGAACGGCCGCGTGATCAGCTGGCAATGGCGGCCGACCCAGCCCACGCCGGCCCGGGTCGCTGCCGTCTTGTGAGGGAAGTCGCCCTGGATGTTCACCGCATCGGTGCGGCTCGAGGCCGCCAGGGGTCGGGACCGAAAGCCGCGGGCGGCGATCGCGGCTGCCAGCGCTGCGGATGCGTCATCGATGCAGCGGTTCACCCGGGCATACTCATCCGCGTAGGCCTGGTTGGGGCCGCAGCGGATGCCGGCCATGATGCGGGGGTCCATCGGCACCGCTAACGATAGCGCGAAGGGAAACCGTTCCCCAAACAAATCCTCGGGCGTTGAAAACTCGCGCAGATCGGCCCCGCCCCACAGGCGGATCCTGCGGGTTCGCATCCACTCGCTCAGCCAGAGCGCAACCGCTGCTGCCGCCACGTTCAGCCTCGCAGGTTCGGTCGGAGAACCGGGGTCGATCGGCGCCTTTCGTTCGGAAAATCCGGCGCGCGCTGGAGTCGCACACCGGCGGGGGATCAGCCCTTGAGGTACCGGTCGAACCACGCCAGGCAGCGGGCCCAGGCGTCCTTGGCCTCGTTCTCCCGATAGCTGGGGCGGTAGTCCGCGTGGAAGGCGTGCGGGGCGTGCTCGTAGATTACGATCTCCGCCGTCCGGCCGGCGGCTTTGAGCGCCGCCTCGAACTCCCTCACATCGGCCACCGGGATCCCGGCGTCCGCCCCGCCGAAGAGCCCCAAGAGCGGCGCCTGGATCTTTCCGGCCACATCGAGGGGCCCCACGGAGCGCACCGCCGGGTTCTTGGCGGGCTTGATCTGCCCGTACCAGACCACCGCCGCCGCCACCGCGGCGCTGTGGGCGGAAAAGAGCATCGTGTAGAGCCCGCCGCGGCAGAACCCGGTCACGCCGATCCGGTCGGCGCGGGCGGATTCATGCTTTTTAGCGTGGGCGACGATGGCGTCCAGGTCCGCCATGACCTGGGCGTCCGGCACGGCATTGACCACCTTCAACAGCGCCTCCCGGTCCTCTATGTGCAGGACCCCCCCGGTGCGGGCGTACGGCTCGAAGGTGATGGCCAAAAAGCCCCTCTGCGCAAAGCGGCGCACCACGTCCTTGATGTATTCGTGCATGCCCCAGATTTCGGGGATCACCACCACCACCGGGTATTTGCCCGATGCCGCCGGCCGCGCCGTGTAGATCGGCACCTGGGACCCGCCCGAGGCCACCTGGCCCTCGGCGATCTTCAGGCCGGCGGCAGGCGTACGGATGATCTCGCCCGCCACGGCCCTGGAGGCGATCGCAAAGCCTGCGATCGCCGCACCGGCGGCGGTCATTTTGGCCATGAACTGGCGCCGGGACATCCCCTCGTAGGCATTCGCGATCCAATCCTTTTCGATCTCCATTTCACTCCTCCATCGGTTGACCTTCCGTCGGTGAAGGTTCAGGCGGTGAGCGGGCATGGGTCACAGGCCCGCGGATATCTCTTGATATGTGTTACGCGCTTTTGAAAGCCGCGTCAATCGGGCCTGATGAGGCCGGCCGGTTGCCTTCATTTTCGAGAAACCTCGGTTCGCAACCGGATGCCGCCGAACGCGACCCCTGCGGATGGAAAATCAGATCTTGCGTCATGGCGCGGATGGATTATATTAATAGATTAAATTTACAGCATATCTGTGCAACCGGCACGGTGGCCAGCGGAGCCTGCCGGCTCAAAAAGGAGATAGGAATGGAGAAGCACCAGAAATTTTCCATCTGGTATGTCCTGTTGGGCATTTGGGTGGTGCTCATCATTCAGAACATGATTTTTTCATCCTTTCAGGTCAAAATCATACCATACAGCGAATTTCTGAATGCGCTGAACGACGGCCGGGTGACGGAAGTGGCCATCACCGCCAACCACATTCAGGGGCGCATGAAAACCTCCTCGGGCAGCGTCGATCAGGCCCAGGCCTTCCGGACCATACGCGTGGACCCGGAGATCTCGGAGCAGCTGGCCCGGCACAACGTCGTATTCAAGGGGGAGATCGAATCGACCTTCCTGCGGGACCTGCTCTCCTGGATTTTGCCGGTATTCCTCTTCGTCGGGATCTGGTTTTTCATGATCAAGCGCATGCAGGGCCAGCAGCCGGGCTTTATGAGCCTCGGCAAGAACAAGGCCAAAATCTACATGGAAGACCAGGTCGGCGTGCGCTTTGAGGACGTGGCCGGGGTGGAGGAGTCCAAGCAGGAGCTGGTGGAGATCATCGAGTTTCTCAAGGAGCCGGGGCGCTTCACATCGGTCGGCGGCAAGATGCCGCGCGGCGTCCTGCTGGTCGGGCCGCCCGGCACCGGCAAAACCCTCTTGGCCAAGGCCGTGGCCGGCGAAAGCGGGGTGCCGTTCTTCATCATGAGCGGGTCGGAGTTCGTCGAAATGTTCGTCGGCTTGGGGGCCGCCCGGGTGCGGGACCTCTTCACCCAAGCCAAGGCGAAGGCGCCCTGCATCATTTTCATCGACGAGCTCGACGCCCTGGGCAAGGCCCGCGGCATGGGCACCATGGGCGGCCATGACGAACGCGAGCAGACCCTGAACCAGCTGCTGGTGGAGATGGACGGGTTCGATCCCCAGGTCGGGGTCATCCTGATCGCCGCCACCAACCGCCCAGAGATTTTGGACCCGGCTCTGCTGCGGCCGGGCCGTTTCGACCGCCAGGTGCTGGTGGACCGCCCCGACAAGAAGGGGCGCGAGGCCATCCTGCGCGTGCATCTGAAAAAGGTCAAGTACGATGAAGGGCTGGATGTCGAGAAGCTGGCCAACATGACCCCGGGCATGGTCGGGGCCGACCTGGCCAACATCGTCAACGAGGCGGCCCTGCTGGCGGTGCGCCGCGGCAAAAACCAGGCGGGGATGCCCGAGTTCCAGGAGGCGGTGGAACGCGTGATCGCCGGGCTGGAGAAAAAAAACCGGGTCATCAACCCGCACGAAAAAAAGATCGTGGCCTACCACGAACTGGGCCACGCCATCGTCGCCATGTCGCTGCCGGGAACCGACCCGGTCCAGAAGATCACCGTCATCCCGCGCGGAATCGCCGCGCTGGGCTACACCATGCAGGTGCCCACCGAGGACCGCTTCCTGATGAGCAAGACCGAGCTGGAGAACAAGATCGCAACCCTTCTCGGCGGACGCGCGGCCGAGGAGGTCGTCATCGGCGACATCTCCACCGGCGCCCACAACGATCTCTCCCGGGCCTCCGACATCGCGCGCAGCATGGTGCGCGAATACGGCATGAGTAAGGTGGGCCAGGTCTACTACGCCCCCAACCGCCGCGCGCAGTTTCTGCCCATGCTGCCGGAGGGCCCCGGGGAGTACAGCCAAGCCACGGCGGAGGCCATCGACAAAGAGGTGAACGACATCATCGGTTCGCAGTATCGGAAAGCCTTGGGCATTTTAAAGCAGAAACGCGATGTTTTGGAGAAGTCCTTTGCCCTGCTGCTCGAAAAGGAGACGATCGAGGGTGAGGAGCTGAAAGATCTCATGGCCAACGTCGCCGGGGCGCCCGCCGCGGCCTAAAGAGCTGGAGGCGGAATGCCGTTGACCAAACCCGTGTGGCTGAACGCGGCCGACCGCAGGCGCCAGGTGCACGCGCCGTTGGACGAGAGCGCCTTCTTCGGCTATGAGCGCATCCAGGCCCGGGAAAAGACCGAGCGGGTGGTAAGGCATTTCAACTCGGTGGCCCGCGTCTACGATTTCATGAATTCCCTGCTGAGCTTCGGCATCCACCACGCCTGGAAGCGCGAGGCCGTGCGCATGCTGGAGCTCAAGCCCGGGGAGCGGGTCCTGGACGTCTGCGGCGGCACCGGGGACCTTGCGATTCTCGCGGCACGGCGGGCCGGCCCACGGGGAGCCGTGGTGATCTACGACATCAACCGCGCCATGATCACGGCCGGGCTGCCCAAGGTGATCGGGACGGCGCTCGAGGGCCGGATCCGGCACGTTCAAGGCGATGCCGAACAGATCGCCTTCCCCGACCACAGCTTCGATGCGGTCATGGTGGGCTTCGGCATCCGCAACGTGACCCGCATGCGCCGGGGGTTCTCCGAGATGTGCCGCGTCCTCAAGCCCGGCGGCCGGCTCCTGTGCCTTGAGTTCTCGCGCCCGGTCTGGCCGATGTTCCGCTGGATCTACGACCTCTATTCGTTCTACATGATGCCGTATATCGGGGAGCTCGTGGCCGGAACGCGCAAGGCGTACACCCACCTGCCGGAGTCCATCCGGATGTTCCCGCTGCCCGATGAGCTTTCCGGCATGCTGCGCGCGGCCGGATTCAGCCGGGTGGACTACCGCCGCTTCACCAACGGCATCGCCGTGGCCCACTTGGCGATAAAGTCAAAGTGAGATCACCAGCCGCGGGTCGTCAAAATATCCCGCATTTTTTCTTCCACTTTGCGCTCCACCAGGATCATTTTGCGGGCTTGGGCCTTCTTGATCTTTTCGGTCAAGGTGTCGAGGTCGGCCGGTTTCTCAACAAAATCCATGGCGCCCAACCGCATGGCTTCCACCCCTTTTTCGATGGTCCCATGGCCCGTCAGCAGAATGACCTGCAGCTCCGGCCGGGTCGCCTTCAGGTTTTTCAAGACCTCCAGACCGTCCATCTCGGGCATCATCAAGTCTAAAACGATGGCGTCAAACGCCTGCCCCTCGGAAATCTTCAAGGCGTCCTTTGCGGAGGTCGTGGACTTGACCTCCATGCCCCGGGAGGACATTCGCTCCCCCAGCAGATCCACAAACTCTTTTTCGTCATCCACCAACAGCACTTTTATGGACATGGCGTTGCTCCTTTGGATGGTGTATTCGACGCGTATTCCTCTTGCCGTCCGTCGCTGACACGTTGCGGCAGCACGAGGACCAAGGCTTTCTCTTCAACATCGATTTTGAACTGAGCCTCCAGCAGGGCCAAAAGCGTTCGCTCCGGCGGCGCAGGGAAATCCCGGCCCGCTTCGGGAGTTAGGGTTTCCACCCCGAGCAGCCGGATCACGATTCCGGGCTGCTTTTTTGCGGGGGTCACGGTCAGTTCTTTGGCTTTGCCGACCCATTGCATTCCAAATTCAAGCAGGCGCCACAGCAGGCAGTGAAGAAAAAAGGGCCGGGTGACGACCGCGATGGGCCGATCCCTGGAATGCACCGCCACGGCGACCCCTTTGGCGGCCGTCAACCGGCGGGAAACCGTCAAGATGAATTCGAGGAAGTCGACCAGTTCGACCTCTTTGAACGGCTCGTCCACGGTATGGGAAAACCGGTTCATGTTGCGTATGATTTGATCCGTACGCTGGATCTGCCGCTGGATGGTCGCGCCCAGGCTTTTCACCCGCGAGGCGTCGAGCGTCTTTCCCCGTTCGGCCAGCAGCGCCAAATCTTCTATCAGCCCGGCGCTCTCATTCATGATGCTCAGGGTGTTTTTGAGCTCATGCGAGATGGACGCCGACATGCGGCCGAAAAACCGCAAACCGGCAGAAGCGGCCGAATCCAGCAGCGAATCCTCTGCGCGTTCCAGGATCCCTTTCGCTTGGAGGCTATCGGTTTTGGGCAAGGTGTCCGCCATCAGGCCATCTCCCGGATTTTCGTTAAGAGCAGCTCGATATCCACCGGCTTCAACAAATAGTTCGACGCGCCGGCCTCGGCCGATCCCCGCTCGAAATCCTTCTCCGAGCCATGGCCGGTCATGAAGATGAACTTCATGCCGGGAGCCATGGATTCCATTTTTCGTTTGATCTCGATGCCGCTCGCGCGCGGCAATTTGATGTCCAGGACGCCGACGTCGAACCGCTGTTGGTTTAGCATTTCGAAAGCCGCTTCGGGGGTCGACGCCCACTTGGCCTCGATTCCTCGCATGACGAGGCGCTCCGCTAAAGTGGTCACCAGATCTTCTTCGTCATCCACCAGCAACACGCTAAGCGTTTTCATTTTTCCTTTCCGGTGGGTTGAGCGGTACGGTCAATATGAACCGGGTCCCTTTGC
This sequence comes from Desulfobacterales bacterium, assembly GCA_025454255.1. Taxonomy (GTDB): domain Bacteria; phylum Desulfobacterota; class Desulfobacteria; order Desulfobacterales; family SpSt-501; genus SpSt-501. Next base: position 37,200 of record JALOOU010000013.1, on the reverse strand, counting down.
CGACCTGGCTTTCGACATCAATCGAGCCGCCGATCTCCTGGGCCAGACCGTAGGTGATGGAAAGGCCGAGGCCGGTGCCCCCCTGCTTGGTGCGGGTCGAGAAAAAGGGTTCGAAGACGTGTTTGAGATCCTCGGGCGAAATGCCGCAGCCGTCGTCGATGACCGCGACCTGCACCCGGTCTTCGGACAGCCGCCGGCCTTGAAAGGTCAGATGGCCGCCGTCGGCCATCGCGGCAAATGCGTTGTTGACCAGATTGAGGAAAATCTGCTCCAGCTTGCCCCGATCGCTGGGGAACGACGGAATATTCGGTGCGATGTCGATTCGGGTGGCGATCCCCCGGTATTCGGCCTCCTTGCCCAAGAAGCCGATCACGCTCTCGATGACGCTCTTCAGATCGACGGTATCAAAGGTGGCATCCGACTTGCGGGCAAAGCTGAGGAGCCTGCGGATGATCGTGGCGCAGCGCTTGACCGCTGCCTGGATCGAATCGATCTGGGCCAGCAGCTTGGGGCGGAGGGCCGCGCTGTCCTCCTGCTGCAGCAGCAGCAGGTCTTTGACCAAGCCGGCTTTTTCATTGATGATGGCGAGCGGATTGTTGATTTCATGGGCCACGCCGGCCGCCAGCCTGCCGATGGACGCCATTTTGTTGGCATACTCCACCTGGTGCAGGGCCGCCACCCGGGTGCGGTCCGCGGCGCGGATCCTGCTGACCAGGTAGGTGGGAACCGCCAGGACGACAAGCAGGATGGAACCGCCGCTGAAGAACAGATAGGCGATGAGCTGGCGGCGGGCCTTGTTCCAGGGCTGCATCAAGTCGTCTTTGGTCTTCACCGCCATCAGCACGAACGGGGTCTGGGCGACGTAGGCATAGCCGATGAGCACGGCCTCCCCTGCGGGGCTTTTCGTCTCGAACGTCTGCGTCGTTTCGACGTATTCCGGAATTGGCAGAGCCAATTTTTCGAGCAGGCCCCCATAGTTCTTAGAAGGGGTCTGCAACACGCCGGCCGTGTTGACGATGAAGAGATCGCCGCCGATGCCGGCCTCGAGCCCCAGCAGTTCGCGGTGGAAGCGCTCCGCCTCCAGGGTGGCCCGCAGCACATAGAACGGTCCGGTCGGCGGCTGGTGCGTGACGGCAATAACGATGTGAGGGATTTGACGGTATCCCATGAACACGTCGCTCGTGTGGCTGCCGTGCTGGACGACTTCGGCAAACCAAGCCTGATGGCTGTAATCCCGGTTGGCCAGATCATACGGGCCGCTGTAGCTGATCTGGCGCCCCTGCGCGTCGATGATCTCAAGATCCGTAAAACCCCCGAAGCTCTCCTGCAGGTTTTTGAGGATCGCGGCCAGGCGCCCGGGGGCTTTCAGCTCGCCCAGAGGGTTGTCCCGCACCAGGAACTGCAGGGCATGCCGGCGCTCGATCAGCAGGAAGGCGAGGGAGCGCCGGGTATTGGAGACCAGGCGCGATATGCGCAGCACATTTTCCGATTCGATGGCCTTCTGGGTCATCTGATAGTCGATCGCGGCCAGAAGGCACAACGGGATCAACGCGGCGCCTGCAGTCAACAGCACGCTCAGATACCAGATGCGGCGAAGATTGAACGAATGCTTGTCGACGCCGGAAGCAGCGTCACGGTGGTCCCAGAACCTGGGTTTAAGTCGCTGCAAAACAGTCATGGTCTCGACTCGCGCTATCGCTTTGGTTGGGCAAACGCAGCTTCAGGCCTCCCTCTCGGAAAGTGACGCGCTCAGCGCGTTCAGGCCTTCTTTGCGCGGACATTGGCCCGCATCTTTTCGTTGGCTCTTTTCAGGGTGTCGCTCAACACATCGATATCCACCGGCTTTTCCAGGTAGGCGAAGGCGCCCAGCTGCAGGCACTGTTTCCGGTCCACATCCGTCCCGTGCCCGGTGAGGATCACCACCTCGATCTGCGGGTGTTCGGCTTTGACCCGCTTGAGGACCTCGATGCCGTCGATCCCGGGCATCCGCAGATCAAGGAGCATGACCTCGGGCTCGTCCTCGCGCACCAGTTCCAGGGCGCTCTCGCCGTCGAAGGCGGCGGCCGCGCCGATGTCCCGCATGCCAAGCCGCTCGGAAAGCGTCTGAACAAATTCGCGCTCGTCGTCCACCAGCAGCACCTTCGACATGCGATCGGGGGTGACCCTGCTGTAGGCAGCACCCTCCTTCGACGCAGGCCGGATGCGCACTTCGACCTCGGCGATGTCGGTCGCGGCCCGGACGGCGGCCTTGAGCTCCTCTTCCAGGCGCTCCTGCATCAAAACGGGCCGGTCGATGGTGAGGACGGCGGCACCCGCCTGCACCGTGACCTCTATCAGATGCCCTTCCGCCGCGAGCGCCGCCTGAACCCGGGCCGCCGAGAGAAACTCTCGGGCCGCCCGGAGGGAGGCGTCGGAGGCCTGGAGGGCCTCAGCGGCCAGGCTGCGCTTGACCAAGGCCGCGGACTGCCGCGCCTCTGTTTTGTGCACCGGCAGGACCATGTCGTAGAACGCCGGGTCCCAGGGGTCGGCGCCGGGATGGAAGATTCGCACCCAGGCGGCCTGGTCGCGGTCCAGCTCCCGAATGCGGCCGGCGGCCGCCTCGGGGCCGATGCCGAGTTGGGCGCAGGCGGCCTCGACCCGATAGGCCATGTCGGCAATCAGGCCGATGCGCAGCACGTGGGAAAGGGAGGCCGGCACCAGATGAGCGCAAAACCCGTGGAGCAGCAATCCCGTCTCCTGCAGAGACTCGGCCAGCGCCAGCTTCAGCCATGCGAGGCAGCGCTCCCGCTCGCGCGTGAAGGGGTTGAACACCGAGGGTTTGGCTGTAAACGAGCGCCGCAACAGGTCCGCCGAGAGCGAGGAGAGGTCGCTGGCGCGCGCCGCGAGCATCTCGTCGGTCAAGCGCCGGTAGCCCGTTTCGGCGAGCAGGGTCTCAATCAACCCCTCCTCCCGACAAAACGATCCGCTGAAAACCGAAACAACGCTCATGGCCGCTCCTGGCATTCCCGCCGCGATAGGCCGGCGATCGCCGTCTTCAACTTGTTGCGATAGTGGTTCACCATGGCGTCGTTGGCCATGACCATGTCCAGCTGCCGGGTGTGCATGATCAGGTAGCCCAGAATCTTGAGCCGGTGCTGCATCACCTCCATGGGGTAGTCTTCGAAACGGGCCCGCAGGACGTCATCGGCGACCGAGACGTCGAAGTCGTGCTCTCCCAGCACGTCGCCGATCAAGGCCACCCTGCGATGCCGGCGCAGATCGTCGGCGGCCCCGCCCTTGAAGCGAAAAAGAATGTAGTTTTCCGGCACCCGCTCGCTGACGCAGCTTTCAACGGAGGCAAAATGGAAGCCGAACCGCGTGGTCAGGCTGCAGTAGTTTTTAGCGATCATGAAATAATTGCGCTCCGTGTAGCGCGACTGCATCCCCGGCAAAAGGGCCGTGTTGCGGGTGGCCTCGAACATGACGGACAAAAAGCCTTTGCCGTCGATCGGGGGCGGGCCCTGCCAAGGGGCCATCGTAATCCCGTCCCACAGGGCCTGCATGGGGATGGAAACGATGTTGTCCAGTTTGACGTGGCGGCCTTCGACCTCCTCCCGAAACCCATCATCGAGGTTCAGCACCCACCATTTCAAGGGCACGTCGACCAGCAGCTGCTTGCTGGCGCGCTGGGGGAACTCATTCTCCCGGCCGAACTGAAACATCTCCCGCACCGCGCTCTCGTGGCAGAAGCGGATGATGTCATGGAAGGTTCGGCAGGACCCCGGCCTGAAGTCAACCGCGTCCGGATCCCGCAGGTTCAGGGGCAGGATATGGGCCGACACGCTTTTGAGCGTTTCGTGAACGGGCGTTCCCGCCATCAAGCGGATAGGCGGGCGGACCGATCGGAAAAGGTGCGCGACGGCGCCCTCATACACCCGGCGGCCCATGGCATCGACGGTGACCACCTGGCCCGGCGTCAACTTCGCGAGGGCGCCGCTGACGCCGAAAAGGGCCGGCACCCCATACTCCCGGGCCACATTGGCCAAGTGGCTGCTCAGGCTGCCGTGTTCGGCGATCACCGCCGCGGCCCGATCCAACAGGGGGGCGTACCCCGGCAGGGCCTGGCGGATGACCATGACGCCGCCGGCTTTGAAACGGAGCTTGTCCACCTCCTTTTTCAGGAGATGGACCGCCCCGGCGGCGGCTCCGGGGCTGGCCGCAACCCCTCCCTGCAGGAGCACGGGATGATCCGATGCCCCTGCCTCCGCCGCCTCGGGGTCGCGGCCCGGCTGAGGGAACATCTGCAGGCATCGGCACTGCAGGATCTGGACGCGGCCTTCGCCGTCGATGGCCCACTCGATGTCCTGGGGTTCTCCAGAATAGGTTTCGAGCTCCAGCGCCAACCGCCCGAGATCCAGCGCCTGGGCATCGCTCAAAGAGGCCTGGAGGCTCTCCCGATCCTCCACGGCATACCGGCAAATGCCTTCCTCTTCGAGGCAGCGATACTTCAGGGGTTTCTGAACGATCTCTCGGGACAGGATGACGAGCGGCTCTTTGCGTGACACCACAAAGCGATCCGCGCCGGAGCGGCCGTCCACGACGAGTCTGGGCAGCCCCCACACGGAGTGGATGAGCAGCGTATCTTCCGCGGGGTTGAGCGGATTGCGGGTGTAGACGACCCCGCCGCAAACTGCGTCCACCATTTTGAGGCACCCGACGCACATGACCACGTCCTCGTCGCGCAGCCCGCGGTGAAAGCGGTAGGACATGGCGGTCTCCGTGTATTTGGAGGCCACGACCTCCTTGTAGGCCTGCTGCAGGTGTTTAGGGCTCACGTTCAACAGCGACCGGTATTGACCGGCAAACGAAGCCTCCCGCGTGTCCTCGTTGACGGCGCTGCTGCGCACCGCCAAGTGCAATCGATTGCCGTTCGAGGCTTGCAACATCTCGACCGCCCGGCCGAGTTCCACCGCGAGGGCATCGGGCAGAGGGGACCGAATCACCAGTTGCTGAATGCCGGAGCGCAGCTGCTGCGCCTGGTCCGGGTCACCGGTATCGTAAGCCTGCAGGCGCCGTTCGATCTCCTCCTGGAGCCGGTTGTGGGCCATGAAGAGCCGGTAGGCCGCCGCTGTGATCACGAAACCGGGCGGGGTGGACAGCCGGAGTTTTCGCGAGATCTCCCCCAGGGTCGCCATTTTCCCGCCGGCGGCATCCACTTGGGTTTTATCGATCTGGTCGAGGCGCAAAACGAGCTGCCCCTCGGAGGTCTTCGGCCGGGTGTCCAGCATCCGCCCCAGCTGTTGCTGTATATCGTCGAAGCGCGCGTACAGCCCTTTGTAGTTTCCGCCCGGTGCGAGGGAATTCAGGTGCTGGATGATTTGAAACACATTGGCGGAGATCAGGGCGCAGCGGGAGCGCGTAAAACTCATCCCGAAGGGCCGGCTGCCCTGCAGGGCTGTTTCCATCTCCGCCATCATGTTGAGGACCTTGTCGTTGGCATTGAGAATCCGCTTGAACAGCAGGTAGCGGAGCTTGAACCCCGTCTGCAGTGCCTCGTCGGTCTCCAGGGCCCGGGGAGGCTCACTCCGGGCCCTGAACCCCGCCAGCATGTTGCGGAGAAGACGCAGCATTTCGCATCAGATTCGGAACGGTCGCTGGTTTGCTTTCCTAGTGCCCCAGTTTGAGGCCGAACCCCTCGAACAGGTACATAACGCCAAAACCGTACCACAAGGTGTAGACCACGTAAAATACCAGCGATGCAATGACGATGGCGTATCGCTCCCGAATGCTCTGGGCTTGGATTCCATAGTAGTTGTAGGCCGTCTCGATCGCCCGGTTCTGCACCAGCGCCACGAGTTTTGCCTCCTTGAACTGCTTTTGCTTGTTGAGTTCGAAATCCATGGCCTTTAGCGTGCTCCACCAGTTGAACATCGCCAGACGCTCATCGAAGCCGTACTTGCTCCGAACCGCCTCGCCCTGGTTGGCATACATCTTCTCGGCGTCGGCAACCGCATTCGCTAAAATTGCGACCAGATCGCCCTCTATTTTAAGCTGTTTTCCATCGGCCCGGGCGCGGCCGCCCGCGCGTGTTATCAATTGCACGGCCTGGGCGGCCTGTTTTTCATCGGCCAAAGCAAGGGTGACATCGATGGGGTTTGATTTAAAGCGCTGGACGTCGGCTGTCACACTCGGCAGGTAGTTGGCTGAACCCTTCGAGATGGAGTTATAGAGGTTGTCCATAAATTCGAGTGCATTGTAGCCGTTAAAAAAGGGGACAAACAGCAGAACCAGGACTGCCGCGAAGCTGCCCAGCAGCGCTATCCCTTTGAACATGCTCTGTTTTTGAGAGCTCATTGGCCTTTCTCCTTTTCTCTAAGCACGCCTAAGTTTGCAAAAAAAGTACCCACCACCCACACCCCGAATCCGCCGATGATCACGAAAAACGCCCAGATGCCGATCACCTCCAAGGCATGAGCGACGGGTTTGGAAAGCGGGATGAGTTCCATTTCGGCGAGCTTGGCCGGCAGGGCGAAAATCCGGTTCACGAACCCCGCCAGAACCGACATGGCGTAGAAGCCGCGAATGGTGATGCCCTTTACGACTTTGGTGACGATGGCACCGATTTGAATCCCGACCAGCGATCCGATCAGCATCCCCATGGCCAGGGTGTAGAAGATAAAACCATAAATGGCATACTGGGTGATGGCGGCATAGCCGGCGGTGAAGATGATCTGGAAGATATCGGTTCCCACCGTGGTCATCGACGAAACGCCTAGGACGTAAACAAAGATGGGGAAGGTAAGAAAACCGCCGCCGACGCCCATGATGCCGGCCGCCAGCCCCACCAGGGCGCCGCTGGCCACCAGGAACACCCAGGAGATCGCCCGCCCGCCGGGCGTGAAATCGTGATCGAAACGCACCATCGGCGGGATTTTGACCGCCTGGATGGAACGGGGCAGGCTGCCCATCTCGGCGCCTTCGTCCCGCTGGCCGTGGGCCCCCGTGTCCGGAACCGAGGCGTCCTGCTGCTTCATCCGTTTACGGGCCTTCAGGTAGTCCAGCATGGCGTAGGACCCCAGGAACCCAAGCATCAGGGAATAGATGACGGTGATGAAGGCGTCGCTCAAGACGGGGTTTATCTCGTAGAAAAAACGGTTGATCATGCCCCCGGCGGTGGCGCCGATGATCGCGCCGATGAGAAAAACGAGCGCCAGCGGCACCGAGACGTTCCCCAGCTTGCGGTGGATCACGCTGCCCATGATCGCCTTGGCGAAAATGTGGAACAAGTCCGTCCCCACCGCCAGGATGCCTTTGATGCCCGCGCTCATCAGCGCGGGGGCGATGACGAACCCCCCCCCGGCGCCGATGCAGCCGGTGATCAGCCCGGCACCCATTCCGATGAGGATGGAGACGATGAAGATGCCCATGGAATAAAACGACGGGCTGTAGGCTTTTTTGCCCCCAAGGACATCGGGCAGCGCCTCCTTGATCGGATCCGCAAAGGCGATCCCGCCCAAAAGCAGGGGGATCAACAGCAGCATCAGGATCAACAGGCGCTTTCTGCTGTGCAGAATTTCCAGGGAAACCGCGATCTCCCACTTGGCGTGGGCCTCGGCGCCATGCATCATGAATCGGCCCAGTTGTTTGATGAACCCCATTTTCCGTCTCCTTTTGTGGTTGGTGGTATGGGTGCCTGCCAAAATCCTAGCGGTCGGAATTCGTGGCCTGCTTGATCTGCAGCCTTCGTTTTTCACATGCGTCCTGCAGTCTGAAGGCCAATTCGTCGACATCCACCGGCTTTACCAGGTAATCGAAAGCCCCGGCCTGGATGCCTTCCAATGCAGCCTCCAAACTCGTGTGCCCCGTCAGCAGAATGACCTCGACATCAGAATCGATTTTTTTGACTGCGTTTAGGGTCTGCAGACCATCCATCCCCGGCATCATGACGTCCAGCACCACTGCATGAAACGCTCCCCTCCTGACCAATTCGATGGCCCCAGGGCCCTCATATGCCACCTGGGTTTTGAAACCCCTGAGCGAGAGTCTTTCGGCGAGGCGTTGAATGAACTCGGCTTCGTCGTCCACCAGCAAAATGTTGAGTTCATGCGTCATCGCTGCACCTTCCCCTTTTGGCGGGAAACCTGAAAGCTGCAAGCAAAAACAGGGCGCCATTCCTTTTTAACTTGCCTGCCGACGAACCGCCGGCCCTGGCGACGGGCAACGCTATACGCCAAAAAAACTGAGTGAGTACTCAGTATAATACTTTAGCGTTTTAATCGTGTCAAGTAAATTTTGATGGGCCGGTAAAAAGCCCCTGACACAGAGGGGGGTCTTGACAGTCCAGGATCAGAGGGGGCAAATCCCGCGCCGCGAGGCGCATCCCGCCAGGGCGGGACCGCGGCGACCACGGGATGGAGCGCAACGCGGATGGTGGGGTTATTACGAAGTCGTCAATTTTTCGGTGAAACTTTCCGCGGACTCAGCTGGGGGTTACTTCCGGGCGGGTGCCTTCTGCAGCATGCGGCGGCAACTCAGGATCAACTGCTCGAAAAGCGCGCTCGAATCGTACAGGTTGAAGGTCTTCAGCCTGGCAATACCGTCCACCAGCGCAAAGACGATGAAAGCGGTTTTTCCGGCCGGGAGATCTTCGATCGACCCGTCCCGCTGGCCCCGCTGGATGGCCCTTTCGAAGGTGTCTAAAATGAAGTTGTAAATCGCCGAAAAATTCTTGCGGAAGACGGGCGTCACCTGGGCCAGTTCGTAGGCGTCATAACGGTGCAGGATCAGGAAGAGCTCCTCTTTGGTCCCGACCAGGTAAAGGTAAAAAAAGATGCTGCCCTCCAGCATCTCGATGCCCGAATCAAACGTTTTTTCCCTGAAAAAACTATTGAACTCCCCGATCAGCGTCTGGCGGATGTTTTCCAGAATGGCAAGGAACAGCCCCTCTTTGGTTTTGAAATGATAAAAAATGGTCCCTTCCGCCACTCCGGTGTGCTCCGCCAATTCGGCAATGGTTGTGTTGCGGTAGCCTTTTTCCGAAAAAAGCTTGGTGGCGACGTGCAGGATGGCTTCCTTCTTGGTCATTTGATTCACACGCTCTATACCGGTCGCTCCGGCTTCCGGGCACTCCGCGGCGGCTACTCTTTTTCGACCGGAAAAGTCATCGATGCGCCGTTCCAGCCGATGACGGTGACCATCGCCGATAGCGAGAGCACCAGAAAAATATAGAGCAGCCCGCTCCCGCTCAATGCATCCAGGATGTTCGGGACTTCCATACGCCAGATGAAAAGAGCGATCGAGACGGCGAACATCGCCAGGGTGAGCGGGATCTTGATCATGACCGGCTTGAGCGGTTTGGCCATGTAGTTCAACCACCAGGTGTAAAGGCCGGTGCCGATCCCGACCAAGTTGAAGAAAACCCCCGCCCCCAGGCAGTGAAAGGCCGTGGTGTCGAAGGACTTCTCCCCGGTGACGAGGTAGAGCATACTGAACACCGTGGTGGAGAACATGAAAACGATCGGAAAGTGCACGGTCATCGGGTGGGGGTGGCGCCTCAGGAATGGGAAGGTGTGGAGCAGGGTGGCCAGCGCCGCGGGCACACGCGGGTCTTCGACCTCTTTTTCCACGGCGAGGGTCCCCACCTGCGGGAAGCGCTGGAGCACCTCCGGAGTGTGGGGTGCGCCCAGGATGTCCGTGGTGAGATCCCGGCCGGAGGGGTGGCGCTTCATGTGCGAGCCGGTCTTCCACATTTTGCTGGCCGTGACGTCGTAGACTTTGCCGTCGTGGGCGATGTAGACCGGCTTTCCGTTTTCGCCGTTGAACTGCGCCAGCTCCTCAGCGGTGAACTCCTTCATGTCGGCTCCTTCACATTATAGTCCCGTCACCAGCCCCAGCAGCACGACCCCCAGCAGCACCGGCGGATAATAGCTGGCCCGGTTGAAGAGCGCCATGGCCGCAGCCCGGTCCTTTTTTTCGGCCAGCCTCATTCCGGGCCACGCGAGCAGCCAAACCCCGGCCGCTACGGCCGGCATCGCCAGGAGGCTGGCATGTGCCAGGCGGCTCAACTGGAACACGACCACGATGAGCACCAACGCCAGGGCCAGCGCCGCAACGGCCAGGCAGACGGCCCGCTCAACCCCGTAATGAACCGGGATCGTCCGGGCGCGCAGGCGCCGATCCTCGTCGAGGTCGGTCAGATCGTTGGGGATGTTTTGTCCGCCGGCCTCCCAGAAGAAAAGCGCAAAAAACAGGGCCGCCACGAACCCGGGCGAGGGGCTCGGATCGACGGCAAACACGGCGGCCATCGACCCGGAGGTCTTGACGGCGCCGCTCACCAGGGTCCGGAAGGGGCTGACGCGCCACAGCCAGCAGTAGACGGCCTCGAAGGCGCACCCACCCAAAAAGATGGCGGCGCACACCGGGTTGAGCACGAAGGCGCCGACCAGCGCCGCTGCCGACCAGAAAAGGGCCCAGGCCAACCCCTCTCCAAAGCTGAGAAGACCCTGGGCCATGGGGTGCCGGACGATCAGCCCGTCGATGTCGCCGCCGGCGGCCGCCAGCGCCCCGGTTGCCGCTTTTTCCTGGTCGACCCGGTAGTCCACCACGTCGTTCAGGGCGTAGACCGCGGTGTAGCCCGCAAAGGTGGTGATCAATCCGATGATCGCCACCTGCAGCGTCGGAAATCCCCCCAGCCACAGCAGGGCGGCAAAAACAGGGGTGCACATGTCCAACAGGCCGTGGGGGGTCCTGGACAAGGCCAAGAATAGCTTCAGCCTGGAAAACCCGCTGAACGACTGCTGATGCACCGGCTCCACCGCCACCTCGTTTCCGCTCAGGCGCCGATCTCGGCGAACGGGTTTTTTCTAACACGTCGGCCGAAAGCGCGTCAAGGCGATGGGTGCAGGGGTGGAATTCCCTTTTCGGTGCGGCCGCGATCTGGTAGAGCGTATCGAGCCAGACAGGGCATCTTTCGGCTCGACGCTGAAAAGCGTTTCGGCAAGCCGCACGGACCGGTGGTGCACCCGCCGATCACAAGGAGGTCGCTGCCTTTGGACAGAATCGACATCTGGGGGATGTTCCTGCTGGGGCTGCTCGGCACCGGTCACTGCATCGGGATGTGCGGGCCGCTCATCTTCGCCTTTCCAGGGCGCACCGGCAGGTTGATGCCGCACCTGGCCTACCACCTCGGCCGAATCGCCACCTATACCGCCGTCGGCGCCGCCCTGGGGGCCGTCGGCCAGGTGATGGCCGGCCCCGGCGGCGATCCCGGCAGCGTCGCTACGATCAAAGTGGTCTTGTGGCTCGTGGCGGCATCTCTTTTGATGGTGCTGGGAGTGGCGCGGCTGGGCATTTTCCCTGAGCCGCGCTGGCTGAATCTGGTGAGCCCCGAACGGATCCCCGGGTTCAAGAGCGCCCTGGGCGGTGCGACATCGGGCAAGGGCCTGGCCCCTTTTCTGTTCTTGGGGCTGATCCTGGGATTTTTGCCCTGCGGGCTCTCCTACGGCGCGTTCGCACAGGCACTGGGTAGCGCCAGCGTGCTCAAGGGCACGGTGGTCACCCTCGCCTTTGCGCTCGGGACCGCTCCCGGCCTCATTTTACTGGGCAGCGGGGCCTCGGCGCTGTTCAACCGCTTCCGCCGGCAGTCGGACATCCTGGCTGGCATCCTGATGATCGTCATGGCCCTCAAAATGGGCCACAAGGCGTTCACCATGCTTACCGCATGACGGCCTGGGCAGGCGGCCGCGGCCTTCGAGCGACGCAGGGGTCACTTCTTCATGCGGCACTCCTGGTCCCACTCGGGGCAGGCCTCCTTGGCCGGCACCGAAAACTTGGCCAGGCACTCCCCGCACTCCATGTCGAAGTTGGGGACATGGCCGTAGCGCGCCTTCAGCTCCTCCTCGCTCAGGACGGTCGCCCCGCTGCAGCCGCACTGCGGGCAGGAGCTCTTGACGGTATAGCGTTTCTTTTTCGCGGTCATCACGGCCTCCTTCCGTTGGAACCATCCTTCCCGTGGTTGCATCAGAGTTTCAACGCCGCTTCGATCTCCGCTGCGGAGAGCTCCCCCTCTGCCAGCAGGACCTCACGCACCGTTTTGCCCGAGTCGTAGGCCGCCTTGGCCACCGCAGCCGCACGGTCATAGCCGAGGCGCGGCACCAGCCCGGTTGCCAGCGCCAGGCTTTTTTCGACCGCCGCCGCGCAGGCCTCGCGGTCGGCGGTGATGCCGCTGATGCACTTCTGCGCCAAGGTCAGCGCCGCCGCCGCGAGCAGGTCGATGGACTGCAGCAGGTTGTAGGCGATGACCGGGAGCATGGTGTTGAGCTCGAAGTTCCCGCCCATCCCGCTCAGAGCGATCGTCGCGTCGTTGCCCACGACCTGGGCGGCAGCCTGAATCACGGCCTCGGGGATCACCGGGTTGACCTTGCCGGGCATGATCGAGGAGCCGGGCTGGAGGGCGGGGATCACGATCTCCCCCAACCCGCAGCGCGGCCCCGAGCCGAGCCAGCGCAGGTCGTTGGCGATCTTGGTGAGGCTGACCGCAACCGTCCGCAGCGCCCCGCTCGTCTCCACGGCCGCGTCCCGCGCCCCCTGGGCCTCGAAGTGGTTTTCCGCCTCACGGAAGCCGATCCCGGTCTGCTGCGCGATGAGCGCTATGGCCTCGGCGGCAAACCGCGGGTGCGCGTTGACCCCGGTGCCGACCGCAGTCCCTCCCAAAGCCAGCTCGGACAGGCGCGATGCGGCAGCCTGCACCCGCTCGATACCGAGCTCCACCTGGCGGGCGTAGCCGGAGAATTCCTGCCCCAGGCTCATGGGAACGGCATCCTGCAGGTGGGTGCGGCCGATCTTGCGCACATCGGCGAACTCCCGGCTCTTGGCCGCGAGCGCGCGCTGCAGTTGCTGCAGCGCGGGAATGAGCTGCCGCTGCAGGCAGATGCCGGCGGCAATGTGGATCGCCGACGGGACGGCATCGTTGCTCGACTGGCCCAAGTTGACGTGATCGTTGGGGTGGACCGGACTGCGGCCGCCCTTGCGTCCGGTCAGCAGTTCGTTGGCCCGCGAGGCGATGACCTCGTTGAGATTCATGTTGGTGGAGGTTCCGGATCCGGTTTGAAACACCCCCACGATGAACTGATCGTCGAAATTTCCCCGGACCACCTCATCGGCGGCCGCCGTGATGGCCTCGGCCAGGCGGGGCTCCAGCAGGCCCAAGGCCCGGTTCACCTCCGCGCCCGCCCGCTTGATGAGCGCCAGGGCTCGGATGAGGCTCGTGGGCAGCTTCAGCTCGGGGCAGAGGACGTTGTCGGCGGCGCGCTGGGTCTGGGCCCCGAAATAGGCCGCCTCGGGCACCCGCACGACCCCCATGGTGTCTTTCTCTTCCCGTGTCGAGGGAGCGTTCATGGCGTGTCGGGTCCTGCGAAGACGAGCGCCGTGTCAGGCCTGCTTCAGGCGTTCGATGTTGGCCCTGAGCTGGGCGATTTCAATTCCCAGTCCGACGCATTTTTGGCCGAGCATGCACTTTTCGGCATCCCCCTCCTCGAGAAAGGTCTTCAGGCGCGTCGCGCCCTTCTTGAGGTGCACCACCCAGGAGTTCTGCTGGCGGTCGAAATCGACATCGACATCGATCCCGCACTCGCCGATGTCCGGGTAGATCTGACGGATTTTGTCACAAAGCGTTTTCTTGTCGATCATCGTTCCTCCTCACGGTTCAGGCAGGCTGCGTTCTGATGGATGAGCGAGAAGATAATGCCGAACTCCGAAAGATCAAAGCCGGAGGCCTCGCCGTCACAGCTTGGCTCCGGGAGCCCCGCTCTGCGCACCTCCGTCCGGGGCGGGCCGCAGCTCCTCGCGCTGGATCAGGAACAGGAGCAGGGCGGGGATGAGAAAAATGGTGAACACCGTGGAAAGGGTGAGCCCGCCCAGGACGACGCCGCCCAGCCCCCGGTAAAACTCCGAGCCCGGGCCCGGCACCAGCACGAGCGGCAGCATGGCGAACAGGCTGGTGCAGGTGCTCATGTAAATCGGCCGCAGCCGGGAGCGAGTGGATTCCAAGACGGCTTCGCGGTGTCCCATGCCGTAGCTGCGGATGTTGTTGAGGGCCTGGTGGACGATCAGGATCGGGTTGTTCACCACCACCCCGACCAGGATCACAAACCCGAGCATGGTCAGGATGTCCAGCGGCTGCGGGGCGATGAAAAGGTTGATGAGCTTCAAGCCCACCAACCCGCCCACGGCCGCCAGCGGCACCGAAAACATGATAATCAACGGATAGAGGAAATTTTCGAACAGCGCCGCCATGAGCAGATAGCAGATCAGGGCGGCGAGAAGGAAGTTCCATTGCAGGGTCTGACGCGCCTCGGTCAGTTTGTCGGCCACCCCGCTGAAGCCGACCTGCGTTCCTTGGAGCACCCCCTTGGCGGTCAGGCCGGCCACCACCTTCTCCTGAATGACCTCCATGGCCTCCTGGAGAGGAACGGTGAAGGGCGGGGTCACCTGCAGGGTGATCGTCCTCTGGCGCTCGAGATGGCGGACCTGGGTGATCCCATTGGTCCGCTCCAGGGCCGCCAGCGACGACAGCGGCACCACGCGCCCGCCGGGCACGGCCACCGGCGCGCTGTACAGGGCCTCCGGTGTGTCGATGTCCGTCTCCGAGCCCATCAGCCGCAGTTCGATCTTCTTCTGACCCTCCTGTTTGTAATCGCCGATGTCCCTGCCGTCCATAAGGACATCCACGACCAGGCCGAAGTCGCGCGCGCTCATGCCGAGCGCCCGCAGCCGGTCGCGCTCCGGTATCAGCCGCACCTCCGGGAACAAGAGCTCCAGCGACGGCACCGGCCGGATCTGCGAGCCGGGAACGGCCTTCATGATCTCCGCAAAGAGCAAACCGGCCGCCTGCACGAGACGGTTGAGGTCCTCACCGCTCACGTCCACCTCGATGGTGCGGCCGCGGCCCAAGCTGGTCTGAAAGACCCCCGCCTGCAGGCTCACCCCCATCAGCCCGGGAATGGAGCGGATGGCCGCCTGAAACAGGGGGATGAGCTCCCCGGCACGCTGCTCATGGGTGCTGATGGCCCCGAAAAGCATGAACCCTTCCGCGCCGATGTAGAACATGGAGTTGATGCCCGGCAATCCGTCTTTTTCCACCCCGACGTGGGGCTCGATTTTCCGGTAGATCTGCTCGCCGATGGTTTTGCGTTCATCGAAGGAAAGCCCGGGCGGGGGGATGAGCAAGTTCAGCACCAGGTTGCGGTTGCCTTGGGGCAGATACTCCATCTTGGGCAACAAGAGCACCGCCAGACCCACCGATACGGCGGTGAAGAGCACGACCGTTGCCGCGCGCGAGGCCGCGCTGCGCGTCGCCAGTTCGACGCCGGCCATGATGACGGCCGCGACGGCCGAGCCGGCCGAGCCGACCGCCCGGCGGATGCGCTCCGACAAGGCATCCTCGCGGATGAGCCGGAACAGCTGGCGGGAGAGCATGGGGATGGCCAGCACCGACACCAGCAAGCTCAAGACGATGGCGGAGGTGATGGCGATGGCGATGTCCCGGAAAAGCTGCCCGGCCTCTTCGCGCATGAAAATCACCGGCAGGAACACCGACACGGTCGTCAGGGTTGAGGCCAGCACTGCGCCCCATACCTCGCGCGTCCCTTCGTAGGCGGCCAGATAGGGACGTTTTCCCATGCTGCGGTGCCGGTCGATGTTCTCGAGCACCACGATGGCGTTGTCGACGAGCATCCCCGCGGCAAAGGCGATGCCCGCCAGGCTCACCACGTTCAGGTTGCGGCCGAGAAGGTCCATGAAAGCGAAGGTGCCGACCGCGCTGATCGGGATGGCCGCCGCGACCACCAGCGTGGAGGAGAGGCGGCGTAGAAACACCAGCAGCACGACCACCGCCAGGATCGAGCCGATCGCGATATTGCCCCAGGCCAGGTCGATGGCCCCGCGGATGTAGGGCCGCTGGTCGTAGGTCCAGTCGATGAAGATCTTCTCGGGTTTGAGCTTCTCCGCGTTCAGCCACTGCACGACCTTTTCCAGCCGGTCGGTGAGGTCTAGTATGTTGGCATCGGGTTCGGGCTTCACCCCGATGGCGATCCCCTCGCGGCCCATGTGCAGGGTCGCCGCCACCCGTTTCTGGTAGCCGTCGCGCACCTGTGCGATCTCCCCGAGGCGCACGCGGCGCTGGCCGGTGGAGACCACGATCAGCTCCTCGATCTCCTCCTTGGAGCGGAATTCGGCCGTGGTGCGGATGCGGTAGTCGCGCCGCCCGACCCCCATGGTGCCGGCGGAGATGTCCACGTTCTCGGCGCGCAGGATGTCGATCAGCTGCGGGATCGTCAGTCCGTGGGCGGCCAGCCGCTCGGCGGAAACCTCGATGTGAAGCTCCTTCTCGACCCCCCCGCCGATGAACAGCTCCGCCACCCCCGGGGTTCGCTCCAGAAACTGGCGGATATTGTTTTCGAAGAAGGTCCGGTAGGTGTAAGCGGAGGCCGGGTTCCCCTCGGCGGTTTTCAACACCATCCACACCACCGGCGATGTGGCCGCGCCGGTGGCGGTGATGATCGGCTTGTCGATGTTATCCGGGTAGGAGGGCACCTCGTCGAGCTTGTTGGACACCCGCAGCAGGGCGGCGTTCACGTCCGTGCCGATGGCGAATTTGAGCGTCACCGTTCCCTGGCTGTTGGAGGAGGTGCTCTCCATTTCGATCAGCCCCGGGATCCCCTTGAGCACCTTCTCCTGCTCCTCGATGATGTCGCGCTCGACCTCATAGGGGGTGGCGCCCGGCCAGTTGGTGGTCACCGAGATTTCGGGCTCGATCACCGTGGGGCTGAGCTGGTAGGGCATGCGCTGCAGGCCGAGCCAGCCGAACAGCAAGACGAACGTCACTGCGACCAGGACGGCCACCCGTTTTTCGATGCACAGCTGAATCAGGTTCATCGGCTGAGCGCCACCTCCTGCCCGTCCCGCAACCGCTCGTTGCCCTTGACCACGACCTGCAGCCCCTCGGAAAGCCCATCGCCGGCGACGCCCGCCTTCAGTCCATCGAAGCCGATCACGGCCACCGGCACCATCCGCACCTTGGCCTCCTGCACCACGAAGACCACCGTGCGGCCCGCGCTGGTGATCACGGCGTCCCGCGGGACGATGAGCGCCGGCCGGGCGGCGGCGGTCGGGAGCATCACCGTGGCGGACTGACCCTCGACCAGCCCCTTGCGGTTGGCGCTCCGGACCTTGACCGGCAGGGTGCGGGTCGCCTCGTTCACGCGCGGGACGACGGCGAAGACCGCACCGTCAAAGCCCTCTGCGCCGACGGATACTCTGGCGGGCAGGCCGGGCCGCATTTGACCGATGGCGGCCTCGGGAACCTCGACCACGATGTCCACCACATCATCGCGCGCCAGGACCGCCAGCGGCTTGCCCTTGGCCAGCCACTCCCCGCGGCTGACGCTGCGACGGATCACGACACCGTCGTAGGGAGCTCGAATCACCGCCTTTTTGTTTTCCATTTCCAGCCGCTCGACCTCCGCTTTAAGGGAATCCGCCCGTCGTTCCAGCGCCCTTGCCTTGAAGCGGATGTCATCGTAGTTGCCCTCCGCGATCGATCCCTTGCGGAACAACGCCTCTCTGCGCTGCAGATCGAGCCGCGCCACTTCCAGCTCGGCCAGCACCTGCTGGTGGCTGGATCGGGTCGCCTCCAGCCGCTTGGCCAGCAGATCGGTGTTGAGCTCCACCAGCGCCTGGCCGGCCTTGACCCGCTGGCCGTCTTCGATCTTGACGGCATCGACGATGCCCTCGATTTCGGAGGAGAGATCCGAGACTTCGGCAAAGTAGACCGTGCCGACAAACTCAACCTGCGGCGCGATCTCTCCGGAGACGACCGGCGCCACGCTCACCAGCGGCGGGGCGGAAAACGGCCCGGCCTGGCCGGTCGCCGGAACGGCCGCAAGGCAGTGGACGAAGAAGAAAACCCCTCCGGTGACGATCCGCAACCACCGGCCGGAATCATGAGTCGGTGAACGTCGCTCCATGGCGCCTCCCGCTGCAAAGGCGGCGACCCACCCAAGGGGACGGGTTCAAACGCGCCACCGCCTCGCTCGAACGCAAGTCGACCATAATCACGTCACGCAACGCAAAAGTCAACACATGCCCTTTGATCGGAGGGCGCATTGCCGGGAGGAAAACCAGCGGTGCGGCAGGCGGGCTAAAACAGGTGGGCGATATCCGTGATCATCGCCTTGACTTTGTCCTCGACCGGGGCGATGGCGGCCGTCGAGAGCCCCAGCAGTCTGGCCGAAGCAAGCGCGGCCAGGTCGCCGCCGTCCCACTCCATCGAGCTGTACCCCAGTTTGCGCGCGAGCATCTTCGACAGATGCACGACCAGCGTTTTCTTGCTCGTCTGGGCGGTCAAGCTCGCCCCCGCGCTAAGGGAAACCGCCTCCTGAAACTCCTCGCCGAACCCCCAGCGTTTGAGCAGCATGATCCCGATGGGCTGATGGGCCTCCTGGACGGCCTTCAAAACGGAGTCTATCGGGAGCTGATTCGCGCGGGTGACCTCGGCAAACGCGCGGAGCAGGACCACTTTGCCCACGTCGTGGGTCAACCCCATGAGAAAGAGCGTCTCGGGCTCCTCCAGGGCAAGAGCCTGTGCGAACAGCCGGGACGCATAGGCGGTGGCGAGCGAGTGGCCCCACATCCGGTCGAGCGCCGCTTTGAGCCGGGGCGGTTTGGCTTCATACATGTTTTTATTGGCGATGGCCACGACGATGCTCAGGGTCTCCTTGAACCCCAGGCGCGGGATGGCGGCCTGGACGCTCGGGATCTCCCCGTACCCCTTGTAGACCGGGCTGTTGGCGATCGAAATCAAGCGCAGTGAAACGACCGGGTCCTTTTCGATAATCTGCGCCAAATCCCGAACGGTCGCATCCTTGCGGTGGATGGCGCGGCGCAGTTCGAAAACCACCTGGGGCATGGCCGGCGGGAGGATCTTGCCCGTGCTGAACTTCTGCACAATCGCGGGCAGCTGCTGCTTGAGGATATCCGACTGTTGGCGGAGCATGAAATCGGCCCCCAAAGCCGGTGTGGATCCGACGAAGCTCTTGAAGGCGGGCAGGAGGCCCGGGTCGAAGTCCGTCCCGGCCCGCTCTTCGATCGCGGCCAAGGCCTCGCCGCTGGAAAGCCCCTGCGGCCGCCGGTAGGTCGAGGTCAGCTCGTCGAAGGCGTCAACCAGGCGGATGACCCGCGCCGCCAGCGGGATCTCCTCACCGCGCTTGCCGTCGGGATAGCCGCTGCCATCCCAGGACTCGTGATGGTGTCGGACGGCGGCCAGCAGGGGTTCGAACTGGTGCACCGTGGAGAGGATGCGCACACCGGCCACCGGGTGTTTCTTGATCTGCTGCAGGTCGCCCGCCGAGAGGGGCCGGTTCCGCTCAAGGCAATCGTTTGGGGCCGCGATGAGGCCGGCATCATGCAGCAACCCCGCCAGGTAGAGGTAAAACAGATCCTCATCGGTCGAATTTCCGGCGGATCGGCAAAAATTCGCACAGGCGTTGGCCACCCGTTCGGAATGCTGCCTGAGGGGCGGGTCTTTCTCGCCCATCGCGGCCAGCATCATGGCGGCAATCTCAAGCAAGTGATCGCGCTCCGCTGCGCAAAGGGATGCAAAGGTGTCTTCGGACATGGTCGCATGGCTCCGGGGCGGCCGCAGCATGGGCGGCCTTGTTTTAATGCGAGGGCGGGCGCGCTCCGCCGGCAGCGCAAGGCCGTCGGCCCCGCACCGGCGCACGCTGCAACCCTTCGCCCGTACTGCGTATTCTACACCACATTCCGGCAGGACGCAAAAATGCAGGAGCATTTCTCCAGCCGTCGATTAGCGTTTGACACCCATGCGCACTTTCTTTATGATTCGGCCGTCTTTCAATCCGCCAAACGCACCTATTCAGAGGAGCGGCCCGCCATGAGCTCATTCGTCGCCCCCAACCTCGACTACATCGAGACGCAATACAGCCTGTGGAAATCGGACCCTTCCCGGCTCAGCCCGGACTGGCGGTTTTTTTTCGAGGGCTTTGATCTCGGCGCCTCCGGCCGCCTCCAGGAGCTGGGCGACAGCACCCGGATGCCCCGGCAGGCGCGTGTCCACTCCATGGTAAGCCGCTTCCGCGAGATCGGCCACCTGCTGGCCTGTCTCGACCCCCTGGAGGCCTGCCCGACCGAGCACCCGCTGCTGAGCCTCGAGGCCTTCGGCTTGGAGCTGGAGGATCTGGAGCGCACGTTTGTCGTCCCCGACGGGGCGCCCAACCTCAAAGCGCCCCTGAAGGAGATCCTGGCCGGGCTGCGTGAAACCTACTGCCGCTCCATCGGGGTCGAGTTCATGCACCTGCAGGACCCGGCCGAACGCCGCTGGCTGATCGAGCGCATGGAGCCCGTGCGCAACCGTCCGGTCCTGGACCCGGCCCGCCGGCGCCGCATCCTGGAAAAACTCATCCAGAGCAGCGTCTTCGAGCAGTTTCTGAACACCAAGTATGTCGGCGTCACGCGCTTTTCTCTGGAGGGCGGGGATGCCCTGATCCCCGGCCTCGACGCGCTGCTCGAACGCGCCGCTGCGCTGGGGGGCCGCGAGATCATCCTGGGGATGGCCCACCGCGGGCGGTTGAACGTTCAGGTCAACATCCTCGCCAAGCCCTTCAGCGACGTCTTCAGCGAATTCGAGAACTGCTACGACCCGGACAACCTCGTGGGGGCGGGCGACGTCAAGTACCACACCGGCTACCTGAACGACATCCAGCCGTTCGGAGGGCGGACGCTGCGGGTGGTCATGATGAACAACCCCAGCCACCTCGAAGCCGTGGACCCGGTCGTCGAGGGCTTTGCCCGGGCCCGGCAGGAGCTCGCGGGGGACCCCTCCGGCAGGCAGGTGCTCCCGCTGCTCATCCACGGCGACGCGGCGTTCGCCGGCCAGGGCGTGGTGGCCGAAACCCTGAACCTCTCCCAGCTGGCCGGCTACAAGACCGGCGGCACCGTGCACGTCATCATCAACAACCAGATCGGCTACACCACCCTGCCCGAACATGCGCGCTCGACGCGCTACTCGACCGACATCGCCAAGATGCTCATGGTGCCGGTGATTCACGTGCACGGCGAGGACCCGGAGGCCGTGGCCCATGTGATGCAGCTGGCCGCCGACTACCGCTGGGAGTTCGGCAAGGACGTGGTCGTCGATTTGGTCTGCTTCCGCCGCTACGGCCACAACGAAGGCGATGAACCCTACTTCACCCAGCCGCTCATGTACGCGCGCATCCGCGAGCGCCCCGCCCTCGAACGCCTCTACGCCGCCGCGCTCATCGACCAGGGCCTGATCGCTGCGGCCGATGCCGACCGCACGGCCGAGGAGCTGCGCGCCCGCCTGAGCGCCGACTACGACGCGATCCACGGCAGCGTCTGCGTCTTTCCCGAGCAGCGCACCTATGAGAACTGGGCCCCTTACTCCGGGGTCTACTCGCCCGTCAGCGCCGACACCGGCGTGTCCCGCGACACGCTGCTCGCGCTGGCCCGCCGCCTGAACACGGTCCCGGAGGGGTTCCGCCTGAACCCCAAGCTCGAAAAGCTGCTCGCACGGCGCCGGGAGGCGGTCGCAACGGGCACGGGCATCGACTGGGCCAACGCCGAGGCCCTGGCCCTGGCAAGCCTGCTCGCCGAGGGGCACCCCGTGCGGCTGAGCGGACAGGACAGCGGCCGCGGCACCTTCAGCCAGCGCCACAGCGTGCTGTTCGACACCGAGAACGGCGCCGCCTTCACGCCGCTCAACCGCGCCGCCGAGGGCCAGGCCCCCTTTGCCGTCTGGGACAGCCCGCTGTCGGAAGCCGGCGTGCTCGGCTTCGAGTACGGCTACTCCCTCGCTCGGCCCGAGGGGCTGACCGTGTGGGAGGCCCAGTTCGGGGATTTTGCCAACAACGCCCAGGCGGTGATCGACCTGTTCATCGCCAGCGGCGAGGCCAAGTGGCAGCGGCTGAGCGGCCTGACCCTGCTCTTGCCCCACGGCATGGAGGGGCTGGGGCCGGAGCACTCCAGCGCCCGCCTGGAGCGCTTCCTGCAGCTGTGCGCCGGCGAGAACCTCCAGGTCTGCCAGCCCACCACGCCGGCCCAGTACTTCCACCTGCTCCGGCGCCAGGCGCTGGCCGGCTATCGCAAACCGCTGGTCGTCATGACCCCCAAGAGCCTCCTGCGCCACCCGGCGGCGGTCGCGGCGATCGAAGAGCTCGCCAAGGGGAGCTTTCGCGGGGTCAAGGAGGACCCCGCGGCCGACCCCGCGGCAGCCACGGTCCTCTTCTGCAGCGGAAAAGTGGCCTACGAGCTGATGCAGCGGCGCAGCGACCTGCAGCGCACGGATATCGCCATCCTCAGACTGGAGCAGCTCTATCCGTTTCCCCAATCGCACCTGAAGTTCGCCCTGAAGCGCTTCAAAGCGGTCACGCGCTGGGTCTGGGTGCAGGATGAGCCCGAAAACATGGGCGCCTGGCAGTTCATCCGACCGCGGATCGAGGCCGCCACCGGCAAGCCGCTCGCCTTCATCGGGCGACCGGAATCCGCATCGCCGGCAACGGGGTTTCCGCACATCTACCGCCGCTGGCAGGCGGAGATCATCGACCGCGCCGTGGGCCCGAAGAGCTGACGCGAGGCGCCCCCCGGTGGGCCCCGCTCCGCGGCTGGCGATCATCGCCGCCGCCGCGGCTGCGACCGCGCCGCCGGCGCCGAAACTACGATCCCCGCAAAGGAGAGACCATGGCCTCGATCGAAATCAAAGTCCCCGCCGTCGGCGAGTCCATCACCGAGGCGCTTCTGGCCGAGTGGTTCAAAAAAGACGGCGACACCGTGCGCAAGGACGAGGCGCTCTTTGCCTTGGAAACCGACAAGGTGACCCTGGAGGTCCTGGCCGAGGCCTCGGGCACGCTCCGGATCGCGGTAGCCGCCGGCTCCACGGTCAAGGTCGGCGCCGTCGTGGGAGCCATCGACTCGGCCGCCGCGAAGGCGCAGCCCTCGGCCCCGGCGCCGGCTGCGGCCGAGCCGGCCGCCGTGGCGACCGCCGCCCACAGGGCCCCGGCCCCTTCCCCCCCCACGGCCACCCGCCCCGCCCCTGAACCCGAAAAAGCCGCCGAACCGGCCTCCGGGACGCCGCCCCCCGCCGAGGGGCTGCCGCCGTCGGTGCGGCGCCTGGCGGCCGAACACGCTCTGGACGTAAGCCGCATCCCCGGCACGGGCCCGTCCGGGCGCATCACCAAGGGGGACGTGCTGCTTTTCATCGAGGCCGCGAAGGCGGCGCCGCCGGAAAAACCCGTCGCGCCCGATGCAGCGGCCGGCGCTCCGGCCTGCCCCCCCTGCGAGGGGCCGGCGGAGGAAATTTCGCGCAAGCCGATGAGCCCGATCCGCAAGCGCATCGCCGAGCGGCTGCTAAAGGCGCGCCAGAACACGGCCATGCTGACCACCTTCAACGACGTGGACATGAGCGCCGTCATCGAGCTGCGCCAGCGCTACAAGGAGTCGTTTCAGAAAAAATACGGGGTCTCCCTCGGGTTCATGTCCTTTTTCGTCAAGGCCAGCGTGGAGGCATTGAAGGCCGTCCCCGAGATCAACGCCTTCATCGAAGGCGACGACATCCTTTACCACGGCTACTACCACATCGGCGTCGCGGTCGGGTCCGAGAAAGGGCTGATCGTCCCGGTCATCCGCCACGCGGACCGCCTCTCCTTCGCCCAGATCGAACAGGCCATCGGCGCGGTCGTTGCCAAAATCAAGGAGAACAAGCTCCAGCTCTCCGACTTAGAGGGCGGCACCTTCACCATCACCAACGGCGGGGTCTTCGGCTCGCTTTTGAGCACCCCCATTCTGAACACGCCCCAAAGCGGCATCCTCGGCATGCACCGCGTCGACCGCCGCCCGGTGGCGGTCGGCGATGCGGTGGTGATCCGGCCGATGATGTATGTGGCGCTCAGCTACGACCATCGCATCGTCGACGGCCGCGAGGCCGTCACCTTTTTAAAGCACATCAAGGAGTGCATCGAGAACCCGGAACGAATCATGATGGAGATCTGAGCATGGCCGAGAACAGCTCCTACGACCTGGTGATCATCGGCAGCGGCCCGGGCGGCTATGTCGCCGCGGTGCGCGCCGCCCAGCTCGGTTTGAAAACCGCCTGCGTCGAAAAATGGCCGCGCCCGGGCGGCGTCTGCCTGAACGTCGGCTGCATCCCCAGCAAGGCGCTGCTGGATTCGAGCGAGCATTTCCACTTCGCCCGGACCGGGCTGGCCGGCCACGGCATAACGGCCGGCGAGGTCCGCATGGATCTGGCCAAGATGATGGCGCGCAAGGAGCAGGTGGTCAAAGAGCTGACCGACAACGTGCGCAAACTCCTTGAAACGCACAAGGTCGCCCTGGTGCCGGGCACGGCGAAGCTGGCCGGACGCCAGCGGGTGGAGGTGGCGTCCGCGGAGGGGTCCCGAACGCTGACGGCGCCGAACATCATTCTGGCCACCGGCAGCGAGCCGCTCGCGCCCGCCGGCCTGGCCTTCGACGGCAAGACCATCCTGAGCTCCACCGAAGCCCTGCGGCTCGATGCCGTCCCGGAACGGCTGGGCATCGTCGGCGGCGGCTATATCGGGCTCGAACTGGGATCGGTGTGGCTGCGGCTGGGCGCCCAGGTGACCGTCATCGAAATGCTGCCGGAGATCGCCCCCACCCTGGACGGTCAGGTTCGCCGCCGGCTGCAGAGCATCCTGAAGCGGCAGGGGTTCACGTTTCGATTGGGGACGCGCGTCAAGCGCGCAACGGCAGCCAACGGCCGGGCCGCGGTCGAGGTCGAATCCGACACCGCCACCGAGACCCTGGAGTTCGATGCGCTCCTGGTCAGCGTGGGCCGCCGGCCGCTCACCCGCGGGCTCGGCCTGGAGGCGGCCGGCGTCGAAACCGACCCGCAGACCGGCTGCGTGCGCGTGGACGCATCCCTGCGCACGAGCGCGCCCGGCATCTACGCCATCGGCGACCTCGTGCCGGGCCCCATGCTCGCCCACAAGGCATCGGCCGAGGGCCGGGCCGCCGCCGAAATCATCGCCGGCCAGCCGGGCGAGGTCAACTACGACGCCATCCCGGCCATCGTCTACACCGCGCCCGAGGTCGCCGGCGTGGGCCTGACCGAGGAGCAGGTCAAAGAGCGCCGGATCCCCTACGCCACGGGCGTCTACCCCTTCGCCGGGGTCGGCCGGGCGCGCTGCCTGGGGGAGACCGAGGGCTTCGTCAAGCTCATCGCCCACAAGACAACCGACCGGCTGCTCGGAGCGCACATCATCGGCGCCCGGGCCGCGGAGATGATCGCCGAAGCGGTGATCGCACTCGAGTTCGGCGCCAGCGCCGAAGACATCGCCCGCACCGTCCACGCCCACCCGACCTTTTCCGAGGCCGTGATGGAAGCCGCCGCGGCCGTGCGCGCATGACCCCCTCACCCCCGGGGAGCTGCCGACGTGGGCACAGACCGCTCATCCTTTGCTGAGGCAAAGCAGCGCAAGCAGCGCGCGGCGCTGATCTCGGTTGCCTCCAACGCCAGCCTGGTCACGGCCAAGCTCGGCATCGGGTTTTTGATCGGCTCGGTGTCGGTCATCTCCGAGGCGATCCACTCGGCCGTGGACCTGGTGGCGGCGGCGATCGCCCTCTACTCGGTTCGCACCTCAAGCCTGCCGGCCGACCGCGGCCACCCGTTCGGGCACGGCAAAATCGAAAACGTCTCCGGCACCATCGAAGCGCTGCTCATTTTCGCGGCCGCCGGCTGGATCGTCTACGAGGCCGTCCAAAAACTCATCCACCCCGAACCGCTGGATGCCCCGCTGCTCGGCGTGGCGGTGATGCTGGTATCGGTCGTCGTCAACGTGACCGTGTCGCGGCTGCTCTTCACGGTGGGCCGGGAGACCGACTCCGTCGCCCTTTTGGCCGACGCCTGGCACCTGCGCACCGACGTTTACACCTCGGCCGGCGTCATGGCGGGGCTCGGCATCATCTGGCTCGGTCATGGAGCGCTGCCCGGCACCGACCTCCACTGGATCGATCCGGTCTGTGCCATCGGGGTGGCGGCACTCATCGTCAAGGCCGCCTATGACCTGACCCGCCAGGCCGCGCGCGACCTTCTGGATGCCAGCCTCCCGGTTCAGGAAGAGCAGTGGATCCGGCAAAGCGTCGAGGCCGAGCGCGCCGTTGTCAACGGCTACCACGCGCTGCGCACGCGCAAGGCGGGCCACTTCCGCTTCGTCGAGTTTCACATCCAGGTCGACCCGCTGATGAGCGTCGCCGACTCCCATGCCCTGACCCAGAAGCTGAGCAAAGCCATTCAGGCGCGCATACCGAACACGAGCGTCACGATCCACGTGGAGCCCTGCACCCTGGAATGCAGCAAAAAGTGCCTGCAGGGCTGCCTGGTCCCGAGGCCGGAGGGCGAACAACGGTGACGGCCGGCATGCGCCTGCCGATGAACGATCCGCCCCGGTCCCATCCAACAAGGAGAAGCGACATGATCACCGAGGTCAAAGCGAAAGGGTTGAACACCCGCAACTTCATCGCGCAAAAGATCGCCGAAATCCGCGCGGCTGTGGGCGACGCATCGGCCATCAACGCGCTCTCGGGCGGCGTCGACTCCTCCACCGTCACCCTGCTCGGCCACCGCGCGCTGGGAAAACGGCTCACGACGGTCTTCGTCGAAAACGGGCTGATGCGCGACGGCGAGCCCCGGCAGGTGGCCGCACTCTTCAGAAAGCTCAAGGTGCCGGTGGAGATCGTGGACGCGCGCGCGGAGTTCTTTGCGGCGCTCAAGGGGCTCACCGACCCGGAAGAGAAGCGCGAGGCGATCACCCAGACCTTCTACCGGCATGTCTTCGGACGCATCGTGCGAGAAAGCGGGGCCCGCTTCCTGCTCCAGGGCACCATCCTGACCGATGTCGACGAGACCGTGGCCGGCATCAAGCGCCAGCACAACGTCTTTGCCCAGCTCGGCATCGACCCGCAGGCGGCCTTCGGCTACGGGATCATCGAGCCCCTGATCCAGCTGCGCAAGGACGGGGTGCGCAAGGTGGGCATGGCCCTCGGCCTGCCCGAGTCGACCTGCCGGCGCATCCCGTTCCCCGGGCCGGCGCTCGCGGCCCGGGTGATCGGCGAGGCGACCCCCGAGCGCATCGCGACGGTGCGCAAGGCCACGGCCGTGGTGGAGCATCACCTCAAGGGCGCCCGGGCGTTCCAGTACCTGGCGATCCTGCACGCGGACCGCGTGACCGGCATGCGCGCCGGCCGGCGCGAGTTCGGCCAGCAAATCGAGATCCGCTGCTGGGACAGCATCGACGCGCGCGTGGCCACCCCCACCCGGCTGCCGTTCGCCACCCTGCAGCAGCTCGCCGCCGACATCGTCAAAAAGGTGCCGGGGGTCGTCAGCGTCACCTACAACATCACCGCCAAGCCGCCCTCCACGATCGAGGCGGTTTAAACGCGCGGCTGAAATGCGGCGGCTCCGGCCGCGGTCTGTTCAGCGCTCTTTGTCCTGGGCGCGCAGAAGCTGGGGCAGGTAGCGCTGGGCGAGCAGATCCGAGCTCACGAGTCCGAGCACCCGCCCCTCCTCGACGACCGGCATGGCCGAAATGCGGTTCTGCTCGAGCTCGCGCACGATCTCCGGAATGCGCGACCCCGGCGCCGCGCAGACGACTTTGCGGGTCATGACCGCCTCCAGGCTGGCCGTGCAGGCGTTTTCGGCCACGGCCCGGGTGATGTCCCAGGTGGTCAGCACTCCGGCCAGCATCCCCTGCGGGTCGAGCACGGCGACGATGTTGCCGCGGCCCCGCACGATCAGCGCCGCGGCCTCCGTCAGCGACGAATCGGCCGGAATCGTTGGGATCGGCTCCATGATGTCCTTGGCCGTGCGCTCGTCTTCACGGGCGGCCAGGCGGCGCAGGCTGATGCTCTCCGCCGCCTGGCACGGCAGCAGGTCGGCCGTCGCGGCCAGCAGGTCCACCAGCTCGGTCATGTTGTGGCGGATCGCCTTGTCCCGTGCGGCCTGCCCCGCTGCGAGCCTTTTTTCGGCCAGCCGGGCAAACTGGGCCGCGTGTTGGCCGAGCCAGCCGTCCACCGCCGCGCGCTGCCCCAGCAGGGCCTCCGGGATCCGCAGCTCCGGCGGGGTCGGCAGCAGCTGCTCCTGCGCGGCGAAAATGACGCCGCCGGAATTGACCAGGTAGTCGGTCGCGATCATGACCCCCTTCTGGCGGAACACCACCTGCTCCATGCGGGTGCGGGCCGCCTTGCGGTTGGGATCCGGCGAGTAGGTGTTGGCCCCCTCGACGATCAGCCGCCACTCCCCCATGCGATCGACGCTCATCGCGCAGGGGTCCGTCGGGGGCACCCCCAGGTAGTTGAAGACCGGTGCGGCCGGTATGAAGCAGAAGGCGGACTCCCGCAGCAAATTGGCGGGGTCGGTCGCAAACCGCGTGGATAGGCGCGGCCCTTTGGCCCGGAGGTGCTCGTCGTACCAGCGCGCGGTGACGGCGCCGTGCGTTTTCCAAAGAGAAAAAAGCGCCTCGACGGGCAGCCCGCCGGCATCGAAGAGGTAGCCCTCCAGGTCGCTGGCCCCGGTGAGGCGGGCGGCCGGAAGCCGCTGCTTCAGCATGCGCGCCGCGTGGGCCCCGACGGCGCCGAAGCCTTGGATGAGGACGGTGAGCTCCTCCGGAGGCGGCAGGGCCAGGCGGGCGAACTGAGGCAGCACGCTCAAGCGCGGCATGATCTCGAGCAGCCGCTCCAGGGCGATGACCACCCCGCCGGCCGCAGCGCCCAGCGCGTCGATGCGATTGCCGCCCATTTCCACCGGCTTGGAGACGGCCGCCTCGAGCCCGTTCTCGACGGCGATGGTCTTCATGTCGGCATCGTTGGTGCCGACATCCGGCCCCGGCAGGTAAATGTCCCGGTAGCGGCGGATCAGACGGGCGAAGCGCCGTACCACTTCGGCGTGCGCCTCGGCCGACAGCCCCGGTTCGGCGACGATGCCCGCCTTGCCTCCGCCGAAGGGCAGGCTGGCGGCCGCATTCTTGAGCGTCATGCCGCGCGCCAGATTGTGGATGTCGGCCGGGGTGATCTCGGCCAGCATGCGGATTCCGCCCATCGACGGCGCCCCCATGGCCAGGTTGTCCACCACGATGTAGCCCCCGACCTCGAGCGCGGTGGATTCGTCCCACGCGCACACCACCAGCTTGGGGCCGAGCTTGTCGCAGACGATGCCCATCTTCGCGAGCAGGTGCTCGTCCCGGTAGCCCAGCACCACATGGCACCTCCCCTCGCGGCGGCGGGTGCGGCTCTGCAGCACCGCCCCGGGGATGTGATCCCGCAGGTAAGCCTCCATCTTCTTGGGTATCATCGTTGCTCCCTCCTCTCGGTTGCGCCTGGCGTGGGGCGAAATGGGCCGACCCCCTCGGTCGCCATCCCGATCTTAGCCGGATGCGGCAGGACGGCGGACCCCAGGGGATGGATCCAATCTGGCGGCGGCCTCAGGGTGGACCGGAGTCTCTCTGCGGGAATCGTAGCACGAATAACAGCGGGTTTGCCATGCCAAACGGCTGAACGCGGCGCAGCGCGTCAGCTGTTTCCGAGAAGCGGCTTCGGGATCAAGGGAACGACCGCGGGGGCGATGGTCTGGGGGCCGGCGGTGACCGAGGTCGAGAAGGCCACCAGAATCGTCACGCGCCGGTTGGAGAAGTCATTCGGTTTTTCGGGGTTTTTCAGGCGCCGGTCGGCATAGCCGTTGACGCCGGTGATCTGGTGGTCGCGGATCCCGTTCTCCTCCAGCACCCGTCGCGCGGAATTGGCGCGGTCCGAACTCAGGTCCCAGTTGTTGTAGCCGGGCCGGGTGTAGGGCCGGCTGTCGGTGTGGCCTTCGATCACCACGTCGTTGGGAAAGGTCCCGATCCGCGCGGCGATCAGCTTGAGCAGTTTCACGGCATCGGCCTTGAGACGCGAGCTGCCGATATCGAAAAAGAGCCCTTCCGACTGCTCGATCAGCTCGATGCGCAGCCCCTCGCTGGTGATCGTGATCTGGATCTGGTCTTTGAATTTGGCCAGGTCCGGCAGCGCCGCGATGGCCTTGATCAGCTTTTCGCCCTCCTCGCGCAACTGCTCGACCTCCGACTGTTCGGGCCGTTTGGGCTGAATGGCCGGGACGGCCGGCCGCGGTTCCGAAAACGGCTTGCTCGAGTTGACGCCCTCCAGCACCCCGGAGGCGCTCTTGTGCATCGCCCCCGGATCCCTGAAGTAGTCGGCCACGGAGGCGCGAATGGTCACGTTGTTGGCGATGATCCACAGCACGATGAAGAGCGCCATCATGGCGGTGACGAAATCGGCATAGGCCACCTTCCAGGCTCCCCCGTGATGCGCCTCGTGCCCGCCCCGCTTCTTGACTTTCTTGATGATCGTGTATTTTTCGGCGTCGCTCACGATTTTTCCTTCACGTGGGATTCCATCTCCGAAAATTCAGGGCGGGTCTCGCTCGGGATGCTGCGCCGCGCGAACTCCACGCAGACCAGCGGGCTGAAACCCCGGGCGAACGCGGCGATCGCTGCCTTCACGGCCTCGAACACCTGAATTTCGGTCTCGCTGGCGATGTCCAAGTTCGAGGCCAGCGGCTGGACGAACCCGTAGCACAAGAAGATGCCCAGAAAGGTCCCGACCAGGGCGGCGGCCACCTTTTTGCCGATCTCTCCGGCCGGGCCGTCGATCGCCTGCATGGTGATGACGATGCCCAGCACGGCCGCGACGATCCCCAGCCCCGGCAGCGTGTCGCCGATTTTCGCCAGGACGATGCTCGGTTTTTTCATGTCGTTGTGGTGCGTGTCGATATCGCCCTCCATGAGGGATTCCAGGTCATGGGAGGCGATGCCGCCGATGATGACCATGCGGAAGGTGTCGGTCATGAAGGCGATCAGCGTCTTGTGCGTCAGGATGTCCGCATACTTCGAAAAAATGGGGCTCTCGGCTGGGGTTTCGATATGCTTCTCGAGGGCGATGAGGCCTTCTTTTTGGGCCATGTAGAGCAGCTCGTAAAGGAGCTTGAGCACCGAGAGGTAGGTCGCCTTGGTGACGGTCTCCCCCTTCAGGGCGCCGATCGATTTGGCCCACATCCGCTGCAGGACGTTTTTCGGCGCCGAAGCGAGCAGGGCGCCCAGCGCCGCACCCCCGATAATGATGAATTCGGCCGGCTGAACGAGGACCATGAAAGGTCCTCCCGCCTCCCAGAAACCTCCCAGAACGGACACGATGACAACTGTGAATCCTATAATGACGAACACGAGTTCCCTCAGGTCTGGTCGAAGTGCTCCGGCAGAGCATGGGGTAGTGGCTGCCGAAAGTCTCCTGCTGAGGAAATATCGGTCGCTTGGCCGGAAACTTTAGCCGGCCGGCAAATCCTGTATTTCGACCAGGTCGCCGCAGCGGACGGCGCCCTCCTCTACCACCCGGCCGAAAACGCCTTCACGGGGCATGATGCAATCACCGGCTTTGTAGTAGATGGCGCAGCGGTTGTGGCACTCCTTGCCGATCTGGGTGATTTCGACGACCGCTTTCGGCCCTAATCGCACGCGCGTACCGATGGGGAGGTTTTTCCAGTCGATGCCGAGGGTGGCGATGTTCTCGGCGAAATCGCCGAAATCCACCGTGAGCCCCTGCTGCCGAGCCGATGCGATGCTTTCGGCGGCCAAAAAGCTCACCTGACGGTGCCAGGGACCGGCGTGGGCGTCCCCCTCGAGGCCATGGTCTTTCTTCAAAAAAGCCTCCTCGACCGGGGTTTTGACCGTGCCTTTTTTGCGGCTGACCGCGATGGAAACGATCTTCATGCACCTCTCCTGATTCAGTTCTTTGTGATCATGTATATACCGTAGGTCGCCCTCAGGTTCGGAAGCAGCCGGGTGGTGCGGCCGTAGCGGTCCTGGGAGTTGGTGTTGATGGCCGCCTCTTTCAGCACCCGCAGGCCGACGGCATCCGCAAATTTCTTGAAGTCCTTCAGGGTGATCACGCGGATGTTGGGGGTGTCGTACCACTGATAGGGCAGCTGGCGCGACACCGGGGCGTAGCCGGTCAACAACAGCTGCAGCCTCAGCCGCCAGTGGCTGAAGTTCGGAAAACTCACGATTCCGCGCCGGCCCACGTGCAGCATGGTGCGAATGAGGGCGGCGGGTTCATATACCTGCTGGAGGGTCTGGCTCAGGATGACGTAGTCGAAGGCGTTCCGCGGGTAATCGAGGATCTCCCGGTTGATGTCGCCCTGCAGGACCGACAACCCTTTTTCGATGCAGCGGGCGACCTTCTCTTCGTTGTGTTCGATGCCGGTGCCGGCCACCCCTTTCTGCGCGATCAGATGCTGCAGCAGGTCGCCCTCCCCGCAGCCCAGATCCAACACCCGCGCACCGGGTTCGATCCAGGAGGCGATGATCTGCAGATCGTAGCGGATGAAATTAGGCCCTGAGCTCATCATGCACCCGCTGGAGAAATCCGTGAATCAGGCTTTTCAGACGCGCGCCGGGAATCAGGAAGGCGTCGTGCCCCCATTGGGCCTCGATTTCGCAGAAACTCACGTCCCGGCCGCATTTCTTCAGGGCCGTGACGATGCTGCGGGCCTGGTAGGTCGGGTAGAGCCAGTCCGAGGTGAAGGAGATCACCAGGAATTTGGCCCGCGCCTTCGAGCAGGCCTTGACGTCGGAGCCACCGCCGTGCTGCTGGCCCAGATCGAAGTAGTCCGCCGCCTTGGTGATGTAGAGAAACGAGTTGGCATCGAAGCGGTCGACGAACTTGCGCCCCTGGTAACGCAGATAGCTCTCCACCTGGAAGTCGGCATCGAAGTTGAAGGAAAAATCGCTTTTGTCCTGAAGGCGGCGGCCGAACTTCAGGCGCATGGATTCGTCGGACAGATAGGTGATGTGGCCGATCATGCGCGCCACCGCCAGCCCCAGCGCGGGCTTCGGCCCGCCGTAGTAATCGCCGTGGTTCCAGTGGGGGTCCGCCATGATGGACTGGCGGGCGACCTCGTTGAACGCGATGGCCAGCGCCGAGTGCCGCATGGTGGTGGCCAGCGGGATGGCGGCAACCACCATCTGCGGGTAGCGCACGCACCACTCCAGCACCTGCATCCCGCCGATGGACCCGCCCACGACGCACAGCAGTTGGGCGATGCCCAGGTGGTCCACGAGGGCCTTCTGGGCCGCCACCATGTCGCCGATGGTCACCACCGGGAACTCCAGCCCGTAGGGCTTCCCGGTGGCCGGGTGGGTGCTGGCGGGGCCGGTCGAGCCCATGCAGCTGCCGATGACGTTGGAGCAGACGACGAAAAAGCGATCGGTGTCGATGCCTTTTCCGGGGCCCACCATGCAGTCCCACCAGCCCGGTTTCTCGTCCTGCGGCGTGTAGACCCCGGCGACATGGGAATCCCCCGAGAGGGCGTGCAGGACCAACACGGCATTTCTCCGGTCCGGAGCCAGGGTGCCGTAGGTTTCATAGGCGATGGTCACCGGTCCGATCCGGGCCCCGCTTTCAAGCTCCAGCGTGTGCGGCGGCGCGGCGAAGGTGAAGTACTTTTTCGCGACGATGCCGACCGTCGCGGCGTCATGGCCGAGTTCGCTGTATTCGCTCATGGATCGCCCTGTTTTGTAAACGCCCTGCGGCCGCCCTCAAGCGCCATCGGCCGACAGGAGCGCAGCCCCGTCAACCCGACCCCGATTTCCTCGCGGGCCCCGGCTGCACCTGATGGTGCGGCTCTTCGGCCGGCTTCAACTTAAACACGACGATTTCCGGAGGCGCCCCGGTGCGCATCGGCGGACCCCAGGTGCCGATCCCGCTGGCGATGTATATGGAGAACCCGCCTTCACGGTGCAGCCCGTAATCGTAGCCGTTGTAGACCCAGCGCGTCAACAGGCCGAAGGGGAAAAACTGGCCCCGGTGGGTGTGGCCGGAGAGCTGCAAAGTCACCCCCAGCTGCCGAGCCAGCGCGAAAGAGGTGTCCGGACGCCAATAGGTCGCCGAACGGCTGTCGCGCATCGTCGGCCGCAGGATGTCGGAGGGGGTGTGGAACAGCAGGACGCTCGGCGGAGGAGGCCCGCCTGCGGCCGCGAGCAGGTCAAGTCCGCACAGCTCCGCCTGGCTGCGAATGCCGGGGTAGGCAACGCCGATCAGCGCCAGACCGTCGAGATCGACCACCTCGTTGGACAACACCCGGATCCCGGCCTGCTCCACGATGGTGAGGCACCGACGCACGCCGGCGTAGACCTCGTGGTTGCCGGTCACAAAGAAGACGCCCTTTTTCGCTTTCAGCCGACTGAGCGGAGCGGCGAATGCCGGCAGCCCGTCGATCATGCCGTCGAACAGGTCGCCGGTGATCACCACCAGATCCGGGGCGAGGGCGTTGACCCGCCCGGCCAACCGCTCCATGGCGGCGGCGGTGTGGAAGTGGCCCAAGTGGACGTCGGAGAGCTGCACGATGGTCTTGTTGCGCCAGGGCTCCGGCAGGCGATCGACCGTGAGTTCGACGCGCCGGACGACGGGGTGAAGCGCGCTCCAGAAGCCGTAAAGCGCCCACCCCACCCCGAGCAGCACGCAGCCGGCCGCGAGCATGCGAAAGCTCACGGCGGTGCTTCCCGCCGCGCGCAGGAGGCCGTAGATCGACCAGGTCGCCCCGACGGCCAGGAGGAGTTTTACGAACACGGCGAACCACACGGCCGCGGCCTTGTAAAGGCCTATGGTCAGCGGGGTTTCGCTCCAGCGCAGGAGAAAAAACGCGGCTATGAAGCTAACGGACAAGAGCAGAAAAACGACCAGGATCCCGCCGCGCGCCAGTGGATGGGCAACCTCCAGGCACCGAAGGGCAAACCGATAGAGCAGGAGGTGACCGCCGACGATGGTTGCAAACGCAATGGAAAGAAAGAGCATCAGGGGGCTCCGCCGGGGCGCGGGAGTCGGTGCGCAAGAGGCCTTTGACCTTGCGCCGCCCGGCATGTTAGGGTGGAACTCTGTCTCTTTTTCGAAAATCCGTGCGAGTCATGAGATCTCATCCACACACCTACGCGCTGATACGGGAGAACGGAGCTGTTCGCCGCTGCCTCTCTTGCGGCACGACCGAGAACATGAAACGCCGGCGCTACTGTTCCCTCGAGTGCCGCCAGAAACTGCGCCACAACCTCAATATCCGCACGGGCCTGCTGCAGGCGCTCCAAACCCGCTATGCCACGTTCTATTTTACAGACACCCACATTGCCCTGGACATCCTGCGCTACGGGTCATCGGAGTTGCTGAGTTTCATCTTCCCGCGCTCCAACGGAAAAAAGCCGGTGGAGGATTTCTCCCGCATGCTCAACCTGCTCGGCAATGCATGGTGGGCCGAGGTGCACCGCACCAAGAAGCGCTATCTGGCTACGCGCCACATCCTGACCAAAGCGAGCCAGATCGAAGGGGACATCAACTCCGTGCGGCCGCTGGAGGTGCGCGAACCGGCGCGCATGGCCCGCTCCATGACCCATCTCAAGCTCAAGCAAAAGGACCTTTACTCGCCCAACCTGCAGCAGATCATCAAGCGCGCCTTCCGCCGGCAGGCCAAGCAGCACCACCCGGACCAGGGCGGCAACCCCTCCCTGTTCCGCAAGCTGCGGGAGGCCTACGAGCAGCTGATCCGCTGGTCCGAAAAGCCCACCTTCACCACCCGCCGGGGGTTCCCCGACAAATGGTTCTACGAGGGCGGCCTGGACCGCTGGACGCAGCCCGCCCCGCTGCGCCGGCTGCGCAAGACCGACTGAGCCCATCGCACGGGTCGACCGCCCGGCCGCCTACCGCGGGAACACCGCCCCCCTGTCCGCGCTGGAGACGATGGTGGCGTAGCGGGCCAGATAGCCCGTCCGGATCTTGGGGGTGAATTCGGGCAGCGCCGCCAGGCGCCGCTTGATCTCGCCGGCGGACAGTTTGACGTTGAGGCGCTTGGCCGGGATGTCAATGGCGATGATGTCTCCTTCCCGCAGCGCGGCGATCGGTCCGCGGGCCGCCGCCTCGGGGGAGATGTGGCCGATGGCGGCCCCGCGGCTCGCCCCCGAAAAGCGGCCGTCGGTGATCAGCGCCACCTCCTTGTCCAACCCCATTCCGGCCAGGGCCGCCGTGGGCGAGAGCATCTCCTGCATGCCGGGGCCTCCCCGCGGCCCTTCGTAGCGCACCACCACCACATCGCCCTTGCGCACCTTGCCGCCGACGATGGCCTTGAAGGCCTCCTCTTCCGCGTCGAAGATGCGGGCCGGGCCGCTGTGCGTGAGCATCTCCTTGGAGACCGCCGCCTGCTTGACGACCGCTCCCTGCGGGGCGAGGTTTCCCTTGAGGACGGCCAAGCCTCCGGTCGCGTGCACGGGGTTTTTGAGGGTCCGGATGACCTCCGTCTCCTTGCTGCCGGCCTTGATGGCATCGAGCATCTTGCCGACCGGCCGGCCGAAGACGGTCATGGCCTTCTCCTTGATCAGACCGCCCTTGCGCAGCTCGGCCATGACGGCCGGAATCCCGCCGGCATGGAAGAGGTCCACGACGTGGTGCGGCCCGGCCGGGACCAGGGAGGTGAGGTGCGGGGTCGTGTCCGTGAACGTGCCGAAGTCCGACAGGGTGATGTCCAGGCCGGCATAGTAGGCAATGGCCGGCAGGTGCAGCGCGCTGTTGGTGGAGCCGCCCAGGGCCATGTCGGTGACGATGGCGTTGTGGAAGGCTGCGCGCGTCAGAATGTCCAGGGGGCGGATCTTCTTTTTGACGAGCTGCACCGCCGCCTGGCCGGTCTGCTTGGCGATCCAGACGCGTTCGGCGTATACGGCGGGGATGCTCCCGCCCAGCGGCAGGGTCATGCCCAGGGCTTCGGAGAGGTTGCTCATGGTGTTGGCGGTGAACATGCCGGCGCAGGAGCCGGCGCCGGGGCAGGCGGCGCACTCGTATTTTTTGAGTTCAGCGGCGCTGATCTTCCCGCCCTTGTAGCGGCCGACGGCCTCGAACACCTTGTCCAACCCGGTCGGCTTGCCGTTGACGTGCCCCGGCAGCATCGGCCCGCCCGGCAGGAAGATCGAGGGGATGTTGAGCCGCGCCGCCGCGATCAGCATCCCGGGGATGATCTTGTCGCAGGAGGCCATCAGCACCAGCCCGTCGAAGGGGTGGGCCATGGCCATGATCTCGAGCGAG
>JALOOU010000130.1 GCA_025454255.1 Desulfobacterales bacterium | reverse complement strand
GTCTCCGGTGTACATGGCCATGTCGCTGTTGTCCCAGCCGGGGGTGGCCGGCATGGTCCAGTCCAGGCCGGCCAAATTCATGAAAACCGCCGCCTGGTAGATCAGCCCGGCCTGGAACTTCGGCTCGGGGCCGATCACCGAGTACATGATCTCGGCCCCCTCCTTCTCTAGGGGGATCCTCAGGCGCGGGACCTCACTCCGGGCTTCGTCCTCCTGCCACTGAAGCGTGTCGATCCACTCGTCCTCCTTGACCCACATCTGGTTGGTGGCGACGGAGTGGCTGTGGGCCGTGTCCTGGATGTACAGGGGCGTGACGCCGAGCAGGTGGCAGATGCGCCGGACCACCAGCATCAGGTAGGCGACATCGATGCCGAAGGGGCAGTACATGGCGCAGCGCTTGCACAGGTTGCACTGGGTGGAGGCGATCACCCGCGCCTGCTTGATGAACTCCGGGCTCACCCTGCCGCGCTTTTTGATCATCTCCCAGAGGGTCTGCTTGACCTTGCCCACCGGCGAGAACCGGGGATCCCGGTCGTGGGAGAGAAAGAAATGACAGGCCTCCGAGCACAGGCCGCAGTGCACGCAGGTCTCGACATAGGCCTTGAGCCGGGCGCCGGTCTCCGCATCCAGCACGCGGTTGATGACCTTCTCGATCCGCTCCCGGGTCAGCCCCTGGATCCCCCGTTCGAGCCCCTCGTCCACCTGCCTCTTATGCTCTTTCACTTCGGATTCCGCCATGTGACCGCTCCCAGCCCTTCGGCTATGGTTCCGTGATCAATTTTTTTTAAAGCTTTTACTCGCCGCAGCGCCCAAAGCCCAGCTCCCCGCCGAAGCGGGATGGGCAGGACGCGCGAGGCCCGCTGAGCGAGGCGTACTCCAGTACGCCGCAGCGCCCGCAGGGCGAAACGCAACGCCGAAGCCGGGCTTTCGGCCACCTTCTCACCACGACCGCGCCCAAAGCCCAAGTTCAAGGCGCGTGAGCCGCTGCGGCGCGAGGCGTACTCCAGTACGCCGCAGCGCCCGCAGGGCGAAACGCAACGCCGAAATTGGGCTTTCGGCGCGGCCGTGGGGCTACCAGTCGCGGGCATGCCGCACCCCCCCAAACTCGCTGCCCATGTATGCCCGCGTCAACGGCGCAAACAGCATGTGAACCAGCCGGGTGAAGGGGATGACCGCCAGCAGGATCTCACCCGACAGAATGTGCAGGATGAACATCGTCTCGTAGGCGACCCACTGGTGGTAGGCCAGAAAGCCGGTCACGAACGGCGCGGCGACAAGTGCCAGGATCACGAAATCCGAGGCAGAGGTCACGTAGCGCACCTCCGGCCGGGTCAGCCGGCGCACCAAAAAGTAGCCGCAGCAGGCAATGACCACCACGGTCAACCCATCGGCCACGGCGTCCGGCAGGCTCCACCAGCTCAGGCCCCAGGACTCCTCCCAGAGCAGGACATGCGAGAGGAGAAAGACAGGCGTCAGGATTAGGCCCAGATGGAAGGCGAACGTCACGACCGTGAGCACCCGGTTCTTGCGCATGTTGACGGCGGCAAACGGGGTGATCCAGTGCAGGATGGAGCGCAGGCCGTACTTCCAGCTCATGTAGGAGTAGATGAACCTCTCCTTGCGGTGGACCAGGACGAGGAGTTGGATCAGCCGGAAGAGGCAGCCGCCGAAAAACAGCGCAAAGGCGGCCCATGCCAGCGGCCCCCTCACGAAGGCATAGAGATCATGCATCGTCCTCCTCCTTCAACCGGCGATCTCGGAGACGGGAAGCACCCGTCGGATATAGGTGCCGTTCTCGACGGTGCGCAGCAGCAGCTTGCGGCCGTCCGGGCTGAACACCGGGTCCCAGGCGGCCTCGGCCGCCTGATCCCAAAGCCGGCCGTCGACCGCATACGTGAGCCTGCCACCTTTTTCGACCTTGGCGGCCGCCTGCCGGCCGTCCGGGCTGAAGACCGGCCTCCAGGCCATATCGAAGCCCCCGGACCATACCGCATCGTCCACGACGATGTGATAGGCGCTGCCGCTCTTGCCGACCGCGGCCGCCCGCCGGCCGTCCGGGCTGAGGACGAGATCCGACATCAAATCCGTGAACTCGGTCCGCCAGGGGGTCCCGTCGACGGCGATCGTCCACCGGCCAAAGGAAGGCGCCACGATGGCCGCAACGCGCTCTCCATCGGGGCTGAACCGGGGCTGCCACAGCTGCACGTAGGAGCGATCCCAGAAGGCAGCCCCGTCCCTGAGCAGCGTCCATTGGCCGCCTTGCCTCACCGGTGCGATCACGCTGCCGCCGTTGGGGTCGAACACCGGCTCCCACACGCAGTCGAACGTCCGCTCCCAGGGCACCCCGTTGACGGCGATGGTATAATCGTAGAGCGTCAGCCGGACCTCGGCCGCGAGCTTCGATCCATCCGGGCTGAAGGCCATGTTCCAGAGGTTGACGAAGGTCCGATCCCAGGGGGCGCCGTCCACTGCGGCGGTGAAGGCCCCCTTTTGAAAGCCGAAGACATCCGCCTCGCCGAAGCTGGCCACCTGGACCACAGCGGCGGTTCGCGCGCCGTCCGGGCTGAGGGCGGCGTTGGTCATATTGGCGAAGGTGGCCTCCCAGGGAGCGTCGTTCAGTGCCATCCCGTACTGCATGTCCTGCTGGAACTTGACGGCAATCGCCTTGCCGTCGGGGCTGAAGCGGGGCTCCCACACGAACCCGAAGCGGTTTTCCCAGGGGACGCCGTCGACCGCGATCGTCCACTCCCCGGAGTCGGAAACGATGGCCGTCAGGCGCCCGTCCGGTGCAAACCGCAAGTGCCAGATCTTCTCGAAGGGGTTTTCCCAAGCCGCGCCGTTGACGACGACGTTGAACGCTCCCTCGCCCACGTTGGCAACCGCCGCCACGGACTCGCCGTCGGGACTGGCCTGAGGATCTTCGACCCACTCGTAGTGGTCCTTCCAGGATGCAACAGGGATTTCTTTACGGGGGGAGTCCCAGTCCCATTGGTCCGGGTTCTGCATGCCGCCTCCTTGGATAGGCTGGTCGGTTTTGCGGTGAAGCCCCAAACCGATCGGAGGACCGTCGGATTCGAATCTGCAAACTGGAGGTGCCGCGTAGCGTCGCGACCGAGGATGCCTGCCGTATAACGCAACGGGACTCGAAACGCAAGGCCGCATTGGAAAAAAACTATAACATATCAAGTCGATATGAGTTGGGCGGAGCGGTTTTATTTTTATTGACAATCTGCGCCAAGGCAGGTATTTCAAATTCCTTTGAGATCTGTTTTTAACCTGAAGGCTCCGCTGCGGAGCCCACCACAGGAGATGGACGCTATGCCAAAAGATGTGATCGGTTCGGTGATGGTCGTCGGCGGCGGGATCGCCGGCATGCAGGCGGCGTTGGATCTCGCCGATTCTGGTTATTACGTGTACCTCGTGGAGAAAGGCCCCTCCATCGGCGGGGTGATGTCCCAGCTCGACAAAACCTTCCCGACCTGCGACTGCGCGATGTGAATTATCTCCCCCAAACTGGTCGAGGTCGGCCGGCATCTGAACATCGAGCTGAGAACGCTCAGCGAGGTCAGGGACATCAAGGGAGAGGCAGGGAATTTCGAAGTCGAACTCATCCAGCACCCCCGCTACATCGATATCACCAAGTGCATCGGCTGCGGCGCCTGCGCCGAGAAGTGCCCCAAAAAAATCGATGACACCTACAATGTCGGCCTCGCCAAACGCAAGGCGGCCTACGTGGAATACGCCCAAGCCGTCCCCCTCAAATATGCCATCGACGGGGACGCGTGCA
The DNA here is from genome assembly GCA_025454255.1 of Desulfobacterales bacterium. GTDB lineage: Bacteria > Desulfobacterota > Desulfobacteria > Desulfobacterales > SpSt-501 > SpSt-501. Next base: position 2,846 of record JALOOU010000130.1, on the reverse strand, counting down.
TCTTCATCCAAAAGGGCAAGTGCGGCGCCTGTAAAAAGATCTGCCCCGTCGGCGCGGTCGACTTCGATCAAAAGCCGACCCCGGCCACGCTGAAGGTGGGCTCCGTTGTGCTGGCCGCCGGGTTCACCCCGTTCGATCCCGCCAAATTCGACAACTATCAATACGCCAACCTGCCCAACGTGGTCACGGCCATGGAGTTCGAGCGCATCCTCTCGGCCTCCGGCCCCACCGCCGGACACGTCAAGCGGTTCTCCAAGGATGGACGCGACCCAAAGAAGATCGCCTGGTTCCAGTGCGTCGGCTCGCGCGACATGAACAAGTGCGACAACTCCCATTGCTCCTCGGTGTGCTGCATGTACGCCATCAAGGAGGCGGTCATCGCCAAGGAGCACGCGGGCAACGAGCTGGACTGCGCCGTGTTCTTCATGGACATGCGCACCCACGGCAAGGAGTTCGAGCGCTTCTACGACGATGCCCGCGAACGCCACGGGGTGCGGTTCATCCGCAGCAAGGTACACTCGGTCACCCCGGTGGGGGCCACCGACGATCTCGAGGTGCGCTACGTCGCCGAAAACGGCGAGCTGAAGACCGAAATTTTCGACCTGGTCGTGCTTTCGGTGGGCATGGAAATGGCCCCGGGGGTGGTGGAGCTGGCAAAGCGGCTGGGCATCGAACTGACCCCGGGCAAGTTCTGCAGCACCTCCACCTTCGCCCCGGTTTGCACCTCCCGTGAGGGCATTTTCGTCTGCGGCGCGTTCCAGGGGCCCAAAGACATCCCGCAGTCGGTCGTCGACTCCAGTGCCGCCGCTACGGCCGCGGGGGAGATCCTCTCGGCCGCCCGCAACAGCCTGACCAAAACCAAAGAGAAAGTGGCCGAAACCAACGTGCTCAACGAACGGCCGCGGATCGGGGTCTTCGTCTGCCGCTGCGGCACGAACATCGCCGGCATCGTGGATGTGCCGTCGGTGGCGGAGTACGCCAAGAGCCTGCCGTATGTCGAATACGCCACCGACAACCTCTACGCCTGCTCCCAGGACACGCAGGAGTCCATCTCCCAGATCATTCGGGAAAAGAACCTCAACCGGGTCGTAGTGGCCGCCTGCACGCCCAAGACCCACGAGCCGCTCTTCCAGGAGACCCTGGTCAACGCGGGCCTCAACAAATACCTCTTCGAAATGGCCAACATCCGCAACCAGGACTCCTGGGTGCACAAGAACAACCCCGGGCTCGCCACCCACAAGGCGAGGGATCTGGTGCGCATGGCCGTCAACAAGGCCGCCCTGATGGCCCCGCTGCGGGAGGCGGAGCTCGACATCACCCCGAAGGCCATGGTGGTCGGCGGAGGGATCTCAGGGATGGCGGCGGCGCGCAGTCTGGCCCGTCAGGGGTACGACGCCCACATCATCGAAAAAAGCGACCGGCTCGGCGGCCAGGCCCGCAACCTTTTCCGCACCGCCAAAGGCGAGGACGTCCAGGAGAAGCTGGCCGACCTCATCGCACAGGTCGAGCGGGACGCGAGGATCCACATCCATTTGAACACCGAACTCAAGCAGGTCGAGGGGTTCGTCGGCAACTTCAAATCGACGCTTTCCGCCAACGGCGCCGAGGAGCTGCTCGAACACGGGGTGGCGGTGATGGCCACCGGCGGCTCTCCCTACCGGCCCACGGAATACGGCTACGGCAGCGACCCCCGGATCATCACCAGCCTGGACCTCGACCGCATGCTCATGGCCGGAGACCCCGGCCTCGCGTCGATCAGCAGCGCGGTCTTCATCCAGTGCGTCGGCTCGCGCGAACCCGAGCGCCCCTACTGCTCGCGCGTCTGCTGCACGCACGCGGTGGACAACGCCGTACACCTAAAGGAGATGAACCCGGGCATGAACGTATTCGTTCTGTACCGGGACATGCGCACTTACGGCGAACGCGAGCTGCTCTACAAGAAGGCCCGCTCGCTGGGGGTCATCTTCATCCGCTTTGCCCGCGAGGAGAAGCCGCGGGTGCGGGTCGAAGACGGCAAACTCCTGGTTTCGGTGACCGACCACATCCTGGGACGGCCGCTCGAATTGGAAGCCGACCTCTTGACCCTGGCCACCGCCATTCTGCCCAACCGCGACGAAAAGCTGGCCAACTTCTTCAAGGTGCCGCTCAACGCCGATGGGTTCTTCGTGGAGCGGCACGCCAAGCTCGGCCCCTCGGAGTTCGCCACCGACGGCGTCTTCCTCTGCGGCCTGGCCCACTACCCCAAGCCCATCGACGAGGCCATCGCCCAGGGGCAGGCCGCCGCCTCGCGAGCGGTGACGCTGTTGGCGCGCAGAAAGATCTTCACCAGCGGCACCGTGGCCGAGGTAGATCAGCGCATGTGCAGCCAGTGCGGAGTGTGCGTGTCGGTCTGCCCCTACTCGGCGCCGGCCTGGACCGAGAAGGGGCCGTTCGCCGGCAAGGCCCAGGTCAACGCCGTGCTCTGCAAGGGCTGCGGGCTGTGCGTGGCCTCCTGCCGCTCCGGGGCCATCCACCTGAAGGGCTTCGACAACGACCAAATTTTCGCACAAATCTTCAACCTGAGTGAAGCCGTATGAAGGAGACCGAAATGAGTGACTGGGAACCGAAGATCGCCGCCTTCCTATGCAACTGGTGCAGCTACGGCGCCGCCGATCTCGCCGGCGTCAGCCGCATGGAGTACCCGCCCAACATCCGGGTGATCCGCATCCCCTGCACCGGCCGGATGGACCCCAAGTTCTTCATGGCCGCCCTGCGGGAGGGGGCCGACGGGGTCTGGGTCTCCGGGTGACATCCCGGCGAATGCCATTACCTGGAAGGTAATTACTACGCCCGTCGCAAATTCGCCC
>JALOOU010000012.1 GCA_025454255.1 Desulfobacterales bacterium | reverse complement strand
CGCCCGAAAACTTCGGCGCGCCGGCGTCAACCTCCTGGCTGGACGAGCCCTACATCGCGCCATGCACCCTTTTCTTCCGGAGGAGATCGGAGAGAGCTTCGATCTCGACCAGGCGCTGCAAAACGGCCTGCTGCCGGTGGTGTGGGATTCAGAAGCTCGGGCCGAGACGCTTTCCGCCTACGCCCAATTTTACTTGAAGGAAGAGATCCAGGCCGAGGCCCTGGTGAGAAATCTGCCGGGCTTTGCCCGCTTCCTGCCGATCGCGGCCCTTTTCCACGGGCAGATAATCAACGTCAGCTCCATCGCCCGCGATGCGGGGGTGGCTCGGACCACGGTCTTCGGCTATTTGGAGATTCTCGAGGAGACCCTGCTCTGTTTCCGGCTTCCGGCCTACGAGGCAAGGCTGCGCGTGCGCGAGCGCAAGCATCCGAAATGGTACTGGCGCGACCCGGGCCTGGTGCGCGCCATGAAACGATCCTTCGGGCCGGTGGTGCCCGAGGAGCGCGGGGCTCTTTTCGAGGGGCTGGTGGCCCAGGTGATCCGGGCCTACCGCGATTACCGCAAAATTTGCGACGAGACCTACTATTGGTCTCCCAGTGGAAGGGCGGCGACGGAGGTCGACTTTCTCCTGGAACAAGAAGGCCGCTTCATTGCCGTTGAAGTCAAAGCGGGCGGCCGGTTTGCGGAGAGCTGGTGCCGGGGGCTGCGCGCCGCATCGGAGCTGAAAGGGCTCGCGCGCCGGCTGATCGTCTACCCCCGCGGCCCGGTCCTGAAGACACCGGACGGCATCGAGGTCTTGCCATTCCATGAATTTGCAGCGTTACTGTCCGCTGGTGCCCTCTGGCCGGGTTGATGCCTTCCAACGAGGATGTCTTCTTTTCTGCGGGAGCGGCATCTTGCCGAGATGTTTCGTGGCCGGAAGTCGCTCCCGTCAGATTATTCCAAGGATCAGGGCGTTTCGGTGACCACGCTGAAGGCGGGGCAGCCGGCCATGCGTACCCCGTCCACCACTTTTATCAGCAGGCCGACCGCAGCCTCCTGGTCGGCGCGGATCCTGACGGAGGGCTCGGATTGCAAGCTCATCGCCGCCTGGAGCGCTGCCGGCAGATCCTCGAGCGTGACGGGCTGCTCGCCGATGAAGATCTCCCCCGCGCGGGTCAGGCTGATCACGATCAGCTCATCGGCGCGGGCCTCGGCCGTGGTCGATTCGGGCAGCTGCACGCGGATGGCGGCATCGGCGGTGATATTGTAGGTGATCACGAAGAAGAGCAGCAGGTTGAAGACGATATCCACCAGCGGGGCGATGTCGATCCGGCCGCTGCGCCGGCGGCGGCGTTCAAACTCCATGGTTCCTTCTCTCCCGCAGTCCGAGCGTCAGCGCCTTCATCCGCAGGGCGATCCCGTCCAGCCGGCCTTCGAGAAAATGGAGGGCCACATGGGTGGGCACCGCCACGAAGAGCCCGGCCGCCGTGGTGATGAGGGCCTCGTAGATCCCGCCCGCCACCATCGAGGGTTCGACCCGGCTGCCGGTGTGGGATGCGATGGCCATGAAGGCCTGGATCATGCCGGTCACCGTGCCGGTCAGACCCAACAGCGGGGCGATGCTTGCGATCAATCCCAGCGCCCCCAGCCCCTTTTCGAGCTCCCGCACCTGGCGGGTGCCGATCAGTGCGAGTTGCTCCCGGTCCTTGCCGCTCGCGACCCCCTCGATCAGCTCGGCCATATCCGCCGGTGGTCGCGCCAGCACCGATTCTAACCCCTGCGCGAGCTTTTTGCGGATGACGTAGAATTGGAGCGCTTTGACCACGATGAGGGCGAGCGCGAGCACCGAGCATGTCAGGATGGGCCACATGAGCGGCCCGCCTTTGACAAAAAAATCAATCATCCGTCCAACCTCTCAAAACAAACCGTACGGGCAGAAGCGCCCGGCTGGCGACCGGCTGCCCATTGCGCACCGCCGGCCGGAAAGTGGAGGCCCTGATCGCGCGCAGCGCCTCTTCATCGAAGCCGTACCCGGCCCCTTCAATGAGTTCCACCTCCTGCAGCACCCCGCGCTCGTCGATGGCGAGGCGCAGCGTTACGGTGCCCTCCCGCCCCATCTCCCGGGCCAGCCGCGGGTAGCGCGGCAGCACCCGCTTGAGGAACCCCGGGGCCCCGCTGCCGCCGAAAACCGCGGCGCTGATGCCCGGCGCGGGTTCCGGCAGCCGCGCCACCGCAGCCGGCGGCGGGGCCTCGGCCGGCTCCGGCGAAGCCGCGGCAGCCACCGACTCGGCCGCTGCCGGCAGCGGCATCGCCACATCGGCGGGCGGCGCCTCCGGCCGGGGCGGCGGCTCTGCCTGGGGCGGCGGGGAGGTCTTGCGCTCGGGCTTCGGCCGGATCACCTCCCTCTTCTGCACCTCCGGGTCCACCACCGGTGGTCGTGGGACGGTGATCTGCGGCAGCACGGGGGGCGTCACCGACGCGATAGTCACCGGGTCCGTGAGGCGCGGGGCCGCCGGGGCGGCCTCGAGGACGAACTGCACCTCCACGCACACCGGCTCGTGGGGCGCACTCATGCGGATGGGAATATGAAAGAGCGCCGCGTGGACCGCCACCGACGCGAGAATCCCCTGCCACAGCCGCATGGTGAAGTCACCCCGGAATGAAAAAGCCACGACGCCCCTCCCCGCTTCCTGCGGGAGGCCAGGGCATTCGTGGCCTGGGTTTATCGATGCAGCAAGGGCCAGCGGCAGCAAACATCGCCCGCCGGCGGCTCCGGGTCGCCATCGACGGCGCCTTCGTGGCGCAGCTGGTCTTCTTCCGGAACTTTATATTTCATACCGTCAGGGGCTATCCTTCGTCAAGAGGCGATTCCGCTTTTGAAGATCCTGCGTGAGGGGTCGGCAGCGCCTTGCATTCATCCGTCAAATGTATGATTATTCCGGGACCTCATTTTTTCCAAGAAACAGCTCATGCTCCCGTTGAAAATACAAACAGCGGGTTTGAGTTTTCAACGTGGACGGGTGTCCGAATCCTTGCCTGATGGATCTGGAATGAAGCCGCAAAACGCATTTGAAATCTTTAAACTGCTCGACAAGTCCAACTGCGGCAACTGCGGTGAGAAGACCTGCCTGGCCTTTGCCGGTGCGGTTTTCAAGGGGCAGCGGCAGATAGCCGAATGTCCGCGCCTCGACCCGTGCATCATCGCGCGCTATGCAGAACGCGGCCCCTCCCCGGGCGTTCCGGAGCCGGAGGGCGCGGCTCACTTCCGCAAACTCAAAGCCGAGATTGCCGGAATCGATCTGGCCGCCGCGGCCGCGCGCGTTGGCGGCCGGTACGCCGACGGGCGGCTGACCCTTAAGGTGCTCGGCAAGGATTTCAGTGTGGACGCCTGCGGCAACTTCTTCGCCGACATCCACGTCAACCCCTGGGTGGCCATCCCTTTTCTGAGCTATATCCTATTCGGGAAAGGGTCCGCCCCGATCGGCCGCTGGGTATCCTTCCGCGAGCTTACGGACGGACGCGAACGCTACGCCCTGTTTCACAAGCGCGGCGAGCAGGCCATGCAGCAGGTGGCCGACAGCTACACCGCTCTATTCGACGACATGGTCCACCTGTTCGGCGGCCGGCAGGTGGAGCGGCAATTCGAAGCCGATATTTCGGTGGTGCTCCATCCTCTGCCGCGCGTGCCGGTCATGGTGTGCTACTGGCGGGCCGAAGAGGGGATGGGGTCGAGCCTGAACCTCTTTTTCGACGAGACCGCCGATCGCAACCTCGACATCGGGGGCATCTTCGCCCTGGGCGTCGGGTTGGCGCAGATGTTCACCCGGATCGCGTTGCGGCACGGGGCCGGAGGCGGGGCGATCGGTCCGCGGCCTGAACGCGCGGATCAGTAGATCAGGCCGTCCTTTTCCATCTGCCGCAGGGCTTCACCGGCCAGCCGGCGGACCAGTTCGACCCCATCGGATGGGTTCCGCGACTGGCTCACGGAGGCCCACATCAGGCGGTCCGCGGCCACATCGTAGAGCCGGGTTTCGATCGAAACCACGGTCTCCGGGTATCCATAGGCCGGGTCGTAGACCACCCCCCAGCCCCAACCGTAGGATCCCCAGTGGCTGCCGAAGCGCGAGCCGACCCAGGGATAGGGCCGAAAGGCGTCGCGCTCCCGTGCGGCGGCGCGCATGACCAGCGCCTTCTCCACCCCGGCCTGACGGAGCATTTCAAAAACCGCGGCGCGATCCTGGCCGGACTCGGAGTCCAGAAGGGTGTAGGCCGCGATCCCCTTGCCGCCGCGGGCATTTATCTCGCCGGCCATGGCCTCCTCGGCGTTGCGCCGGGTGGCTTCGACATCGCTGGCGTAGAGCGCGGCCATCTTTTGGCCGGCAATGGCGAAGGAGCGCGCTTCCGGAGCCCTCCAGGTGGACCCAAACGGCGCCGATGCGCAGGCCGTCAGCGCCAGCGCGGCTGCTGCCAGCGAAGCTATTTTCAGTTTGGGTGTCATCGCTCGATTTCCTCCCGGGTGGGCACGCAGCTTCACCTCGGAATGATAAGGGGATCCGTGCATAAATCAAACCGATCCCCATTGACATGTTGACCGGGGGACGTTAAGAACCACACCATAATGCTTGCCAGAAGGCAAGCCGTAACAACACCGTTCTCGTCTCACCTTTCCTCAAAAAAGCCACGAAGGCCCGCATCAATTTCGCTGCGAGGCCTTTTTGCATTTCGCAGGGTAGAATCGTGAGCCTCTTCAGGCGCTTGAAATTCGAGTGGCGCTATTGGCGCGGCAGCACTCCCTGGGACACCAACATCACCCCGCCCGAGGTGATGCAGTTCATTAGTTCGACCCCTCCCGGCAAGGCCCTCGACCTGGGCTGCGGGACGGGCACCAACGCCATCACGCTGGCGCGCCACGGCTGGCAGGCCGCCGGCGTGGATTTCAGCCCCAAAGCCATCTGCGCGGCGCGGCGCAAGGCCAGGCAGGCCGGACTGAAGATCGATTTCTACTGCACCGACGTCGCCGATCTTGGCATGCTGAGCGGCCCCTTCGACTACGTGCTCGACATCGGCTGCCTGTTCACGCTGACGGAATCATCCCGGGTCCGCTACGTCCGCGAACTCGCCCGGCTGATGCGGCCGGCGGGCGATTACATGCTCTATGCCTGGCAGCCGCGGCCCCGGAAAGGCGGCACCTACGGGATTGCGACCGAGGCGGTCGAATCCCTGCTTGAAGCAGCTCTCATCCGTACCCGGCTGGTCGTCGGCGAGGAGAAGAACTATCCCTCCGCGTGGTACTGGTACCGGCGGCGGTAAGGCGACTGTCCGGAAACACCGGCTGCGTGGATGCGTCCGCCCTGGAGGTATTCCAAAAAGATGAATTCACCAAGAACGCAAAAACGACCTATGCCCACATCGACCTCGATTCTTTACAAGTCGCTGCTCGGCGCGCTCGCGTTGCTCATGGCAGTCGCCGCAGCGGGCGTCGAGCCGGCCGATGCCCGTTCGCAACACCGCCTCAAGGTCGTGGCGACGACCTCTCTGATCGCCGAAATCGTTTCCGATCTGGGCGGGCCCGCGGTCGCGATCGCCACCCTGATTCCGCCGGCCTCCTGCCCCGGGCATTTCGACATCAAACCGGATGATATGCGGCTGTTGGCCGACGCCGAGCTCTTCTTGCTGCACCACTGGCAGGGACGCACCTTCAGCGACGGAATCATCCGCGCATCCGGCAACAACATACTCCAGAAAGCGGTGCTGGAGGTGCCGGGCAATTGGATGGCGCCGGCCACTCAGATCGAAGCGACCGAGCGGATCGCGGCGATTCTCGCCGAGACCGACCCGGGGCGGGCAGAGTCCTACCGCACGGCGGCCGCCCGGCGCGCGGCCGCGGTCCATGAGGCGGGCACCGCCCAGGCAAGGCGCCTAGCGGCAGCCGCTGCGGGCCGGACGGTCGTGCTGGCGAACGACATGCAGGCCGATTTCGTGCGCTGGGCCGGGTTCCAGGTGGCCGGAGTCTTCGGACGCGGCGAGGACATGTCCCCGCGGGACGTGGAGGAAGCCATCCGCCGGGGGCGCACCCAGGCCGTGCGCCTGGTCGTCGACAATCTGCAGAGCGGCAAACAGGCCGGCATCAACATCGCCAAGGAGATCGGCGCCGCCCAGGTGACCCTGAGCAACTTTCCGGGCGGATTCGAGGGCACGGAGAGCTGGGCCCTGGCGATCGCCAGAAACGTCGATCTTCTGATTGCGGCGATCGAAAGGTGAAACGGTGCCGGAGGCGATCATATCCTTGAAAGAGGCGGTGGTCTCCTACCGCGAGGACGTGGCCCTCAGAGGGGTCAGCCTCGACATCGCCAAGGGCGAGCTTCTCGGCATCATGGGGCCGAACGGCGCCGGCAAGACCACCATCCTCACTCTGGTCAACGGCCTGGGCAGGCTGCTCGCCGGCCGCGTGCGCGTGCTGGGCTGCGACATCAGCCGCGGCTGCCCCGCCGCCCTGCGCCGCCGGATCGGCTACGTTCCCCAGGTGCACAACATCGACCCGCGGATGCCGGTCCATGTGCGGGAGGCGGTCATGATGGGGCGCTACGGCCGGCTGGGGCTGCTGCGCCGGCCGGGGGCGGCGGACCACCGGGTGGTGACGGACCTTCTGCAGCTGGTGGATATGACCCGGCTGGCCGATCGGCCGATCGGGCATCTGTCGGGCGGCGAGCAGCAGCGCGTCGCGATCGCCCGTGCGCTGGCGCAGGAGCCTGAGATTCTTCTGCTGGATGAGCCCACGACCGGCCTGGACCGCAAATCCAGAATCGCCATCCTGGAGCTGGTGCAGTCGATTCACCGCGCGAGCGGGCTGACGACCTTGATGGTGACGCATGCCCACCGCGCCGCCGCCGCCCTCTGCGACCGGGTGTTGCTGATGAAGGAGGGGCTGCTCTGGGCGGTCGGCGACCCGGACACCCTGCTGCACGAGGACACCTTGGATCGTTTGTACGAATCGGACAAGGCCTTCGAACGCTTTGACGCCTGAGAAAAGACCGACGCCGTGGATCTCTCCATCCTGAGCTATGAATTCATGCAGAACGCCGTCCTCGCCGGCGCGCTGGGCGGGGCGGCCTGCGCACTGATCGGCGTGCTGGTGGTGACGATGCACCTCTCCTTCATCGGGGTGGCCATCGCCCATGCCGCGTTCGCCGGCGCCTTGTGCGGGGCCTTTCTCGGCGTGAGCCCCACCGCCTTGGCCTTTCTTTTCAGCCTGGCTGCCGTCGCCGTCATCGGGCCGCTCGCCGACCGGGGCGAGTTCAACCCGGACACGCCCATCGGGATCGTCTTCTCGCTGACCATGGGGCTCGCCTTTCTCTTCATGGGAATTACGCCCGGGCCCAAGACCGACGCCCTCGAGCTGCTCTGGGGCAGCATCCTCACCGTGACGCGGCCGGAGCTGGCGCTGCTGGCGGCGGTGGCGCTGGTGGTGGCGCTGCTCGTGAGCCTGTTCTTCAAAGAGATCCAGGCCGTGATTTTCCACCGCGAGGCGGCGTTGGCCGTGGGGCTCCCGGCCAACCTCATTTTCTACGCCATGCTGGTGCTGACCGGCGCGGCCATCACGGCCTCGCTCGCAAGCATCGGCGGGCTGTTGATCTTCAACCTGATCCTGAACCCGGCCGCGGCCGCCTACCAGCTGACCTACAGCCTGCGCCGGATGTTCCTGCTGTCGGCCGCGTTCGGCATTCTCTCCACCTGGCTGGGGCTCCTTGGCTCCTACCTCTTCCACTTCCCGAGCGGCGCCACCATCGTGCTGGTCTCCACATCGATCTTCATTGCCGCCGCTGCCTGTTCGCCGAAGCGCCGGATGAAAAAATTTTGAGTTTTTTTAAATAACGGTCAAAAAAACTCAAACGGAGCTGCGGATCAGGCTTATACAGTTTTGAGAATTTCGCTTGGGCGGCTGCGGCGGCCGAAGGCCAGCAGCGCATAGAGTTCCAGCGGGTCCCGCCACTGAACCTGCGCTTCGGAAAACCCCGCCAGAATGGCCATCTCCTCAAGCCGGCTGATCCGCTCCTGGCGGCCGTGCTGCGACCAGTGGCGGCCGAGCATGTCGCGTTCTTCCGCGGTGAGCTCCGGCCAGCCGAGTGCCTCCCGGCCGATGCGGCCGAGAAACCCCTCGCGGTCCTCGGTTTCGAGCAGCACCGGATCGTGGACGAACAGACTCCCGTCTTCCGCGAGCAGCCCCATCGTCCGCCGGAAAAGCTCTCGTTTCTGCTCCGAGGAGAGATGGTGCAGGAAGAGCCCGAGCCAGATGAGGTCGAACGCGGGAGCGAGCGTCGCCAGTGCCTCCGCGTAGTCGCCGTGGATCAGGCGCCGTGGGAACGCGCCGCCCGCGAGGCGGCCGCAGGCGCACTCCAGGGCGACTGAGGAGTTGTCGATGCCGGTGTATTCGGCAACCGTACACCGCTTCAGGATCGCGGCGATGTCGCGGGCATCCCCGCAGCCGACATCCAGAATGCGGGGCGGGCGGCCGAAGCCGGCGATCAGCAGCTTTTCCAGCGCGCGGCCGACCGCGCGGTGGTGCATGCGATCGGCCGCGCGAATCTTGGCGAACACCGCCCACCTTTCGAACCCGGCGTGGACCGGTTCGGAACCCATCACGCTCTCCGCGCGGCGGCCAGGTAGCGGCCGGGGCGGTCCTCGATGAGCGGCGTTTGCAGGCCGGCCCGGCGGAAATGGAGCTGCATGACGTCCGCGGGCGGCAGCATGTCGTCGGCGACCGCATCGTGGCCGCCGTGGTGGCGGGCGAGCTCCTCGCGCGAGAGCAGGTGAGCGATGACCACCCGCCCACCGGACTTGGCGACGCGGGCCATTTCGGCCAAGGCCAGCCCGGGGTCGTCGAAATGGGGGAAGGCGGCAAAGCAGATCACGACATCGAAGCGGCCGGCCCCGAAGGGCAGGTGATGGGCATCGGCCCGGAGCACGAGATCCTGCGGCAGCAGAGGCTTGAGCTGCGCCTGCCGCAGCATGGGCAAAGACAAATCGAACGAGCAGATCCTGCCCTTCGGGCCGACCGCCTCCCGGAGGTAGGGGATCAGCACCCCGGGGCCGGTGCCAACGTCCAGCACGCAGGCGCCCGGTTCCAGGCGAAACTCCGGGATGAGTGCGGCCAGCCGCTCGCGGACCTCCTGCGGGTAGCAGGCCGCCTCCCACCCATCAGCCCGCGAGTCGAAAAACTCCCGCTGGGAGCGGCCGGCGGTCATCTATCACTCCTGTTCAGAATTTCAGTTGAATCCCCACCATGCCGGTTGCGCCCGGCATGGGATAGTTCGGGCGGTATTCGTAGTCGGTGTCGGTCAGGTTCTCCCCGGCCACGTAAACTTCGCCGGCCATACCCCACTGCTGCACGTCGAAGAGATAGGCGAGTTTCCCGTTCAGGATAAAATAGTTGTCCACCTCGTTCGTGTTTTCGGCGTTCAACCGCCGCGCCTGGGATCCGGTGAAAAAATCGCTGACATACTGGCAGTCCAGACTGAGCTTGAAGTTCTCCAGGAAGCGCCAGTTCAGCCCGGCGCTCGCCGTGAACTTCGGCGCATAGGGCAGATCGTTCGGGTCGGTTTCGAGATAGGTCGCGCCGCCGAATACGGATACATTTTTGAACGGAAACACGGTCAGAGTTGCCTCCACGCCCTTGGTCTGAAACTTCTCGACGTTGTTGTAGACTGGCGGGGGGGGCGGAGGGGGAACGACGATGTAGCGGTCCTTGCCGTCGTCGTAGAAGAAGGTGAGATCGGCCATGGCAAGCGTTCCAAAGCGATGGCGGATGCCGACTTCGTAATGATCGACCTTCTCCGCATTCAGGTTTTTCCAGGTATCCCGGAGGGCCGGGATCACCTTTTCCGAGAAAACCATCACATCCAGGCCCGGATAGATGATGCCCCGGGCGTAGCCGGCGAAGATCTCCGTGTTCTTATAACCCAGGATGATTCCGGCGTGGGGCGCCCACTCGGAGTCGAATTCATTGTTGTCGTAGTAACGGATGCCGCCCGAGGGGATGACGAAAAACCCTTCTTTATCGCCGATCAGCTGGCTCACTGCGGCATAGGGAGAAACGATGATGAAGTCCTCCCCGTTCCATTGGTCCCTGGCGCCGTTGCTGAATTTCTGCTTATAGTCTCCCTCAGCGTACTCCCAGTCCAGCCCGGTGATGATTTCACCGCCCTTCCAGAACCGGAACGCCTCGCGGGCCTTGAGCCCGTAAAACTTGAAATCGTTGTAGAGGTCCTCCTTGACGCCTCCGGCCCTTGGTTGGCCGAGCCAGTCGCCATCCCCGGTGTTCTGGTAGACTTTGACATAGCCATCGGCCCTTTCAAAACGGTTGGACATGGTGGCCACGGTCATGAAGCTGCGGGTTTCGTATTTGCCCTGTTGCAGGGACGCTGGGGCCCCTTTTTCTCCCGGGTCCCTGGAATAGTTGTCGTTCCAGAGGGCGAACACGGAGAGGTCCCAGTGGGGGTTCAGCTGGTATCCGACACGGCCGAAGAGGTTTTTGAGCTCCCCGCCCGAGTCGTCCCGATGGCCGTCGGCGGTCCGATAGCCGCCGCCCGCGAAATAGTCCCAGGCGCCGATCTTGCCGCCGTGGTCGCCGTTGGCGATGAAAGTGGAGTAGGTGCCGCCGGCGGTCTGGACCCGTGTCTGGAAACCCTCGTCCTCCATGCGTTTCGGTAGGATGTTGACGATGGCGAAGGCATTGCCGAAATTCTGGGGCTGCGGACTTTTATAGACCTCGATCATATGGGCCGGATCGATCGACATGAGGTCGAGCAGGGGATGGTTCCATACGCTCATGTACATGGGGACGCCGTCCACCAGGGCCTTGATCTCAGCTCCCGGCCGGCTGGAGCCCTGCCCGCGGATAAATACCGCCCCCCCTTCGGCCCCGCCGAAGGAGCCTATCATGTTGTAGCGGGAGATGTTGACCCCTGGGGTTTTGCGCAAGGCAGACGCCAGGTCCTGGGCGTTGAGGTCGTTGATCTGATCTTCGCTTACCAGCGTCTTTTGTGCGGCGTAGCGGTCGAGCACATTGCCCTGAATGATGGGCGCGGCCACCACCTCGATCTCATCCATTCGATAGGTTTTTGCGGACTGCTCCTGGGCAAACGCGGGAAGCAGGAATGCCATCGACGACACGGCAGCAGCAACAGTCATCCGGAACAGCGAGGAACCGACGGCGGACCACTTCATGGCAGGCTCTCCTTTGCGATTGAGGGTTGACCATTGCAACTCGACCTGAGCCCGCCGCTCGTGGGCGTGCTCGCTCAACCGAAACAAGGGCCTTCGTGGCCGTGAATTGTCCCCTTCCGAAAAAAAAACCGGCAAAGCGGATCCCGGATTCGTCCGGAAAAGGGCTTTCCCAGTCTGGGTGAATGATCGCGACGAATTATAGTTGAAAACGCCTGACGAGTGCCGCTTCACGACGGCGATTGAGGATGTCCTATATTTCAAGAAGGCCGCGCCTGTCAAGAGGCGTAGGTGTCGATCGCAGCCCGGTTCAACCACCCATCAGCGGTTCCTCCTTGCGGGTTTTGAAATCGATCACAAACGAGCTGTCCAGCTTTTCGGGTTCCTGGAAAAAACCGCTGAACCCGGCCGCCAGGAAGGCCGCCTTGACGGTCTCATACTCTGCGCGTTCCAGGCGTTTGTGGAGCGGGGAATGGGTGCGGGCCCGGTAGAGGGGGCGGTACTGGGCCATGAGGCTGATGGTGATGTCCTGGGGGTCGAAGACCTGCCGCAGGAAATCGAGAACCTTAAAGCTGGCCGACTGGCCGTTCGGCAGCACCAGATGGCGGATGAGCAGGCCGCGCTCGGCAATCCCGCCCTCGTCGACCCGCAGCGGCCCCACCTGGCGAAACATCCGGCGGACGGCGGCCTGGTTGACCTCGACGTAGTCGGGTGCGGCCGAGTAGCGCTGCGCAAACGCGTTGTCGCCGTACTTCATATCGGGCAGCCAAATGTCCACCACGTCCTTCAGAAGGTCAATCGTCTCGGCCAGCTCGTAGCCGCCGCAGTTGTAGACGATCGGCAGCGTGAGCCCCTGCTGGGCGGCGCGCCGCAGCGCCGGCAGGATCCAGGGCAGCAGGTGCGTGGCCGTGACCAGGTTGATGTTGTGGCAGCCCTGGGCCTGGAGATGGAGCAGTTTTTGCGCCAGCTCCTCCTGCGTGAAGAGGCGCCCCTCGCCTTCGTGGGAAATCTGATAGTTCTGGCAGAAGAGGCACTTGAGCGTGCAGTGGGTGAAGAATACCGTGCCGGACCCGCCGCTGCCGGAGAGCGGGGGCTCCTCGCCGTGGTGGGGAAAGATGCTCGAGGCGACGAGCCCGGCAGGGGCCCCGCAGAAACCGGTCTCGCCGGCATCCCGATCCACCCCGCAGCGCCGGGGGCAGAGCGCGCAATGGGCGGCGATGCGCCTGAGTTCGGCGATGCGCAGTTTCCAGTCGGCAGCCGTCAGGTAGGTGTAGGTCGCCGGTTGCACTACAGGCTCAACAGGGCCAGGATCTCTTTTTCTTTTGCTTCGGCTTCGGTTTCGAGTCGAGCCGCTTCCCGGCGCAGTTCGGCGGTAAAGGCCGCGTCGCGGATGCTGTTCAGATTGATGCGGACGTTGTAGACCGCCGTGCGCGCGGCCATGCGCGCGGCCAGGACCCCGGCCGCCCCGTCGGAGGCGGCATTGGGGTTGCCCTTTGCGATGACGGCCCGGCCCAACTCCATCACGGCGAGCGCGTCACGGGCGACCCCCAGCGGCACCAGCGCCGCCTGCTTGAAGGCGTCCTGCACGGCGCTGGCCCTATCCGCCTTTTCGGCCTCGGTTTCCTTGGGCAGTTTAAAGGCGGCCAGGACCCGGGTGTAGGCATCCGCATCGCGGTCCACATCGAGGGTGAGTTTCGCCCGCAGCGCGGCCGCCCGCTGCCGCACCGCCCGCATCTGTGCGTCCACCGCTTCAAACCCCTTGCGGCCGACGGTCAGGTGGGCCACCATTTCCGTCAATGCCGCGCCCAGAGCGGCATTCAGCGCCGCCGCGCTCCCGCCGCCGGGCAGGGGGTCGCCTGAGGCGGTCTTGGACAGGTACTCCTTGATCGACACCTCCGTCAGCACCGCAGGCCTCCTTGGCTCAGCTTGTCGTAGACCAGCACCCCATTTTTGATCACCTTCTCCACCGCGTTCACGCCGACTCGGTAGGGGATGAAGCGGTGGGAGGGGTTTTCCAGAATGACCACATCCCCCTGTTTGCCGGGATCGAGGCTGCCGATGACCTGCGCCCGGTCGAGGGCGGCGGCGGCGTTGATCGTGAGCGCCGCCACGATCTCCCCGGCCGATAGGTTCATATGGATTGCCGCCAGCGCCGCCACCAGGGCAACAGACTCCGAGAAACAGCTGCCCGGGTTGAAGTCGGTCGCCAGCGCGACCGCGCAGCCGGCATCGATCATGGCCCGGCCGCGGGCATAGGGCGCTTTCAGGCTGAAGGCGGTCCCCGGCAGCAGCGTGGCCACCACCCCGGAGGCGGCCATGGCACGGATGCCTTCATCGGAGGCGTGCAGCAGGTGGTCGGCCGAAACGGCGCCGAGCTCGGCGGCCAGCTCCGCACCGCCCAGCGGCACGATCTCGTCCGCATGCAGCTTGGGCTTCAGCCCCGCCTGCCGGGCGGCGGTCAGCAGCCGCCGGGACTGGGCCACTGTGAAAACGCCTTTTTCGCAGAACACGTCGCAGAACTCGGCCAGCTTTAGGGAGGCCGCCGCCGGCAGAACCTCCTCCAGCAAAACGTCGATGAAGGCATCCTCCCGCCCCTTGAATTCGGGAGGCACCGCGTGGGCGCCCATGAACGTGGGAACGACATCGATCGGGTGCAGCCGGTTCAGCTCCGCCATGACCTCCAGCTGCTTGATCTCGGTGTCGCGGTCCAGGCCGTATCCGCTTTTGCTCTCCACCGTGGTGACACCGAAGGCGAGCATGGAATCGAGCCGTCTCAACCCCAACACCGTCAGCTCTTCGTGCGAAGCGCTGCGCGTGTCGGCCACGGTGCGGAGGATGCCCCCGCCGCGCCTCAGGATCTCCATGTAGCTGTCGCCCGCGAGCCTCCAGCCGAACTCCTCTACCCGATCCCCGCCGAATACCAAATGGGTGTGGGAATCCACAAACCCGGGTAGCACGGCCTTGCCCGAGGCGTCGATGGTGTCAAAGGCGCGGCGGTCCCTGTCGGCGGCCCTGATCCAGGAGAGAACATCGGCGGTCGTTCCCACGCGCACGATCTTCCCCTTCTCGATCGCCAGCGCCCCGTCGCCGATGATGCCGAGCTCGGCCATGGCGCTGCCCTTTTTCGGGCCGAAGCCGCTGCAGGTTACAAGCTCGGCGGCGTGGGAGATGAGCAGGTTGTTATTCATAGATTCTGGATTCCAGCACCTGCTCCGGCGCGAAGTTCTCAAGCTGCAGATAGTAGGCGGCCGCGTCGACGAGGGCGGCCATGGGGACCAGCCCCACGATTTCACTGCCCACGACCGGCACCCCCCAGCGCCGCGCCTCGATCCGCACGAGCTCGAAGGCCCGGTAGAGGGCCGTACGGGTGAAGTCGGTCATGTTCATGGAAACCTGCACGATATCCCGCTCCGTGAGCGCGATGCCGATTGCCTTGCAGTAGCGCAGGCCGCCGCTCAGGTGGCGCAGTTTGCGGGCGATGTCGTTGGCGATCTCGAGGTTGGAGGTCCCGAGGTTGACGTTGAAGGCGATGAGCGGCATGCGTGCGCCGATCGCCGTGACGCCGGCCGTGGGATGGACCGCATTCGGCCCGAAGTCGGGCGTCCACCCCGGTTGCTGGAGCTTTTGGGCCATTCCTTCGAACTGGCCCTTGCGGATCTCGGCCAGGTTGCGCCGGTGCGGGGCCGAGGCCGATTCTTCGTAGAGGAAAATGGGGAGGTGCAGCCGCTCGGCCGCGGCGGCGGCGACCTGCCGCGACAGTTCGACGGCCTCGGCCATCGTCGCGTTGCGCACGGGGATGAAGGGCACCACGTCCACCGCCCCCATGCGCGGGTGCTGGCCGCGGTGCTGCCGGAGATCGATAACCGCAACCGCCGCCGCCATGGCCTCGAGCACCGCTGATTTCAGCGCCTCCGGCTCACCCACCACCGTCACGACCAGGCGGTTATGATCCTCGTCGCGCTGGGTGTCCAGGAGCTTCACGCCCTGCCGGCCGCGAAAGGGCCCTGCGATGGCGTCGATCCGCTCGGGGTCTCGGCCCTCGCTGAAATTGGGAACACACTCGAAGATCTGTTGCATCTGATGAGTCATATGAGCGATACCGTCTCCGAATCGGCCAGGCGGTACTTGCTGCCGAGCGTATACCGCGAGCCTGGATAGTAGAATATGCTGAAGGTCGCCACCCGTTCATTGACCCATGTCTTGCGGCGCAGCGCCAGACAGGGTTCGGACCCATTGATCTGAAGGAGCTTTCGAATCCACGGCTCGGGGATGAGCGCCTCGACCACATGTTCGATAGCGCTCACCGGAGCTACGCTGAGCAAATACGCGCTGGCGGTGATGCGGGTGAAATCCTGCTCGAGATAATGCGGGGCGATGGCCGGATGGACATAGCGCACGCCGAGCTGGATGGGGACACTTTGGTTCTTGTGGAGAATGATGGAGTGAAACACAGTGGTGTACGGTGGCAGCTCCATGGCGGCCGCGGTTTGCGGGTTGACCTTTTCCTCTTGCAGCAGGTGAACGGTGCAGGAGTGCGAGCCGCCGCGGGCGCGGATCTCTTCGGCAATGGAGCGGATCTCCAAAAGGGGCGACTGCGGCTTGCGCTCGGCCACGAATGTCCCTCGCCCCTGGATGCGCTTCAACCGCCCATCCGCGCTCAGTTCACGCAGGGCTCGGTTGACAGTCATCCGCGACACATTCAGGGCGCCTACCAGCTCGTTTTCCGAAGGGATGCGCATGCCGACCGCCAACTCGCCGCTGTCGATCTTGGAGGTGATGTGCTCTTTCACTTGAAGGTAAAGGGGGTGCCGATTCCGGTTAAGTTCTGCTGCGTTCGCGGGGCCGCTGACGCGGCCATCGAATTTTTCCCTGCACATCTTATAGCACATTGCTATCAAATTTATTAAGTTAGGCCAACCGTTAGGTTCATGACCGGCGGCCATGCCTTTCCATGCTGCCGGCGCTCATGCCGTGTGGCGTTGTTCCTCAGGCGCATATCCGTCACTGATTAAAACCGAGACTCGGCAACAGCCCGGGCGTGGCGAATGGGTTGAAGGCCCCTGACTGCACGAGGCATTGGGCCTTCTTGATGTCCGGGGCGAAATAGCGGTCCTGGTCATAAAAGGGGACCTGGCTGCGGACCAGTCCTTTGGCCTTTTCCAAGAGGGGGGACGTCTTCAAGGGCGCACGGAAATCGACGCCCTGGCAGGCGGCCAGCAGTTCGACGGCCAGGATTCCGGCCGTGTTGTCGGCCATCTCCGCAAGGCGCCGGGCGGCATAGGCCGCCATCGAGACGTGGTCCTCCTGGTTGGCCGACGTGGGCAGGCTGTCCACCGACGCCGGGTGGGCTAAGGATTTGTTCTCGCTGGCAAGCGCGGCCGTCGTCACCTGGGCGATCATGAACCCTGAGTTGAGGCCTCCTTTCTGGACCAGAAAGGGCGGCAGTTTCGACATGTGCGCATCAATCAAGAGGGCGATCCTGCGCTCGGACAGAGCCCCGATTTCGGCGATGGCCAAGGCCAGGTTGTCGGCCGCCATGGCGATGGGCTCGGCGTGGAAGTTGCCGCCCGAGATGACATCGTTCTCGGCGGCGAAGACCAACGGGTTGTCGGATACGCCGTTGGCCTCGGTAAGGATGGTTTTTGCTGCGTTGCGAATCTGGGTAAGACAGGCGCCCATCACCTGGGGCTGGCAGCGCAGGGAATAGGGATCCTGGACGGATTCGCAAAACTTGTGGGAAACCTCGATCTCGCTGTGGTCGAGCAGCCGGCGGTAGCAGGCGGCCACATCGATCTGGTCCTGGTGTCCGCGCACCTCGTGAATCAACGCCTCGAACGGTCTGCGGCTGGCCAAAGCAGCCTCTACGGAGAGACTCCCGGCGACCATCGCGGCGGCAAACAACTCCTCGGCGGCAAACAGGGCTTCCAACGCGAGGGCGGTGGAGGCTTGGGTGCCGTTGAGCAGCGCCAAGCCTTCTTTGGGGCCGAGGACGATCGGCTGCAAACCGGCGAGCCGCAGCCCTTCCCGGCCCGGCAGAACACGGTCCTCGTACCGGACTTCCCCCTCTCCCAGCATGACGCAGCACATATGGGCCAACGGCACCAGGTCGCCTGAGGCGCCCACCGACCCCTTCTGCGGCACGCAAGGGTAGACTCCGGCGTTGACGATCTTGATCAGCGCCTCAAGCACCTCCAGGCGGATCCCGGAAAAGCCGCGGGCAAGACTGTTGATCTTCAAAAGCATCATCAGGCGCACGGTCGCATCGCGCATCGGCGGGCCCACACCAGCGGCGTGGGAGAGAACAATCGAATGCTGCAGCTCCTCCAGCGCTTTGTCGGGGATAATGGTATTGGCCAGAAGCCCGAAGCCGGTGTTGATTCCGTATATTACCCGGCCCTCAGCGAGGGCCCGCCTGACCGCATCAACGGAGGCATGGATCCCCGGCTTGCTCTCCTCGGTAAGGCTCAACGCGACCGGCTGTTTAGCGGCCTGGCGCAACTGGGAAAGGGTCAGCGCCCCGGGGGTGATGCAAATTTCAGTTCTCATGGCCCACCAAGCAGAATTGATTATTTACAAAAATTCCCGCTTAAAATAGGTATGATCCGAATGGTGCAGGTGCCCCTGTTTCAATTGTATGTACAATTATAGCAAATATTTAGTTCTTTCTTTGCCTTCAAGTTTGTTTTTTTGAGGATATATAATCATAACTAAATGAGATATAAGTCAAATGTCAAGATATTTTTTTAATGATGAATTTTCCTTGACAGGCCCTGTTGTGAATTGGTAGGAAAATTGTATATACATTTAAAATCACTATCTCATTCGCTGCATCTTAACTGCGCGGAATAGACGGATAGGGGGGAGGAGGCAATGACGAGCTACATCGACACTACCGGCGCCATGCGGGTGAGGCTGGACGATCAACTCCCGGAGCATGAGGCTTTTTTACCCGGAATCAGAAGAGCCCCGGACCGGGGCTTCAGACTGAACCCACGCCAGACGGAAACAGCTCTAAAAAACGCCTTGCGCTATGTCCCTGAGCAGCATCACGCACGCTTGATTCCGGAATTTCTCGAAGAGCTCCGCTCCCGCGGCCGAATTTACGGCTACCGGTTCCGACCCCACGGAGCGTTCAAGGCTAAACCGATTGAAGCGTACCAGGGTCGGTGCCTTGCCGGTAAAGCCTTTCAGTTGATGATCGACAACAACCTCGATTTTGACGTCGCCTTGTATCCGTATGAACTGGTCACCTACGGCGAAACCGGCAGCGTCTGCCAGAACTGGATGCAGTTGCGGTTGATCAAAAAATACCTGGAGGCCATGACGGAAGAGCAGACCCTGGTCATGATGTCCGGCCACCCGTTGGGCCTCTTTCAGTCGAGTCCTGACAACCCGCGGGTGATTATCACCAACGGCCTGCTGGTCGGCCTCTACGACAACCCCGATGATTGGGAGATCGCCGCCCAGATGGGGGTCACCTCCTACGGGCAGATGACCGCCGGCGGCTGGATGTACATCGGCCCACAGGGGATTGTCCACGGCACCTACAACACCCTGCTGAGTGCCGGTCGCAAGATGTGCGGGGTGGCGGCGGACAGGAATCTGAGCGGCCTCTTGTTCGTCTCCTCCGGTCTCGGCGGCATGAGCGGCGCTCAACCCAAGGCGGCCAAGATCGCCGGTGCGGTCTCCCTGATCGCCGAGGTGGATATCTCGAGGATCGAAACCCGCCGCAGCCAGGGGTGGGTGGATGTGATCTGCTCAGACCCGGCCGAGGCCCTGCGCTTGGCCGACCAGGCCCGATCATCCAAATCCGCAACCTCGATCGCCTTTCACGGCAATATCGTCGATCTGCTGGAATACCTGGCGGCGACCCATTTCCGAGTCGACCTGCTTTCCGATCAGACCTCCTGCCACGTGGCCTACGATGGCGGCTACTGTCCTCAGGGCGTCGATTTCGCCGAACGCACCCGCCTGCTCGCCACCGACCGGGCCGCATTTCGGGCCCTCGTAGACGTCAGCCTGAGGCGCCATTTTCTTGTCATAAAGGAGCTGGTCCGGCAGGGAGCCTTCTTTTTCGACTACGGCAATGCCTTTCTGAAAGCGGTCTTCGACGCCGGGGTCCGCGACGTCGCGAAAAACGGGGTGGACGCCCGGGACGGCTTTGTCTTTCCCTCCTATTTCGAAGACCTGATGGGCCCGATCTTCGATTACGGCTATGGCCCCTTCCGCTGGGTCTGCCTGAGCGGCGACCCGGAGGATCTCGAAAGGACAGACCACGCCGCAATGGCCTGTATCGACCCATCGCGGCGCGCCGAGGACCGCGACAACCATCACTGGATCCGTGATGCCAAATCCAACCGGCTGGTGGTCGGCAGTCAGGCGCGGATCCTCTACGCCGACGCCGAAGGGCGCTCGCGGATCGCGTTGCGTTTCAATGCCATGGTGCGGGCCGGGGAGGTCGGGCCGATCATGCTCGGCCGCGACCACCACGACCCCGGCGGCACCGATTCTCCTTTTCGGGAAACCGCCAACATCCGCGACGGCAGCAACATCTGCGCCGACATGGCCACCCATTGCTTCGCCGGCAACGCCGCCCGGGGGATGTCCCTGGTGGCGCTGCACAACGGCGGTGGTACGGGGATCGGCAAGGCCATCAACGGCGGGTTCGGCATGGTGCTCGATGGCAGCAGCCGGGTCGATGGGATTCTCCGCTCGGCGATGAGCTGGGATGTGATGGTAGGGGTCGCCCGCCGCAGCTGGGCACGCAATCCCAACGCGCTGGAGGTGGCAGTCGCCTATAACCGCCTAAACGGCAACGGCGACCAGATCACACTCCCGTTCCAGACCGACGCCTCCGCGGTCAAGAAGGCGGTGGCGAAACTGTCCTCTGCCGTGCGACGGAGTTGATCACAACCCTGTTTTTTTTGTAAGAGATGAGCGATTGGTATCGCAGCGCCGTTTCGGCAGGGATACTGCCTGCCGAAATCGTCCCCTAAAACCCCCAACAAAGAAGGAGAGATGCATGGATAGGAGAAAATTTCTCAAAACTGCTGGAACCGCCACCTTGACTGCCGCCGCCCTGACGAGCACTTTTTCCGCTCCGGCGCGCGCCGCAGATAAAATCCAGTGGAGAATGGTGACGGCGTGGCCGAAAAATCTGCCGGGCCCCGGAGTCGCCGCCCAAATGCTCGCCGACCGAATTACAGCCCTTTCCGGCGGTCGGTTGGAAGTCAAGCTTTTCGCCGCCGGGGAGCTGGTTCCCGGCCCCGGGGTCTTCGACGCCGTCTCCCAAGGCACGGCCGATCTTTACCATGCCGTTCCCGCCTATTGGGGATCGAAATCCAAAGGGATTATGCTTTTTGGCTCCCAGCCCTTCGGCCTGCGCGCCGACGAGCAGCTGGGCTGGCTGATGCACGGCGGCGGCCAGGCGCTGTACGATGAGATGTACGCCCGCTTCAATTTGAAGCCGTTTCTTTGCGGAAACTCGGGGGCGCAATGGGCGGGTTGGTTCCGCAAAGAGGTCAAGTCCGCCGACGACTTCAAGGGGCTTCGCTTCCGCACCACCGGCTTGGCCTCGGAAATGTGCTCCAAATTGGGGATGGCGGTGCAGGCCCTGAGCGGCCGTGAAATGTTCCAGGCCTTGCAGACCGGAACCATCGACGCCGGGGAGTTCATCGGTCCGTGGAGCGATGCTGCGCTGGGTTATTACCAGGTGGCGAAATATTACTACTGGCCCGGAGTCGGGGAGCCTTCATCGGCCGAAGAGTGTGCGGTCAACCTGAAAACCTACCAAAAGCTCCCGGCCGATCTCCAGCAAGCGGTCGCATTTGCGTGTGAAAGCCTCTACAACCCCGTGTGGACGGAGTACACCACGAAACACGCCCTCGCCCTCAAACAGATGGTCGCCGAGCAGGGGGTGCAGGTCCGCAAGCTGCCCGATGATGTCATCGTCGCGATGGGCAACGCCGCCGGCCAGGTCATCGCCGAGCTGCGCGACAGCTCCGATGAATTGGTGCGGCGGATCGTCGAGAGTTTTCTGAAATACCGCACCTCGATTTCCGAATACATGGTCTACGCCGACAGCGGCATGATGAACGCCCGGGCGATGAACTACCGGTATTAATCGTTGCCGCCCGGGCAGCCGCCCCTCCCGGCGCTGCTGCCCGGGCCAAAGGTCGAGCGATGAGAACAGCCGTAGCCTTTCTGGAAATGATCAACCGGGTGATCGGCGCACTGGTCTGCTGGTGCGCCCTGCTGATGGTGCTGCTCCAATTCACCATCGTCCTGCTCCGCTACGTCTTCGGGATCAGCTACATTTTTCTGAACGAAGGGGTGCTCTACCTGCACGCAAGCCTTTTCATGCTGGGAGCCGGCTACACCTTCCTCGTCGACGGGCATGTGCGGGTCGATATTTTTTATGCCCAACGCTCCCTCCGGGGAAAGGCGCTCACCGACATTTTCGGCCACCTGCTGTTTCTTTTCCCCTCCATGGCGATGCTGGCCTACGTTTCATGGCCGACCGTCATCTCCTCGTGGAGAATCCTGGAGGGCCCCGTCTCGGTGGGAGGAATCCCCGCCTCTTTCTACCTGAAGTCGCTCATCTCCGCTTTTTGCGGCCTGCTGATCATCCAGGGTGTCGCTCGAATCATTACCGATATCATTTTCGTTAGAACCGGAACGCGAATTGGGTACAGACCATGACCCTTCCCCTTGATCTGATTCTGATAGCGGCCCTGATCCTCGGCATCCTCATCGGATACCCGGTTTCGTTTACGCTGGCCGGCCTAGCAACGCTGTTTGCCTTTTTCGGCTGGCTGGTCGGCGCTTTCGACCTGAGGCTTCTCGGCGCACTGGCGCAGCGAGCTTTCGGGCTGATCACCAACGATGTCCTGATCGCCATCCCGTTGTTTGTCTTTATGGGGATCGTGCTCGAGAAGAGCCGGATTGCCGAGGACCTGCTCCAAACCATGGGCCGCCTCTTCGGGCGGATGCGCGGCGGACTCGGGATATCGGTGATCGTCGTGGGTGCCCTGCTCGCCGCCTCCACCGGCATCGTCGGCGCAACGGTGGTGGCCATGGGATTGATCGCTTTGCCGACCATGCTGCGCCAACGCTACCAACCGGCCCTGGCCAGCGGCATCGTCTGCACCGCAGGCACGCTGGGCCAGATCATTCCGCCTTCGACGCTGTTGATCATCCTCGCCGATGTGATGTCCAACGCCTACCAGCAGGTGCAGCAAACCCGGGGGCAATTTTCCATCGAGACGCTCTCGGTCGGCCAGCTGTTCGCCGCCGCCATGCTGCCGGGGCTTTTGCTGGTGGCGCTCTACATTCTCTATTTGATTATCCGCGGCGGGCTGTCGCCCCATGTGGCCCCGGCGATGAGCAGCGAGGAGGTCGCCGCCGTCACGGTCGCGGAGGTGGCCAATGCGGTCGTGCCGCCGCTCATACTGATCGTCGCCGTTCTCGGCTCGATTCTGGCCGGAGTGGCCACCCCCAGCGAGGCGGCTTCGGTCGGCGCGGTGGGCTCCCTTTTTCTGGCCGGGGCGCGCCTCGGGAAATCGAAGCGGTTGATGGTCGCCGGCGCTGTCGCCTTGGGGGTTCTGGCGGTCGTTGCCGGCGTGGCCCCTGTTCGCTTGCAGCGCTCCGATATCGGTGGGGGAGAGTGGGTGGTCGGGGTGACCTGTATGGCCCTCGTCGCGATTGGCTTCATCGCTCTTTTCAAAGCGCTTCGGCTCGCGGCGGTGGAAAAACTGCTCAAACCGATCCTGACGACGACCATGACCATCACCGCGATGATTTTCGCAACGATTCTCACCGCGGGTTTTTTCGCCCTCGTTTTTATCGGCCTGGGGGCCGAGGATCGAATCGCCTGGATCGTCACCAACATGCCCGGCGGGGCTACCGGCGCACTGCTTTTTTGCATGGTTCTCATTTTTCTGCTGGGCTTTGTTCTCGATTTCGTCGAGATCACCATCATCCTGCTGCCGCTCGTCGCCCCGATATTGATTCTGATGGGCCATGACCCGATCTGGCTGTCGATTCTCTTCGCGCTCAACCTCCAGACCTCTTTTCTGACGCCGCCATTCGGTTTCTCTCTTTTCTACCTGCGCGGCGTGGCGCCGCCCGAGGTGAGCACCGGCCAGATATACCGCGGGGTCTTTCCGTTCATCGCTCTGAACGTGATCGGTATGGCGCTGCTTTGGTTTTTTCCCCAAGCAGCCACCTACCTGCCCAAGCTGCTTTTTTGAATTGAATTCGAAGAAGCGGGAGAACACTATCGACCCCATTTTGCCCGCCGGCTGCCGGATGATCGTCCTCGGCAAGCCATCCGCTCCCGTGGAGACGATTCTTAGGGTCACCGACCTAAACCCCATAGGCCGAAACGCGAATACACAGGCCCTTCTGGTTATGGACGAAGCCTAATGCAAAAATGCCAGGGAAAGCGGCGCCTGCCCGGAAAGCCTACGCCTGCTTGCGAGAGGAAACGACTCTCCGCGGATCAGCAAAAACCCGGCTACCGTCTGGGGGCGCTTTGGCGCAGCACCCGGATGGTGCATTGCGGCAATTTCGGATCAGCCAGTGGCAGTGTCATCGGAAGTTCGAGGTGAGATGAACGCCTCGCCGGAGCGGCGTTAGTGATTCCGTTAGTCGGGGACCACAGACGAATAAAGGGAGAACCTCAAGCCGGTCATCGGCCTCGGTCCTCCCTTGCTACGGGGGGGCGCCGCAAAAAAGGCAGGACGCTATTTTTTTTTGGCGGCTGGCTTTTTGGCAGCGGGTTTCTTTGCAGCCGTCTTCTTGACAGTGGCCTTGGCCTTGGCTTTGGCCTTGGGGGCGGCTTTTTTCACCACTTTTTTCACTGCCGGTTTTTTCGCGGTTTTCTTTACAGCTTTTTTTACAGTTGCCATTGCGTCCTCCTCAATTTCTGGGATTGGGCGGTGCAACCGGTGATCCGGTTGGCGCGCCTGTTGGTTGTATTAAGTCAAACTATACCCCACAACATCTAGAGATGCAAATATTTTTTGCAATTTTGCAAAAGGCCGCCATGGCGGTTGATGGCGGCCCGGAATTTCTCCATCGGTGCCGCACCCTTTTTGGGGCTGGATCTGGCGTTACACCCCGCCGCGGGAATCCTATCATCCATAATTTAACATCGCATTTCAATAGGGGAAACCAGCTCATGGGAATCCCGCGCCTCGGCGCCGAACGGTTCCCTGCGGCCGAGCGTGCCGTGATGAGAGATCGCATGCGTGCCGGAACCATACTGGGGGCGGTCGGATCCAAAGCGGGAGAGTTGCTCTGAATGGCCAACAGGATAGTGGTCGGTTTCGGTTTGCTGCTGATCCTCTCGGGCAGCACGGCGGCGGCGGGAAAAAGCGATGCCGCGTGGCAGCTGCTTCAGCAGGGTGGCCTGGTCGTTTTCATCCGCCACAGCCTGGCGCCGGGTGTTGGCGATCCGCCGCACTTCACGTTGGGAGACTGCTCGACCCAGCGCAACCTTTCCGAGGAAGGCCGCCGTCAGGCGCGTGCCATCGGCGCGGCGTTTCGCCGGTGGGGGGTCCCCGTCGAGAACGTCTTCACGAGCCAGTGGTGCCGATGCCGCGATACGGCCAGCCTGGCGTTCGGATCGTTCGAAGAGCACCCGTCCCTGAACTCGTTTTTCGGGCAGCCTGAACTGGAAGGTGTTCAGATCGCAGCCATGAAATCGCTGCTCGAGGCGAATCGACCGCTGAGCGGCAGCCTCATCCTAGTCACTCACCAAGTCAACATTACCGCGCTGACCGGCATCGTGCCCGCCCCGGGCGAGATGATCGTTGCCCGCATCAACGCGAAGGGCGAACTGACGGTGTATGCCAGAAGCAGCGGGAGTGAGTGAGCGCCGCGCCGCTGTCAAGCAGCACCGGCACCTGCTTTATTCGCAGTCCAACTTCGGAAACGCTTGACACACTCCGCTGATATCGTCTACATAAAGCTGTGCACTCAGCTTCCCAGGCTGGTTCCGCGCAGCGCCCGGAAACTCGTGTCAACCCTTCAAGAACGAACTGAAACTCGACAAACCACCGCAGCGTGCACATCTTTTGCTTGTTATCATTTGAAAACTTTTCGGGAGGTGCCGGTCTTCGCCGTCGGCCGCGGGGGTAGCCGACGGCGTCCACAAAGGAGGTGGGATTATGTCGTTCAGAGAAGACGAGCCGCCATGGAGAGTGCGGTTGAAAAAATCGCTGGGGTTGCTTTTTGCTCTGTCGCTGGGGTTAACGGTCTCTATCGCCGACATTCGGCTGTTGTCCGAAAAAGCGGATGTGGACGGCGAGGCCGCGACAGTGCCGCTACCGGGGCCGAGGGCCGCTTTCGGCAGCTACCCAACGGCAGGGGAGGGCCAGGTCCAACTGGCAGATATATCCGGGGTCGTCTTCGTGCCCTCGGGAGAGCCGGCCATCGACCCTTTCCACCTGATCATCCACGAGGCCGCCGGCCGCTATGACGTCGAGTACGACCTTATCCGGGCCGTTATCATGGCGGAGTCCGAGTTCAATCCGCGTGCGGTCTCCCGGCGGGGCGCACGGGGGCTGATGCAGATCATGCCCGTCACCGCAAGCGAACTCGAAGTCAAGAACCTGCATGACCCCGTCGAAAACATCGACGCGGGGGTCCGCTACATGAAGCTGCTCCTGGACCGCTTCGACGGCGACGTGGAACTGGCCCTGGCTGCTTACAATGCCGGCCCCGGCAACGTTCTGCGCTACGATGGGGTCCCCCCCTACAAGGAGACTCGGGCCTTTGTGGCCAAGGTTCTCGGGTACTACGAGGCGATCCGGGCGTTCTCCGCGGAATTTTGATGGATAGCGGCGGGGCTCCCCAATTTCCTCCCCGACCTACCCTCACATGCGCCCCTTCCCGGGGTGCATGTCGTCTACCACCTTACTCGACGTACAGCCGGCTGTTGCGAACCAGATACCGCCCTGCGATTTGAAGCGGCAGCGGTTCTGCGGCCAAAAACTCCGCCCCCAGCGTCTTTTCTTGTGCATGGAGATGCAGGTGCGGTTCGGTCGAATACCCGGAATTTCCCACCTTCCCCATGAACTGCCCCTCGCGCACGTACGCTCCCTTTTCCACCACGGTGCTGGACTGCATGAGGTGCGCCAGTAAAATCCCCGCATCGCCGCATTCCAGGTAGATGAAGTTGCCGGCCGGGTTCTGCCGATCGAATTCGGGCGGCGTATGGTCGGGCAGGCCGCTCTCCACCAGTGCTACCCGGCCGTCGCAGGGCGAAAAGACGGACTCGCCGAATATTTCGTAGCGCGACAGCTCGCGCGGCCAGAGCCCCTTGGCGCGAAGCCCACGGGAGTTGAGCTTGACGATGTCAAGCGCGTAGCTTTGGCCGCGATAGGCCTGCAGACCCTCGCGCACAAAGGCCTTCATGTGCGGGTTGATCAGCAGCGTATACCCCCCATTCACCACATAAAACCGACCGGACTTGAGTGGCAGCGCTGCGGAAACCGCTCTTCCGGGGGGCGGGACGTGCCCTGTCAGGGCCCACGCCAGGCAGGCCAGGCTGACCACGGCCAGCAGCGCAGGAGGCCACCGGCGCAAACAGGACCCCTGCCCCGCGAGCCGCCGCGCGGCGGGCACGGTGCGGCGACATGCCGCCACGGCCGCCGGAATGGACAACGCCGCCAGCCCGAAGGCGCTGTACCACGGCACCAGCAGACCGATCCCGACCACCGCCGATAGTGCCAGGTAGGCGACCACCGCTGCGGTTTTGAGCAGCCACTCGATACGATCCCGGCATCGCCCGCGCCAGAGCCATGCGAGCAGCAGGGCCGGCAGCAAAAGTTGGCCGAGAACGGTAACCAGAAAAATGTCGATCATCGCCGATGCGCCGCCTCGAGCGTGCCTGCGCCGCAGGTCGCCGCCGTTAATCCGCGGAGGTTGAAGACCGCCACCTTCGCTGCCGTCATCAGCTCATCGATGTACGAGGTGAACCCAGAATGCGGAATCGCTGGGCCGGTCGAGGAGGTCATAAACGCAGCCCGGCAGATGAGGCGCTCGGCGGGCCACACCGAGGCTGCCCCGGCGGTAGATTCGCCGAAAGGCGGCGCTCCCCAGACGGATCGCCCCTGCAGTGCGCAGCGCCAGACCGGAGGCGAGCTCCCCCCAGGGCCAGTTCGACCGCTTCGGCCCGCAGACCCCGGCCGTTGGACCATAGCAGAAATCAGCGGGCGGCATCAACCGCTGCGTGCCGGGAAGCCGCCGGCGGCCCTGCCGGGGTCAATCGGGCTGATCGCTGAAGCGCTGGCAATCCGGCGTGGGGCGTCCGGTGGCCTCGGCGACGCTGCCGGCCATGGCGAAGAAGGCGCCGCGTTGGCTGGGGGGGATCTCCGTGAAATGGACGGCGATGGCCAGGGACTTGGAGCCGTTCAAGCCCACCTGGAAGACGCGCGCCAGTCGCCCGCCGACCGCCATCGAAAAGTCCTGAAAGGGCAGCACCAACTGCACCTTGCGGCCCTCGACCTTTTTCAGACCCTCGAGGATTTCTGCCGAAAGATTTTCCGGGATGAAGGTTAGGCCGGAGAGCGAGAGGTCCAGCGAGCGGCCGGTCAGGATCAAGGGGGCCGCCTGCGGTGCGGCCGGCGCGATTTTCAGCCGCATCGGGGCCGGGATCACATAGCGCTCGCCCCGGCGAAGCGCGGCCGATCGGTGGGTGCCGGGTCGAAAGCGAACTCGGCAGAGCTCTAAAATGCAACGTTCGATGTTGGGATGTTTTCGGCAGACCTGGATCAGCCGCCGCCGGGGCAGGACCACCAGCTCGACCCGGCTGTTCGTCTCGGCGCTGGACTGGGAGACCCGCTCGGCGCTGAACGGATAGACATCGCCGAAGAAGTCGCCTTCCTGCAGGGTGCATATCGGTGGCCGTCGATGCCGCGGTTTGCCCTCAACCAACGCGTAGTTGGACTCCGTGAGCCGGCCGCACAGCAGGCCGTAGAGGGCCGTTTCGGGCTGGCCGGGGGTACGGACCGCTGCGCGGGAGGGTAGGCAGATCAGCTCAAAGCGTGCAAAAAGCGCCATCCGCTCCGCATGGCTGAGCCGCTTGACCAGCTGGCTGCCGGCGCTGCCGTCGCCGTTCACGTCGTCCAGGAGGCGGTGAAACTGTTGCAGCGCCTCGCGCTCGGGCCGGACCGCCTGCCACTGCTGCGCTTTGCTGACCAGGGCCGACAGCAGCTTGCCGTCACGGATGAAGCCGGCGGCCGCCATGCCGAAGTGGTGTGCGGCCGCCTGCCGGCGGCCGTTGGCGGCCAGCATTCCGGCGAACATGCGCTGCAGATGGGCGTGGCCCGGAAACGCCTCCAGGATGCTCATGAAGGCGTCGATGGTCTTGATGGCGATCGTCCCATCGATGATGTGGTTTGGAATGTTCGCTTGCATCGCACGGGGCGGGGGCCGCGGACCGTACGGCGTCGGCGCCCCCTTTGGGTATTTTCGGCTCGAACGGGCTTAGGCTTTAGCGGGACGCACCGCAGCCGCAGGGTTGGCCGGGACGGCGCTGCTGTGCTATAGAGGGGCTCGCCGCACCCGGCGGCCGATAGGAAACGACATGGCATCCTCCTCCTGGAGCGCGACCCTGCGCAGCGCCGCACGCACCGGAATCCGCAAGGGCTGGCGCAGCTACCTGTGGCTGCTGAAGATTCTCCTCCCGATCTCTTTCGCCACCGCCCTGTGTGACTACCTCGGCTGGATTCGATCGCTCAATTTCATCCTTGAACCGGTCATGGGCCTGTTGTGCCTTCCGGCGGCTGCGGCGCTGCCGATCCTGATCGGCCTGACGGCCGGGGTCTACGGCGCCATAGCGTCCATGGCGGTGTTGCCGCTGTCGGTCGACCACATGACCATCGTCACGGTGTTTGTGCTGATCGCCCACAACCTGCCGCAGGAGGGCGTCATTCAAGCCCGATCAGGCATCAGCTTTCTCAAGACCACCCTGGCACGGCTGGCCGCCGCCGTCATCACCTGCCTGGCCGTCGCCTGGTCTCTTCAGCCGGCGGCAGGGGGCGGCGCAGCCCCTTTCGCTGAAACGGGGCGCCTGGCCGTTGCCTTCGGCCCCTTTCTTCATGGCTGGCTCCTCGATATGCTCCAGCTTGCGGTCAAAATCCTGTTGATCGTCCTCGGCGTGATGCTGACGATTGAGCTGGCGAAGGCGCTGCATCTGATCGATGTCTGCGTGCGGATGTTTGCCCCTTTCCTGAAGATGATGGGTCTTGACCGCCGTGCAGGGCTGCTCTGGCTCACCGGGGTGCTTTTCGGGTTGGCCTACGGCGGGGCGGTGATCGTGGAGCAGGCGCGCGAGCTGCGCTTGACCCCGGAGGAGGTCGAGAAACTGCAGATCTCCATCGGGATCAACCATTCCATGATCGAGGATCCTCTGCTGTTCCTGCCATTCGGGATCAACCCCTTTTGGCTCTGGGTGCCGCGTCTGGCCGCCGCTGTCGCCGCGGTGTACCTGATTGCCGCTTGGTACAAACTCAAATCGATTTTTGCGGAAAAAACCCCTTGCGGCCGTTGATCCGATCTCTGCGCCTTTCAGCCGGCGGGGCCGGCGCTTGATCTTGACCGCGAAAATCCTATAATTGCGTAGAAGGTTATCCGCAGAACACAAACCCCTACTACATTAGGAGGACGCCGTGTTGAAAGCTGGAGCCAAGGCACCCGCTTTCTGCCTGCCATCGGCGCAGTCGGAAAAGGTGTGCCTGCAAGATGTCTCAGGCAAGTGGGTGGTCGTCTATTTCTATCCCAAGGACAGCACCAGCGGCTGAACGGTCGAGGCTCTGGAGTTTTCAGAGCTCAAATCGAAGTTCGCAAAACTGGGTGCCGTCATTTTCGGAATCAGCCCGGACTCCATTGTCTCCCACCACAAGTTCACCCAGAAGAACAACCTGGCCATCACCTTGCTGAGCGACGAGGCCCATGGCGTCATAAAGGCATACGGCGCGTGGGGCCAAAAGAAGATGTACGGCAAGGAATTCGAGGGGGTGGTGCGCAGCACGGTCTTGGTTGACCCGAAAGGGGTCGTTCGGGCGGTTTGGCCCAAAGCCTCCGCGAAGGGGCATGCCGCAGAGGTGCTGGCGACCCTGCAGGAGCTGGCAGCTTGAGTTGCAGGCGATATTAGCGTTTCAAGATGGATTGAAGCGGTTCGACGAGATCCATGAAGTCGAACCGCTTTTCGTTTTCAAGACTCCGCCCTTCCCCTTCCGCGTAGGAGACCCCGAAACGCAGCTGGATGGCAACACCCCGCTGCGCGCAATAGGAGGTGAGGGAGTGCTTGGTCATGCTGCCGATGATGAATGCACCCCTGCGCTGCCCCCACTCGAAGTGCGGTCCATCCCCCCCGCTGTCGCCCATTACGACGATTTTGGCGGCTGGAATCGATAACTGCTCAACGACGGTTTGCGTGTTCTTGCCTTTGTCGGCGGTCTCGAGAAGCTCGAAGATCTCGGTGGGGTCGCTTTCCGCCGGCGGGAAGCGAAGCAGCGCATTGGCGGACAGGACCGGCACCCGCGGCAAGAGCTTCTTGGCAAACACCCTTTGGAAGTAGCCGACCATGGCGGTCGTGTTGAGCATGAACAGAATGTCCTGGCTCCGGCACCACTCGATCAGCTCCGGCACCCCGCGATAGACCGCAAACGACCGGTCCAGGTACGCGTCCATCATCTCCGGGGTCACCGGCGCGGGCAGGATCGCCTGGAGCCGGCGGCAGGCCGCGCCCAGCGAGATCCGGTTCCCGGTATAGTTGCGAAAGATCTCCCGGAGGTCGGGCGCAAGCTGGGGATAGCTGAACTCGATGAAGTCGAATGGGCCGGAGGGCGACAGGCATTCGCTCCAGTCGGTTGAGAGGATGGCCTTGAACCCTCGAGCTGGCGTCGGCATGCAGCACTCAAACGGGAAAAGGGGTGAGCCCCGCGGAGGCTCGCCCGGTCATTGCCGATCCGATCCAAAGGGCCCCGGCCCGTTTGGATCGCAAGAATCGGGTGGCGGCGCATTGGGCCGATGTGTATACTGACTTCACAAAAATGGCAACAGACGCCCGCGAGCCTTTCGGAGAAGGAGCCTCACATGAAACGCGAAGACTTCACCCAGGCGTGCCGCGACTATGCGCGGGTCGAAAAGGCGATTGCGTTCATCGAAGCCCGTTGCGACCGCCAGCCCGACCTAAAGCAGATCGCCGATCATGTCGGGTTGAGCGAGTATCACTTCCAGCGCCTGTTCAACCGCTGGGTCGGCATCAGCCCCAAGCGGTTTCTGCAGTTTCTGACCAAGGAGCACGTAAAGCGACTCCTCCAACGCTCCGCGAGCCTGCTCGATGCCGCTTTGGACGCTGGCCTCTCGGGGCCCGGCCGCCTGCACGATCTGTTCGTCGTCTGCGAGGCGGTGACGCCCGGTGAGTTCAAATCGAAAGGCAAGGGGTTGACGATCACCTATGGGTTTCATGACAGCCCCTTCGGCGAGTGTTTGATCGCCATCACCGCTCGCGGGATCTGCTGGCTGGCGTTCGTGAAAAACGAGGGCCGCCCCCCCCTGCTGGCCGAGCTGAAGGCCGTTTGGAACAACGCCAGGCTGCTGGAGAGGCCTGCGGCTACCGCGCCGCTGGCGGCGCGCATTTACGACCCCTCGCTGCGGCGACGGTCCCCCCCGGTTTCGGTGATGGTTGCGGGGACGAACTTTCAAATCAAGGTCTGGGAGGCGCTCCTGCGGATTCCGCTGGGAACGGTCGTCAGCTACGAGGACCTTGCGCGTCACATCGGCTTCCCCAAGGCGGTGCGGGCGGTGGGCAATGCGGTCGGTCGAAACCCGGTCTCCTTTGTCATCCCCTGCCACCGTGTGGTGCGCAAATGCGCCGAGTTCGGCAACTACGGCGGCGGTGCGGCGCGCAAGAAAGCCATGCTCGGCTGGGAAGCCAGCCTGGCCGCCGAAGAATAGATGGCGACCACGGGGTGAGGCGCAAGGCAGAGAGCGGGGTTTTTAGATGTCCTCTTATTTGAGTCGCATGACGGCGGCGGAGGTCCCGTCGCTGCCGACAAATTCATATTCGTTGTCGCTGATCTTGTAGATTTTTGAACAGCTCTCCTCCCCGTTTCTCACACTGCTCCACGCGCTGCAGAATTCTTCCTGGTGGATGCGGAAGGTGCCGACGTCCTTCCCGCTGCCCCAGTCGATGATCTGGCGGCCATCCGGGAAATAGTCGACGGTGGCGACTCCGCCGATGATCGAGAATTCAACGGTTCTCTCAGTGAGAAACAGGCGTTCGAGCTCGCTCTGGCCGAGCCTGTTCGCGCCGGAACGCCTCGTCGGGAGTTCATGGAAACTGCAGCTCCACTGTAAGACCAACACTCCCAATGCAAGCAGAAAGGACACATGCCTTTT
Source organism: Desulfobacterales bacterium (assembly GCA_025454255.1). Lineage (GTDB taxonomy): Bacteria > Desulfobacterota > Desulfobacteria > Desulfobacterales > SpSt-501 > SpSt-501. Next base: position 22,230 of record JALOOU010000012.1, on the reverse strand, counting down.
CATGGCGCGACTCCAGTCGGATCCCCCTTTTTCCAACAGGGATTTCAGCCATCGTCTGCGATCAGCCGCTTGCCGAAACTCACTACGGGGTCTTCCGAAAATCCGACGCGTTCATAGAAGGCGGCCGCGCGTTGATTGCCGCGGCGAAGCTGCAGGTTGATCTTCGGGCATCCGCAATCGCGGAGCAAACGCTCCGCTTCCGCCATCATCGCGCGTCCGTACCCTCGCCGCTGGTGGCCGGGGTCGACGGCGAGGTAGTTGATCCAGCCACGGTGACCGTCAAAGCCCGCCATCAGCGAAGCGACGAGTTTCGGACCGATGGTTCCGACCAGAAACCACTCCGGCTGCACGCTGAGTTTGCGCAAGATGTCTTTGTGCGGATCGTTCCACGGACGCAGCAGGCCGCATCGTCGCCATAATTCGATTACGACATCTTCATCCGAGGGCATGAAAGGGCGTATCCGCATGGCGGCCCTCACGATCAACGTCACCATCTTGGGTTGCGGCGTGGTTGCGCGTATGCTCCCCGCCGCGTGTCAACTAACACATGGCGAGACAGAAATAAACATTTGGAAGCGCGGGTGGGTCTTCTCGGCCAGGGGTGCTTGCATTCCGCAACGGGGGTAGTGCCGGCCGTACCCAGGCCTTGAAGGTGACGCCATGCCGATGGGCTGGGGCCGCCGAATGCGAAAACGGTCTTTCCCCGGTGCGGGAGCCCTGCCGGATATGGCTTCTTGGCGTTTCGGACAGAGCGGGTGCCGCAGGTGCTCTGCGTGGGCGCCGGCGACCGACAACTGGTGGCAGACGACACGCTCGCCCCCGGGCAGACATCGAGCGGTGCGCAGAAAGCCCTATGCGGGGGCCGGTGCAGGTACGTTGCACACGGCCCCTGGAGATTGGCCCGGCCGATCAACCCCGGCGCCGAGGCTACTTGGGCGTGATTTTGCTGAACTTGGCGCCCTTGAGGGAGATGTCCGCCATCAGCCCTTTTACATCCAGGACGAAGCCGACGATCGGGTCGTTCATCTTGGTGAAATCGACGCGCTCGCCCCCGCCGATGTTCACCAGCGCCACATTGCCGTCGACGCCCGCCTCCCAGCCGCTGCTGGCCTGGAACTGCTTCAAGACCGCATCCGTCATGAAGAGGACGACGATGTCCTTGGCCTGGCCGCCGATCTGGAAGCCGATCGAGCCGGCCGCCAGGTTGTAATAGCCTGCGGTCTTGCCGCCGGCCCGCAGGGCGCCTTCGCCGTATTCGCCGCCCACGATCAGCCCGGCTTTGACGACGTTGGGCATGACCAACATTCCTTTGGCCTTACCCGCCAACTCCTTGCCGCCTTTGACCTGCTTGTAGAACCGATCCAGGCAGGCATTTACGCTGGCGTCGATCTCCTTGGCCGTCTTGGCCCATACGCCCTGGGCCGCAACGGCGGACAAAACGACCGCCGCCAGAACGAAAGCGATGTTGCGAAACTTCCGGGAGTTCGTTTTTGCGTGAGGTGTGGCCATTGCGAACGTCTCCTTTCCGGGTGAAGTCATAAAGCGGTTTGCTCGGACGGTTCCGTCGGCGGACCGATCGGTTCGGCGGGTAAGGTAAGGTGGGCCAGCGAGGCAGTCAAGGCGAGCGGGTCGACACGTCAGGTGCAACGGCCCGGATCCGGGCGGCGGCCGGTTGCGCGCGGGGCGCGAGGAGGCGGGGGTGGTGTGCGCGGCCTTGCGGGCACGGCTGGCCGGCGCTCGTTCGCCGCGTGGGCGGGCTGATCGCAAACGGCCCGCGGCGTGCAGCGCTGCACCTCAGTCGCAGGATCGGCCGTAGAACCTCCGCGGGGCAAGCTCCCGAGAGCGTCGGACTCCTTTTTATGCGAGACAGAAGCGGATCTCGGTGCACAGATCGCAGGCGTTGAGATGGGAGGGCTGCCGCGCTTTGAAACCATACTCGCCCGCGGCGAACGCCCCCGACCCGCGTATCCCGTTTGCATTCAGGATGGTGAGCAAAGGATCGTTGCTCGCTGCAAGGGCTTGGCCCAGGTCTTGGCTCGCAAGGGCCCGTCCGGCGCAGAGCACCGGTATTTAGTTGCCGAAGAGGTCGGAGATGATGCCGCCCGGGTTAAGATGCTCGATCTTCAGCCGCAAACGCGTCATGGCAGCGGCGATGCGGAAGAATTTTCTAGCACACCTCTTTTTCGAGCACTGCCAGCGCTTGGTCCATCAACCCCATGTCGGCTTGGGTGCCCATGTGGCCCAAACGGAACACCTTGCCTGCGATCGGCCCGTAGCTGCCCCCGACGACCAATCCATGTGACCGCAGGCGGGCATCGAAAGCGGGCCACTGCACGGCTCCGGGGACATTGACCGCCGTGACGGTGGGGGCCGGCACCGCGTCGGGCGCCGGGAAAAGGGTGTAGCCGATTTCGACCAGCCGCCGGCGGCAGTGGGCGGCCACTTCGGAGTGCCGCCGGAAACATCTCTCCAGCCCCTCCTCCAGGATGGCCTCGGCCCCGGCGTTGAGGCCGGCCGTGGCCTGCCAACCCGGCGTGTATGGAAAATAGTGCTTTGCCACTGCCGCCCGAAACGGTTTGACGGCATCGTAGCCCGCGTAATTCACCTGCTCGATGATGTCCCATGCCGCCTCGCTCACCGACAGGAAACAGGTGTCCGGCAACGCGGAAAGGCATTTCTGGGAGCCTCCCAGGCACAGGTCGATGTGCCACGCATCCGGCAGCACCGGGGCGCCCCCGATGCTCGACACCGCATCCACGTAAAGCAGCGGCACGCCCATTGCCTGCTTTAAACGCCCCAACGCATCGAGGGGGTTGAGCGTGCCCGAGGGGGTCTCGCAGTGCACGACCGTGATCATCTTGGGCTTGAAAGCGGCGATGGCCGCTTCCACCGCCGAGAGCTCCGCGAGGGTTTCGTTGTAGGGACGCCCGACCGTCCGCACGTCGGCGCCGACGGCCGCCGCCATCTCGCCGATCCCGTACCCGTAGACGCCGGTGCCGATGGACAGCACACGGTCCCCGCGAGCGAGGCAGCTTTTGAGCGCCCCCCAGAGCGCCATCATGCCCTCTCCCAGGAAGATCACCACGGACCGATCCGTCTGCAGCAGCGCCTTGAGGTTTGCCTCGGTCCGGGTGTAGAGCTCCAGGTACTCGGCTTCCAGATCGGCCGAGCCGTAGTCGACACGATAGGCCTCCAGCACCGCCGGGTGGGCCCTGACCGGCCCCGGGACCATGGGGATCGGATAGGTTTGCATGGCATCCTCCTTGCTTTGCGGGAAGGAGCTTATCTGCTTTGAGCCGGACGGTCAAATCGACCGCTTTCGAGGGCAGGCCACCGCGAACCCCCCCGCGCTGCACCCCAAACAAATTCGGCCAAACCTTAATCCACTTCCCCGGCCGGCTGACCGGGAAATCGCGCATAAACCTTCTGCAACCAGGACTGAGCGCGCGAAACACGGCGGCCGCTCGGAAGCTTCCGTCAATTTGTCCCAACATTCCAACCGGACTAAAAATCCACTTGATTTTCGGATCGGCTTCGCCTACTCCTTTAAATACTACTCAGGAAACACTCACCGACCACCCGAATAAGGAGGGGTATCATGAAAAAGAAAATGCGGATCGTATTCGTGGTTCTGGTTTTGGCGGGGTTTCTGTGTGCCGTCTCCTCCACAACGGCTCTTGCTGCCAAAAAATTTGTCTCCATCGCTTCCGGATGGGTGGTAGGGGTTTACTACCCCCTGGCTGGCGCAATTTCCAACATCGCCCACAAGAACCTCCCCGACATCAAGATCACGGTGGAGTCCTCCGGCGCCTCGGTGGCCAACGCCAAGCTGATCGCCTCGGGCGACGCCGACATGGCCATTCTGCAAAACGACATCTCCTTTTACGCGTTGAACGGCACCAAACCCATGTTCGACAAGCCGGTGGCGAACATCCGTGGGATCACTGCCCTCTACCAGGAGCACTGCCAGATCCAGGCGCGCAAGGACGCCAAGATCGCCTCGGTCAAAGACCTCAAGGGAAAGCGTGTGTGCGTCGGGCCTCTGGGCAGCGGGACGGAGCAGAACGCCATGCAGATTCTCGAAGCCTACGGCATGACCTTCAACGACATGGGCAAGGTTGAGCGCCTGACGGCCGCCGAATCTTCGGATTATCTGAAAGACGGCCGCATTGACGCTGCTTTCTACTCCGTCGGCGTCGGCGCCGCCGTCTTGGTCGACACGGCGATGACCCTGGATTCCGTCATCGTCCCCATCGATGCCCAAGCCGCCGATGCGCTGATCAAGAAGTACCCCTTCTTCACCAAGGCCGTTGTGCCCAAGGACGCCTACAAGGGCATGGAAGCCGACGTGCCGACGGTTGCCGTCATGGCCATTCTGGTCGCCCGGGCCGAGATGGAGGAGGCCATGGCCTACCAGATTACCAAGGCCATCTTCGACAACATAAAGGACATCGAGCGCGCCCACGCCAAGGGAAAAGAGGTTACGCTCGCGAGCGCCCTCAACGGCATGTCCGTTCCCCTGCATCCGGGGGCCGAGAAGTTCTTCAAGGAAAAGGGTATCAAGAAGTAGTCGATCGACAGATAGTTCCAGGTGCGGATGCCGCCCCGCCGGCTCCACTCGTCGGGGCCGCCATGTCATGCTCACCCGCAAGGCAAAAATCGGGGCGATCCTGGCGGCATCCGCCCTGGTCGGTCTTACGCTCCTGCCGGTGCAGACGCTCGAATTGGAGAGCAAGCGCCGGGGGGCGGTGCTGTGGCGCGCACGGGCGGCACCCGGGGATGTCGCCATCTTCTCCTACATTCACTCCATAGAGAAGATCCCCGTTGAGGGGCATTTCGCCATCGAAGCCGACGGTTGGCTGCGGGTCGTGGAAACCCGCTTCCCCTCCGTCGGTGCGGGGCTGCCGACGGCGACGCAAAGAAGCTCCGACGGCAAATGGCTGGTGGCACCGGGCGGAGGGCGACTCCCCCGGTTTTCCTTTATCATTTCCCCGGTCAACCAGGCGTCTCTGAACTTCAAGGGCCGCAGACTCGAATTGGCCGAGCTGCTCGAACCCGGAGACACCGTCACACTAACCGTTGGCAGATATCCCGGCCTGCTCCTGATCCTAAATCGCCCGAAGGAATGACCATGAGCACGGAAACCAAAATCGAACGCAGCGAGGAGCTGGCCAAACGGGCGGAGGCGCTCATCGAAAAGGCCGAATTCGGCGAACGGCGGCTCTCCGGTCTGGTGTTCCAAGTCGCCTTCCTTATCGCCATCGCAATGACCTGCTTTCAGCTTTACACGGCTTATTTCGGAGTGCTCACCTCAACCCTGCAGCGCTCGGTGCATTTGGCCTTCGCCATCGTCCTGTGTTTTTTGTTCTATCCGCATTCGAAGAGGTCCAAACGCAAGAGCCTTCCGTTTTACGACCTCATCCTGACAGCCCTTGCGGGCGCGGCAGTGATCTATGTCGCGCTCTTCTACGAGCAGCTCGTCCAGCGGATTGGCGCTCCGACGCTGCTGGACCTTGTCATGGGGGTCACGGCCATTGTTTTGATCTTAGAGGCCACGCGCAGGGCCGTTGGCCTTCCGCTGGTGATCGTCACCAGCATTTTCATCCTCTACGGCCTTCTGGGGCCATATGTGCCCGGCATCCTGGCCCATCGGGGCTACTCGTTCCGGCGCATCGTGGATCATCTCTACCTGACCAGCGAGGGCATCTTCGGGATCCCGCTGTGGGTCTCCTCCACGTTCGTATTTGCCTTTGTGCTGTTCGGGGCGATATTCGAACGGACCGGTGCGGGCGAGTTCTTGATGCGCCTGGCCATGTCCGTCGTGGGGCACACCCGCGGCGGACCGGCCAAAGTGGCCGTCATCGCCAGCGCCTTCATGGGCACCATATCCGGCAGCGGGGTGGCCAACACCGCTACGATCGGCACCCTGACCATCCCGCTCATGAAGAAGGTGGGCTTCAAGCCCGAGGTCGCGGGCGGCATCGACACCGCGGCCGGCGGCAACGGGCAGATCATGCCGCCGGTCATGGGGGCGGCCGCTTTTGTCATGGCCGAATTCCTGGGCATCCCCTATCTGCATGTGTGCATTGCCGCCGCGCTGCCGGCGGTGATCGACCAGCTGGCGCTGCTGGGGGCCGTGCATCTGCTGGCTACCAAACACGGGTTCATGGGGATGCCGCGCAGCCAACTGCCGAAGTTTTTCCCCACGCTGGTGAGCGGCCTTCACTTTCTCGTCCCGGTTTTCGTTCTGCTGCATGCGCTGATCGTCCAGCGGCTGACGCCGCTCACCTCAGCCGCCATGGCCATCGGAACGGCCGGCTTCATCTTCATCTTGCGCAGCGCCCTGATCAGCGCCGGGTGGATCCGGCCGGAGACCGACGGCGCTCCGTCCACCTCCTGGGAGCCGATCAAGGAGAGCCTGCGCAAGCTGATCGATGCCATGTTCAGCGCGGCCCGGTCCATGGCGGCTATCGGGGTCACCTGCGCCTGCGCCGGAATGGTGGTGGGGATGGTGAGCCTGACCGGTGCGGGTCTCAACATGACCAACATCATCGTCGAGCTCTCCTACGGAAACGTCTACCTGGCGATGATCCTCACCATGATAGCCTGCCTGATTCTCGGCATGGGGGTGCCGACGACCCCCAACTATGTCATCATGGCAACGATTATGGCGCCGGCCCTGATCGCCTTGAAGCCGGACACGCCGCTGATTGCAGCGCATCTTTTCGTATTTTACTTCGGTATTTTAGCGGACGGCACCCCGCCGGTATGCATCGCCGCATATGCGGCCGCCGGGATCGCCGGGGCCGACCCCTTCAAGACGGGCATCGAGTCGTTTAAACTCGACATGCGGACCTTCCTTCTGCCCTACATGTTCATCACCGCTCCGCAGATGCTCTTGATCGGGCTTGCCCCCGGGCTTTTCGGCGTGCTGGAGGCGGTCTGGATCTTCGTCACTTCATCGCTCGGCATGTATGCGCTGGCCGCCGGCATGCAAGGATTCCTGCTCGACGACGACACCTGGTATGAGCGGATCATCCTCATCGCGGTGGCTGTCTCCCTAGTGAAGCCCGGCCTCGTCAGCGACACGCTCGGACTGGCCGGTTTTGCCTTGGTGTGGTTTCTGCAGAAGAAGCGCGCCGCCATGAAGCCGGCCGCCGTTTGATAACATCCGGAGGGCGCCGCGTGCCCCGCGCCCACCGGGAAAGCCTCCTGCGTGCCGGTGGGGGCATGCCGCTCGGGCACGGTCGAGATTGTTCCGGCCGGGCATCGACCCCCCGAGTCGCGGGGGCAGGCAGAGCGCTTCCCGGCGGAAGTTTAAACAGCGCCCCCCGCCTGCGCGGCGCAGCCCTCATCGGCCTGCGCCTCCGCTCAATTTATCATTGACAAAAACCGGAAAAAGCCATTTGATGAAACCTTTCGCCTATTCGAGAGGCTGTCTCGGCAGCCGGTTACTTTTTACTTTTGCGAGGATGGCGCCATATGCGACCAGGCAAAATGAGGGGCGGGATTCGTTTTTCCCATCCCCTTGATGGTCTTTCGAGCCCGTTTGAAGACCTTCCCACGCCTTCAGTGGTCACTGTTGCCTTGCAGCAGGACCGCAGCGGCGTTTGCGCACTTAGGGTCAAGAAAAATGACGTGGTCCTCGCCGGCCAGATCATCGGCGAGAGCCCCCGGCCGAACGGGGCCTCGATCCATGCGCCGATCTCGGGCGTCGTTACGGAGCTCATCAAGGCGTTTCAGGATTTTCACGGGCGCATGGTCCCCGCGGTGGTGATCGAATCCGACGGCGCGGCAAACCCGTGCGAGATCCCTGCAGACACGGATCCGCTCGCTGCCGTGCAGCAGGCGGGTGTCGTCTGTTTTGACCATAAGACCGATCCCCTGGCCGCCAAATTGGAAGAAGCCAGATCCCGCAAGGTCGGCACGCTGATCGTCAACGCGCTGGACGGTGAACCGCTGCTTTCCAGCCGCGCCAGGCTGCTGCTGGAGCAGGCGGAGGCCATTGCCGCCGGCATCGACGCCCTCAAGAAGATCCTCGACCTCGGCCGGGTCATCCTGACGGTCGACGCCAACGCCGCAGAGGCCATCGCTGCAGCCACCCGGGCTTTCAGCGGCGCAGTTCAAATCCTGCCGCTGCGCAACAGATACCCGCAAGCGGTGGACTACCTGCTTGTCCAAAGGGCGCTTAACGTGGAGATCCCCTATTCACTGGGGGTGCGCATCACCGATATCGGGGCCCTCCTGGTCGATGTCGAAGCCATGGCTGCCGTTGGACGCGGCCAACCCGTGGTGGAGCGCTTCATCAGCGTGGCCACCGGCAAGGGCCACGTCAAGAACCTGCGGGTCGCCATCGGCACCCCCATCCGCGCTGTCCTCGAACACTGCCGCATCACCCCGGAGCCGGGCGGCAAAATACTGGCGGGCGGGCCGATGACGGGAACGGCCCTATCCGGCCTGGATCAGCCGGTTACCAAGGAGTTCGCGGGCGTTTTCGTTCAAGGCCGCAGCGAAGTGGTGAAATTGGAGGAGGCGGTCTGCATCAAATGCGGCCGGTGCGTGGAGGTGTGCCCCATGCGGCTGATGCCGTTTCTGATTTCGGGGTTTTCCGAAAAAGGAAGGCTCGCCGAAGCAGCGCAGCACGACCTCTTCGCCTGCATCGAATGCGGCTGCTGCACCTATCTTTGCCCGGTTCGCATCCCCATGGTTCAGTTCATCCAGTTTGCAAAAGGGCAGCTCATGGCCCAAAGGAAGGGCGTATGAAAGAGCCCGGATTCGTCGTTGCGGTAGGGCCGCATATCCACTCCGGCAATTCCGTGCGGGACATGATGCTCCACCAGATCATTGCGCTGCTTCCGGCCGTGGCCGCGGCGTTTCTGGTCTTCGGAGCCGACACGCTGAGAGTGGCCGCCATCGCCATGGGGTCTGCGGTCTTTTGGGATGCGGTTTTGCAGAAGCTATTCAAACGAAGCCTGTCGATCGGGGACCTGAGCGCGGCAGCCGGCGGCCTGGTGTTGGCCATGCTGCTGCCGGCCACCGTCCCCTGGTGGGTGGTGGTGCTGGGCACCCTGGTCATGCTGCTCCTGGGAAAGCACGTCTACGGCGGGCTGGGATGCAATCCGTTCAACGGGGTGCTCATCGCCTATGTGGCGCTGCTGCTCTCCTACCCCGGGCTCGTGGGGGATTATCCGGTCCCGACCTCGGACATGATGATGACCCAGAACTCACCCCTCCTGGAACTCAAGGACAAGGGGGCGGAGTTCCTGGACGAGACCTTTCCGCTCCAGGATCTCTTCCTGGGATCCACGCTGATCACTGGAACCATCGGTGAGGTTTCCAAATTGGCCCTGCTGCTCGGCGGCCTGTTTCTGGTCCTGAGACGCAAGATTTCCTGGATCATCCCCGCCGGTTTCCTGTCCGGCTTGGCCGGTTTCGCGGCCGTTTTCTGGCTGATCGATCCGGAAACCTATGCCAGCCCCCTGTTCCATCTGCTGGCCGGCGGCAGCCTGCTGGGGGCCTTCTTCCTGGCAACCGACTGGACGACCTCGCCGGTGACCAAAACCGGCATGGCGCTCTTCGGCCTGGTTTGCGGGGTGATGACCATGGCGATCCGACTGTGGTCCCAATGGCCGGAGGGGGCCTACTTCGCCGTCTTCATGGTCAGCATGCTGACCCCCTTTTTCGACAAGCTTCGCCCCAAGGTTTTCGGGTCGAAGTTCGGCAGCCATAGGCAGGTGCAGTTTTAGTCCGGGGGGGCGGAAGCCCTCCGAAGCGCTTGGGGCGCCCGTCTCGTTCGCCGTGGGTCGGCGTCCGCTGCGCTTGTCGCCTTGTCCACAGGAGGTTGGATTCCCGTGACGCTGCGAGAACTTATCCAAATGGTGGTGGTGTTGACGATTGTGACCTCGGTCTGTGCCGGCGGCCTGGCCGCTGTCAAGCTGGCCACCCGAGAGCAGATCGACTATCAGCAGATCAAATTCATCAAGGAGCCGGCGTTGAAAAAGATCCTCGCCGATTATGACAACGACCCCATATCCGATCGCCTTCAGGTCGTAACCGGCAAGGATGCCCGCGGGCGCGATGTGAAAACGACCTTCTTCCTGGCTAAAAAAGGCGGCACCGTGAAGAGCCTGGCCTTCGAGGCAAGCGGCCCCGGATACGGCGGCCCGGTCGGCGTGATGATCGCCATCGACCCGCAGCAGGACGAGGTGCAAGCCGTCGCGGTGACCACCCAGTCCGAAACGCCGGGGTTGGGCACCAAGATAGTCGACGACCCTGCTTTTCCCGCCCAGTTTGCAAACAAGCCCGTGAGCGCCAATTTCAACCTGGCCGCCGCCGGCGGTCAGATTCAGGCCATCTCCGGAGCTACGGTCTCCTCCAACGGCGTAAGTGCGGCCGTGACCAGAGGGGTCGAACTCTATCAGAACGTCAAGTCTCAGCTGGGGTTATAGAAGAGGAGGCCCGGTGCCATGGCCGCTCGCGTCGTAAACGAGTTTACCAAAGGCTTCTGGAAAGAGATCGCCCCCTTGCGCTTTGCCCTGGGCATCTGTCCGGCGCTGGCCGTTTCCACCAAAGTGGAAAGCGCGCTGGGCATGGGTTTTGCCGTGGTCTTCGTGCTGTGCATGAGCAACGTCTTGGTATCCGCCGTGCGCAATGTGGTTCCGGACAAAGTGCGCATCGCCGTTTTCATCAGCATCATCGCCACGGGTGTCGTGATCGTCGAATTGGTGATGCAGGCCTATTTCTACCCGCTCTTTTTGGTCCTGGGCATCTGGATTCCGCTGATTGTGGTCAATTGCATCGTTCTGGGCCGTGCGGAAGCCTTTGCGCGCAAAAACCCGATACTGCTTTCGCTTTCAGACGGCCTGGGAATGGGGCTGGGGTTTACCCTCTCGCTCGTTGTAATTTCCAGCATTCGGGAAATTCTGGGCAGCGGAACCTGGCTCGGCATGCCGATCCTGCCCGAGGCCTACCCCGGGTTCGGCTTTCTGCTCCGGCCGCCGGGGGCTTTCGTCATTTTCGGTTTGATTCTGGGAATCATGAACCTCATCTCGGCCCGCATCGAAAAGAAGAGAGCGTGATCATTGCCCGATAGCCGGAGCCTTTCGAGGAGATTGACATGCAAGACTACCTGTTGATGATTGTCGCGGCGATGTTCATCAACAACATCGTCCTGATCCGCTTCATGGGCAACTGCCCGGTCGTGGGCGTCACCAGCTCCTATGAAAGCGCTTTGGGCATGGGGGCCGCTGTGGTCTTCGTGGCAACCATGGCCGGGACCACCTGCTGGATCATTCAAAAAACCATCCTGGAAGTGCTTGAGATCGAATACCTGCAGACCTTGGTCTTCATTTTAGTCATAGCGGCCCTGGTCCAATTCGTGGAGATCCTGATGCAGAAAGTGGCGCCGCCGCTTTATCGGGCGCTGGGGATCTTTCTGCCCTTGATCACGACCAATTGCATGGTCTTCGGCGTCTCCGTGCTGAACATCAAGGAAGAGCACTCCTTCATGCAAACTCTGGTCTTTTCCCTGGCCTCTGCGGTCGGCTTTGCTCTGGTTCTGCTCTTCATGGCCGGCCTGCGCGAGCGCATGGATGCCACGGGGCGCGTCCCCCAGCTGCTGCGGGGTGTTCCCATCACCCTGATCACCGCCGGCATGATGGGGCTGAGCTTCGCCGGGCTTCTGGGAATGGTTTAACCTCGCGAGGATGCGAAAATGGAATCTGTCCTTACCGCAATTCTCACCGTGGGCGCCATCGGGATGCTGGCCGGCCTCATCCTGGGAGTGACGGCGAAGATTTTCTACGTTCATGTCGACCCGCGCATCGGGCAGGTGTCGGACATTCTGCCCGGAGCGAACTGCGGGGGGTGCGGCTACGCCGGATGCACGGACCTGGCCGCGGCCATCGTGCAGGGAAACGCCCCGGCCAATGCGTGCAAGGCCGCAAGCGACGAGTTGGCCCAGGAGATCGCCGCCATGCTGGGCATCTCCGTCGACACGCAGGAGCGGCAGGTGGCCCAGATCTTCTGCCAGGGCGACGCCGCTGCCGCCGAACGAAAATTCACCTACATGGGGATCCAGGACTGCCGCGCGGCCCAGGAGGTTTCCGGCGGGGACAAAGCCTGCCGCTACGGGTGCCTGGGCCTGGGCACATGCGTGCGGGCCTGCTTCTTCGGCGCCATGCATATGGGCCCAAACGGCCTGCCCGTGGTGAACACGGAGCTGTGCACGGGCTGCGGCAGTTGCGCTCAAATCTGTCCGCGGCACATCCCCAAATTGATCCCGGTTTCCCAGAAAGCCGCCACGTTTTGCAGCTCCCATGATGTCGGCCGGGCGGTCAAGGATGTCTGCACGGTGGGGTGCCTCGGGGACGGGCTTTGCAAGAAAGTCTGCCCCGAAAAGGCCGTCACGATCGAAAAGTTCCTTGCGGTGGTGGACCCCGCTAAGTGCACCGGATGCGGGCTCTGCTTTGAGAAGTGCATCCCCCGCATTATCCAGGCGGTGGTGCTGACCCGAGACTCGAAAAAAAAGGCGGCCTAGCGCTCGTCGGCACCCCATGAGCCAGGAGCGGATCGAATTCGGCGAGATCGTGGCGACCGACGGCCGCACGGCCCAGGTCAGAATGAAGCGCAGCTCGCAGTGCGCCGCCTGCTCCTGCGCGGGGCTCTGCAGCCCGTTCGGCAAGGACTGGATGGTGGTCGCTGCCGACAACACGCTCGGTGCCGCCGCCGGCCAAAAGGTGCGCATCACCTATCGCGTCGCAGGCGAGGTCAAGGCCTCCTTCATCCTCTACATCGTCCCCGTGTTCGCCCTGCTGCTCGGGGCCCTGCTCGGCAGTGCCATCGACCCTTTCCACAACACCGATCTGTCGGCCGTCGCGGCGGGCCTCTCCTTCGTTGTGGTTTCGTTCCTGCTGATCAGAAAGTACGCCGCTTGGAAATACGGCCGCAACCGATCCTATCACCCCCGGATTTCCGAAGTGCTGAGCGGGCCGGAGAGATGAGCTGCGGCCGGTGGGCAGAGGACCCGCCGTGCGCCAAGCGGGGCGCAACGGCTGCATCAAACGTGCTTTCAGGAAAGAGGACCCTATGAACGACAAAGTTCTCGTCATGCTCTCCTGCGGTACGGACAACCCCAACCGTGCGACCCGCGCCCTGTTTTTCGCCGTGGTGGCTCAGAAAAAAGGCAAGAAGGTAGCGGTCTTCCTTCTGGACGAGGGTGTTTACCTGGCCAAAAAAGGGCTCATCCAGCACATGCGGGCCGCCACCGGCGACTCGGCCGACGACCACCTGGCTTTCCTGCAGGAGTGGGAGGTGCCGATTCTGGTGTGCACCCCGTGCGCCGTCACCCGTCAGATCGCAGAGGCCGACCTTGTCAGAGGGGCCCGTCTGGCCAAGGGCGATGAGATGATCGATCTGGCCTGCACGAGCACGGTGCTCAGCTTTTAGCAGCCCGCCAAACGAGGCCGGCGTAGCCGCCGCCGGCGCGTGTCAGAGGGGTTCGAAGACCGCCGTGAAGTGGCGCAGCAGCGGCGGCTCTGCGACGATGCGCATTCCCCGAATGCCGTCGCGCCGGGAAAACAGCTCGCCGATGCACTCGACCACATAGTCCATGTGGCTCTGGGTGTAGACCCGGCGTGGGATGGCAAGGCGCACCAGCTCCATCGGCGCCGGCTGGAATTGCCCGCCCGCCGGGTCCGTCCTGCCGAACATGACGCTGCCGATCTCGCAGGCGCGGATCCCGCCCTCCAGGTACAGGGCGCAGGCCAGCGCCTGACCGGGGAGATGGCGGGGCGGGATGTGCGGCAGAAAAGCGGCGGCATCCAGGTAGACCGCATGCCCGCCGGCCGGTTTGAACACCGGCACCCCCATGGCGTCGAGTTTGTCCACCACGTAGGCAACCGAGCGGATGCGGTACCGCAGGTAGTCCTCGTCTAAAACCTCTTCAAGCCCCTGGGCAAATGCCTCCAGGTCGCGGCCGGCCAGCCCGCCGTAAGTCGGGAACCCCTCGGTCACGATCAGGATGTTGCGCGCCTGTTGGGCCAAATCGTCGTCGTTGACGGCCAGAAACCCACCGATGTTGACCAGCCCGTCCTTCTTGCCGCTCATGGTGCAGCCGTCGGCATAGGAAAACATCTCCTGGGCCAGCTGTTTCACGGAGCGGCCCTTGCACCCCGGCTCGCGGGTTTTGATGAACCAGGCGTTTTCAGCGAAGCGGCAGGCATCGATGAAGAACGGTATCCGGTAGGAGCGGCAAAGCTCCGACACCCGGCGGATGCAGCCCATGGAGACCGGCTGTCCGGCGCAGGAGTTGTTGGTGACGGTCATCATCACCAGCGGGACCTGCTCGCGGCCTTTCTGCTTGAGCAGGCGCTCCAAGCCGGTGATGTTCATGTTGCCCTTGAAGTCTTGGACCAGCGACGGCGTCAGCGCCTCTTTGACCGGCAGGTCCACGGCCTCGGCGCCGCTCACCTCGATGTTGGCCCGGGTGGTGTCGAAATGGCTGTTGCTGGGGATCAGTTTGCCCGCGCCGCCCACGATCGCGAAGAGGATCTTTTCGGCCGCTCGCCCCTGATGGGTGGGGATGATGTGCTTGAAGCCGGTCAGCTCTTTCACCACCCGCTCGAAGCGGTAGAAGCTGCGGGCGCCGGCGTAGGACTCGTCCCCGTCGAGAATTCCGGCCCACTGTGCGGCGCTCATGGCCGAGGTGCCGCTGTCGGTCAGCAGGTCGATGAGCACGTGCTCGGCGCGCACGCCGAAGAGATTGTAGCCCGCCTGCGCGAGAATGCCCTGGCGCTCCGGCCGGGTTGTCATCCGCAGGGGCTCGACCGCCTTGATTTTGAAAGGTTCGATGATGGTCGTGATCGTCATGGGGTATCCCTATGCGGCGCAAGTTTGACTTTGATGGGAAGCACCTGTTAGTCTGCCGGGTGCAGACGCACGCAACCGGAGTTTTGAGCGCCGATCAACCGCACGGCACAGGGTGGCCCAGCGATGAACAAACCGCACGACTTCGCCGACATTTTGAGCGTCGTCCATGACGTCACCGAAAAGATCCCCTTCAACCAGGTCCTGGGGCTGACGGTCGAGTCGCTGGATCTCGACCACCCGACCGTGCGCCTGAGCATGCAGGAGCAGTTGATCGGCAATTTCATCCGCGGCTCGCTGCACGGTGGGGTCATATCGAGCACGCTGGACTTCATGGGCGGTCTGGTCGCCTTCCTAAGCGTGCTGAAGAGCCTCCAGGGCCAGCCGCTGCAGGCAATGGCCGAGCGATTTGCGCGGATCGGTACGATCGACCTCCGGGTGGACTACCTGAGGCCGGGGATCGGCAGGCATTTCATCGCCACGGGCTATGTCCTGCGCACGGGCAAAAAGGTCTCCGTGACCCGAATGGAACTGCACAACGACGAGCGGCAGCTGATCGCGGTCGGTACCGGGGCTTACACCGTGGCATAGATCGAAATGCGTCCACGCGGGGCGGCGCAAGCCGAATGGCCGCAGCGCCGGCCGGCCGCAGACGGCAGTGCCGGTCCCTGGCGAATGCGGCCCGGGAGTGCTCCCGGGCCGCTGAGGTTAGAGCCGGTTGCATACCCTTGTCTGTGACGGCGGGGCGTACCGCCCTGCCCGCAACCGTGATCCGATGCTGTCGCATCGGCTCTAGCGCGTCGGAACGAATCGCCGACCGGCTTCCTTATTCGGGCCGCTAACGCCCCTGCGGCAGATGGCACCCGTCGCAGGTGGTCGGGGGCATTTTGGCGAGTTGGGCCTTGCTTGCCTTGCCCGCTCGGCGCAGCTCCCAGGTTTTCGCCCTGACCTCCTTGTGGCAGCCCAGCCAGCAGGTTTTGTGATAGGCGGTCTTGAAGTACATGTTGTCGTCCCAGGAATCGGATTTGCCGGGCTCGATGGTGGCCTCGGTTTGATCGTGGCAGCCGGAAACGCTGCAGCCCATGGGCGGCTCGGAGCCGTCAAACGTGTGGTGGCACTTGACGCAGGCAAAGTCGAAGTGAGCAAAATGCTTGAACTTGACCGGAGAGCGTTTGGCCTCGACGCCTTCGGGTGCTGAGAGCAGATAGGTCTCCTCCCCGAAGCAGGATTCTCCGTTTTTGGCCTGGCTGGAAAAACCCTGCATCACCCCCAGCAGGACGAATCCCGACACCAGCACACTCAGGAAGACGACTCGGTTGCGCATGGACTCCACTCCTTTCACAGGCGGTTGCGTGACATTCGTATCCGCGTTTCTTTAGCAGAAAATCGCGGTGAAGAAAAGCCTATCCGCGCGCTCCGCTCAGGGCAGCCGATTTTCAGCGGCCGCGCGCAGGATTTCGACGATCAATCGCAGATTGGGCGCTACGCTCCCCAGGATCAGGTACTCCTCCTCGCTGTGCGCGCGGCCGCCTTGGGGCCCCATGGCATCGATGGTGGGGATTCCCATGGCCGCCGTGAAGTTGCCGTCGGACCCCCCGCCGGTGCTGATCAGCTTCATCTCCAGGCCCAGGGCTGAGCCGATGGCGGCGATCCGCTCCCAGAGCTTAAGCGTCGCATCGCTGGGGACCATGGGCATGCGGTTGATCTCCCCTTGTACCTCCACGCGCACCCCGTTCTCGCGGTTGCCGGCGGCGATGGCGCGAAAGCACTCTGAGATGCGCCGGGCCTCGGCCGCCGTGGCCACCCGCACGTCGAAGCCCGCCTTGGCGAAATCCGGGATCACATTGCCGGCCGTGCCGCCGGAGATGGTGGTCACGTTGACGGTGGTGCCCTCCGCGGGTCTGGCGAAACCGCTCGCCGCCAGCACCTGATGGGCCAGTTCGAGAATCGCGTTGGCGCCCTTGTCGGGCTCGACTCCGGCATGGGCCGCGCGGCCGTGGCACATCAGTTCGTAATCGGCGACCCCCTTGCGCTGCAGGACCCGATGGCCCGTCGCCCGGCAGGGCTCGAACACCAGCACGCGTTTGCTTTTTGCCGCCAGGGCCTCGAACCAGCGGCGCGAGCCTTTGGAACCCACCTCCTCGTCGCTGTTGAAGGCCATGCACAGGGAGAGCTTGCCGGCGATGCCGGCCCGCTCGGCCGCTTCCGCCGCGTGGAGCATGGTCACGAGGCCGCCCTTCATGTCGCACACCCCGGGCCCCCACGCCCGGCCGTCGCGGATGCTGAACGGCCGGCGGGCCGCCGTCCCCTGAGGGAAGACGGTGTCCATGTGGCCGAGAAAGAGGAAATCGAACCGCTCCTCCGTCGGGCGGTCGCGGCGGTTGGTTGCCTCCAGGCAGGGAACCGCACCGGCCTCGAACTCGAGGCGGCGGGTTTGCCACCCCAGGCGGTCGAATCGCTGCTGAAAAAACGCGGCCACGGCCGAGAGCCCCGGCGCATGGCCGCTGCCGCTGTCCACATTGACGATGGCCTCGAGGTCGTGCAAAAATCGATCGTCGTTTGGCGCCATGCAGTAGATGCTCCTCCCTGCCAAGGCCCTCAGGCGGACGCCGCCGAGGCCTCTTCCAGGAAACTCCCGCCGGCCCTCACCGGGCAGGCCGCGTGATGACCGCCGCCGATGTCTATCAACTCGGGCTCGAACCGTTCGCAGTCGGAACGACGATAACTGCAGCGGGTGTGAAACCGGCACCCCGGGGGCGGGTTGATGGGGCTGGGGACGTCGCCCTGCAGAATGCGGCGTTTTTTTTCGAGGCGCGGGTTCGGGATGGGGATGGCCGAGAGCAGCGCCTCGGTGTAGGGGTGCCTGGGGTGGCTGTAGAGCGCTGCGCCCGGGGCCATCTCCACGATCTTGCCCAGGTACATCACCGCCACCCGGTCGCTCATGTATTCGACCACGCTCAGGTCGTGGGCGATGATGATGTAGGAGAGCTGGAATTCGCCCTTGAGGTCCTGCAGCAGGTTGATGACCTGGGCTTGGATGGAGACATCCAACGCCGAAACCGGTTCGTCGGCGATGATCAGCTTGGGGTTGAGGGCCAGGGCGCGCGCAATGCCGATCCTCTGGCGCTGGCCGCCGCTGAATTCATGCGGGTACCGGCGCAGGTGCTCGGTGTGGAGGCCGACCCGTTTCAGCAGGTCCGCCGTACGGTCCTCGATTTCCGCCCCGGAGGCCACGCCGTGGATCTTGAACGCTTCGGCCACGATGCCGCCGACGGTCAGCCGGGGGTTGAGCGATGCGAACGGGTCCTGGAAAATCAGCTGCATGTCGCGGCGCACGGCCTTCATCCGGCGGCGGTCGAGGCGGCTGATCTGTTGGCCGTTGAAACGGATCTCGCCGCTGGTGGGTTTGATGAGACGCAATATCAGCCTTCCGGTGGTCGATTTGCCGCAGCCGCTCTCCCCCACCAGCCCGATGGTCTCGCCCGGGTCGAGGTGGAAGCTCACCCCGTCCACCGCGTGCACATGCCCGACGGCCCGCTGGAGAAACCCGCCTTTGATGGGGAAATGTTTTTTCAAGCGGTTGACTTCGAGCAACGGTTGGCTCATGGGCGGTCTCGTCTGGTTTTTTCCGAACCATTCATTTTTGGGGGTGCGGCGCTTCTGCCTTGGGGGTTGAAGGGCTCCCGGTTCAGCGGCTCAGCGGTTGAACTGGTTTTCGAGCTTTCCCGGCCGGGTACCGTTGAACCTGGTATGCGCCTGCTGCGATCAATCGTCTCGAAATTGAATTGACATCGTTCCCAAAATCTCCCCTGGCCCCTCTTTGTCGAAGAGGGGCGATCCCTCCCTTTGGCAAAGGGGGCTTAGGAGGGATTTTTAGGCAATGTCCTGACAATTTCGAGACCCTTGATAAGTTTCGCCTGTTCTGCAAGTGAAGACCTACGCGTGCAGCCAGCAGCGCACCTTATGCCCCTCGGCCACGGCCTTAAGCTCGGGGGTCTCGTGCGCACATGGTTTCATCGCCTGCGGGCAGCGCGGGTGAAACGCGCATCCGGAGGGCAGAAGGGACGGGATGGGAACCACGCCTTTGATCTCCTTGAGCCGCCCTTTTTGCGGCTTGCGCTGATCGATCCGGGGAATCGACTCCAGCAGCCCGGCGGTGTACGGGTGCAGAGGGCTTTCGAATATGGGGATCACCCCCGCCTCTTCGACCACTTTGCCGGCATACATTACCACCACCCGGGCGGAACTTTCCGCAATAACCCCCAAATCGTGGGTGATCAGAATGATCGCCGTCTCCAGCTCGGCTTTGAGGTCCCCCATCAGGTCGAGGATTTGAGCCTGAATGGTGACGTCCAAGGCGGTGGTCGGCTCATCGGCGATGAGCAGGCCCGGGTTGCAGGAGAGGGCCATGGCGATCATGGCCCGCTGGCGCATCCCGCCGGAGAGCTGATGCGGGTATTCGCGCGCGCGGCGCTCCGGCGCGGGGATGCCCACCCGTTTGAGCATTTCCAGGGCGCGGGCGAGCGCCTCCTGGGCGGAGAGGCGCTGGTGGAGCTTGAGGGCCTCGGAGATCTGGTCGCCGATCGAATAGACGGGGTTCAGGGAGGTCATCGGCTCCTGAAATATCATCGAGATGCGGTTGCCCCGGACTTTGCGCATCGCATCGGCGGAGAGCTCCAGGAGGTTTCGCCCCTCGAAGAGGATGCGGCCCGCGACGATCCGGCCGGGCGGGTTCGGGATGAGCCGCATGATGGAGAGCGCCGTCACGCTCTTGCCGCAGCCGGACTCGCCCACCACGCCCAGGGTCTCCCCCCGGTGCACATGGAAATCAACCCCGTCGACGGCCGGCGAAACGCCGTCTTCGGAGAAAAAGTGCGTTTTCAGACCGTTGACGTCCAGCAGCAGGTCTTGGGCATTGTGCATCAATGGGTCCCCCGGGCCTGCGGATATCCGGGCCGATACGGATGTCGCAACCATACGCCGACTATCCTTATTCATTGGCCCTGTCAAGACGCCGGCCACAGAACCGCTCGCTTTAAAGTGCGCTCCGCCCGGCCGCCCCTATTTGGCGCTTGACTCAGGTTCCGAATTCTGTTTTTAACTGGGGCCGTTTCGGAAAGGAGGTGATGCGCGGTTTCAGTCGGGATTCTCAAAACCCCCATCCGCATTCAACTGCCATAGGAGGTGTTTTATGATCCGAAAAGGCTGCGCACTGCTGATTTTCACCCTCATCGCCCTCGGCGTGAGCCCCGTTGCCGGGGCCGAAAAGACCATCACGCTCGGCGTCTACCAGGAACCCGAAACCCTCAACACCTACATCGGCGTTCAAACCGTCATCACCTACGTTCACAAGCCCTTCGCGGAATATCTGATCGACGTCAACGAAAAGGGCGAGTATTTTCCAGTGCTTGCCGCTGAGATCCCCACGGTCGAGAACGGCGGGGTCTCCAAGGACGGCCTGACCATCACCTACAAGCTGCGCAAGGGGGTCAAGTGGAGCGACGGGGCCCCCTTCACTTCAGCCGACGTCAAGTTCACCTGGGAGGCGATCGTCAACCCGAAGAACCTGGTGAAGAGCAAGTCGGGCTACGATCTGATCCAGGCGGTGGAGACCCCGGATGAGCACACGGCGGTCGTCAAGTACAAGGAGTTCTACGCGCCCTATCTGACCCGCTTCGCCCCGGTGCTGCCCAAGCACGTCCTGGGCGGCCTGGACAACATGAACGACGCCCCCTACAACCGCAAGCCGGTCGGCACCGGGCCTTTCATGGTGACCGAGTGGGCCTCGGGCAACTATATCGCCATGGCCAAGAACCCCCACTACCGCGACGCGAGCAAAGTAAAAATCGACAAACTCTTCTTCAAATTCATCCCCAGCCGCGAGGTCGGCATCGCCCAGCTGCAGGCGGGCGACATCGACGGGGTGTGGGACCTGATCGAAGCCCAGATCCCGATGATGGAGAACAACCCGAACCTGGCCCTGTGCCTCTCCAACTCGCTCACCTCCGAGCGGCTGATCCTCAACCACAGCATCCCCACACCGCCCAACAACGGCAACCCGGACTACCCGCACCCGATTCTGGGCGATGCGAAGGTGCGCCAGGCCCTCGACTGCGGCATCGACCGCAAGGCGATCGTCGACAAGCTGCTCTTCGGCAAGGCCAAGCCGGGCACGACCGAGATCCCCCTCGGCTGGGCCGCCAACCCCGACATCAAGCCGGTGGCCTACGACCCCGAAAAGGCCAAGAAGCTCCTCGACGATGCCGGCTGGAAGGCAGGCGCGGACGGCATCCGCCAGAAGGAGGGCAAGCGGCTGCGGCTGAAGATCACCACCACCACCGGCAACAAGCTGCGCGAGATGGTGCAGCAGGTGCTGGTCGACCAGATGAAGCGCATCGGCGTCGAGTTCTTCATCGAAAACGTCCCCTCCTCGGTCCTCTTCGGCTAGAACATCCCGACCGAGGCCAACGGCGGCAGCGGCTACAACTACACCCGCCACCGCGACGCCGAGCTGGACAAATGGATCGACGCCGGCGGCAAGTCCATCGGCATGGCCGAGCGCGCCAACGCCTATCGCATGGCCCAGAAGCGGATCTATGAGATCGTGCCCCACATCTATCTCTATCAGCGGCTGACCGTGCACGGCTTCCGCAGCAGTGTGACGGGCTGGATCCCCAACGGCAACGGCATCATCGATGCCGTCGAAACCTGGAACATCGCCGACTGGGACAAGAAGTAGTCGTCGTCTTGCGCTTGAACCGGGCGGCGCCCTCGGCATGGGGCGCCGCCTGCCGGCTCACGGTTTCCGCATGAAATACACCTTCATCCTGCGCCGCCTGCTGTCGGTGGTCCCGGTGCTGCTCATCATCACCTTCGCCACCTTCTTCCTCATGCAGCTATTGCCGGGGGGGCCCCTGGCGGCCTACGAGAACAATCCCGAGATTTCCCAGAAGGACATCGAGCGGCTGCGGCAGGAGATGGGCCTGGACCGCCCGATCCACGTGCAGTACGGGGCCTGGCTCAAGAACTTCGTCCGGGGGGACTGGGGCTACTCCTTCTCCACCAAGCGGCCGGTCCTGGTCGAAATATGGGACCGGCTGCCCAACACGATCTATCTGACCGGGATCTCCCTGATCGTGGCGCTGGTCATCGCCATCCCGGCGGGCATCCTCTCGGCCACCCGGCAGTACTCGGTTTTCGACCACATCACCACGACCCTCGCCTATGTCGGCCGGTCCATGCCGGTGTTCTACTCCGGGCTGCTTTTGATCATCATTTTCAGCATCTGGCTGCGCTGGCTGCCGAGCGGCGGCATGCACACGCTGGGCAAGGAGTTTTCGCTGATCGACAGCCTGCGGCACCTCT